>NZ_JBSFWK010000012.1:0-186711 GCF_053594815.1 Streptomyces sp. NPDC002577 | reverse complement strand
ATGGAGGTTCCCCTGCGGGTGGCCGTCATGGGCTGCGTCGTCAACGGCCCCGGCGAGGCCCGCGAGGCGGACCTGGGTGTCGCCTCCGGCAACGGCAAGGGGCAGATCTTCGTGAAGGGCGAGGTCATCAAGACGGTGCCCGAGTCGAAGATCGTGGAGACCCTCATCGAGGAGGCCATGAAGCTCGCCGAGCAGATGGAGAAGGACGGTGTCGCATCCGGCGCCCCGACGGTCACCACGCCGGAAGCGTCCGGTGTCGCCGTGAGCTGAGCAACGTGCCAGTGAGTGAGCCGAAGGGGCGCGCCTGTGTCGAGACGACGAGCGCGCGGAGGTCCGACGAAGGAGGGCTGAGCACGGTCGCCTTCTCGACACAGGCTTTGCCGCCCCGGAGGCGAACCGAGCTCCAAAAGAAAGGGGAGGCCTGAGAGTGACGATTCTGGAAGGGATCCGGGGGCCGCGTGATCTGAAGGCGCTGTCCGAGGACGAACTCGACGTACTGGCCGAGGAGATCCGCGAGTTCCTGGTGCATGCGGTCGCCCGGACCGGCGGTCACCTCGGGCCCAACCTCGGGGTGGTGGAGCTCACCATCGCCCTGCACAGGGTCTTCGAGTCCCCCGTCGACCGCATCCTGTGGGACACCGGCCACCAGAGTTACGTACACAAGTTGGTGACAGGGCGTCAGGATTTCTCGAAGCTGCGCGGAAAGGGAGGCCTGTCCGGCTATCCGTCGCGTGAGGAGTCCGAGCACGACGTCATCGAGAACAGCCATGCCTCCACCGCCCTCGGCTGGGCGGACGGCCTTGCCAAGGCACGCCAGGTGCTGGGGGAGCAGGGCCATGTCGTCGCCGTCATCGGGGACGGCGCGCTCACCGGCGGCATGGCGTGGGAGGCGCTCAACAACA
Source organism: Streptomyces sp. NPDC002577 (assembly GCF_053594815.1). Taxonomy (NCBI): domain Bacteria; kingdom Bacillati; phylum Actinomycetota; class Actinomycetes; order Kitasatosporales; family Streptomycetaceae; genus Streptomyces; species Streptomyces sp. NPDC002577. Next base: position 185,809 of record NZ_JBSFWK010000012.1, on the reverse strand, counting down.
TCGCCGCCGCCAAGGACCGGCCGCTCATCATCGTCGTCAACGACAACGAGCGCTCCTACGCACCGACGATAGGAGGCCTCGCCAACCACCTGGCGACGCTGCGCACGACCGACGGCTACGAGAAGGTGCTGGCCTGGGGCAAGGACGTGCTGCAGCGCACCCCCGTCATCGGGCAGCCGCTGTACGAGTCGCTGCACGGCGCCAAGAAGGGCTTCAAGGACGCCTTCGCCCCGCAGGGGATGTTCGAGGACCTGGGGCTGAAGTACCTGGGGCCGATCGACGGGCACGACACCCGGGCCGTCGAGTCGGCGTTGCGCCGTGCGAAGCGCTTCCACGGGCCGGTGCTCGTGCACTGCCTCACCGAGAAGGGGCGCGGCTACGAGCCGGCGCTCGCGGACGAGGCCGACCGCTTCCACACCGTCGGCGTCATGGACCCGCTGACCTGCGAACCGCTCACACCCTCCAACGGGCCTTCCTGGACAGAGGTGTTCGGCGACGAGATCGCCCGTATCGGAGCCGAGCGTGACGACGTCGTGGCGATCACGGCCGCCATGCTGCATCCGGTGGGTCTGACCAAGTTCGCCGAGCGGTTCCCCGACCGGGTGTGGGACGTCGGCATCGCCGAGCAGCACGCCGCGGTGTCCGCCGCCGGCCTTGCGACGGGCGGGGTGCATCCCGTGGTGGCCGTCTACGCCACCTTCCTCAACCGTGCCTTCGACCAGCTGCTGATGGATGTCGCCCTGCACAGGTGCGGCGTGACGTTCGTTCTGGACCGGGCGGGTGTGACCGGCGTCGACGGGGCGTCGCACAACGGGATGTGGGACATGTCGATCCTGCAGGTCGTGCCGGGGCTCAGGATCGCCGCGCCGCGGGACGCCGACCAGTTGCGGGCGCAGCTGCGCGAGGCGGTCGCCGTCGACGACGCACCGACGCTGATCCGCTTCCCCAAGGAGTCGGTGGGACCCGCGATTCCGGCGGTGGACCGGATGGGCGGCCTCGACGTGTTGCACCGGACGGCGTCGGCGCGGGGCCCCATGGACGACGCGCAGGTGCTGTTCGTCGCCGTCGGCGTGATGGCGCCGGTGTGCCTGCAGGCCGCCGAGCTGCTCGAGGCGCGGGGCATCCGGTGCACCGTCGTCGACCCGCGCTGGGTCAAGCCCGTCGACCCTGCACTGCCGCTGCTGGCAGCCGCGCACGACCTGGTTGCGGTCGTCGAGGACAACAGCCGGGCGGCCGGCGTCGGTGCGGCGGTCGCGCTGGCGCTCGGGGATGCCGAAGTCGACGTGCCCGTGCGGCGGTTCGGCATCCCGGAGCAGTTCCTGGCGCACGCCAAGCGCGGTGAGGTACTGGCCGACATCGGGCTCACGCCCGTCGAGATCGCCGGACGGATCGGTGCCGCCCTGGCAGCCAAGGAGAAACCGGAATGACCACCTCCGAACCCAAGGAGTTCGAGGAAGGCGCGCAGAGCCCCTTGGAACAGCAGAACTCTTTGGAGCAGCCGGGCCCCTTGGCACAGGGGACGCGCAAGGCTCGCCGTGACGGCGCGCAGCCGGGCGGGCGCACGGAGTTCGACCTGGGCAGGCTCCTCGCGGAGCGCGGTGCCGAGCGCTACGAGCTGCATTCCAGATACCTCAACCACCAGTTGCCGCGCATGCTGCACACCATCGGCTTCGACAAGGTCTACGAACGGGCCGAGGGCGCGTACTTCTGGGACGAGGAAGGCAACGGCTACCTGGACATGCTCGCGGGGTTCGGCGTCATGGGCCTCGGCCGGCACCACCCCGTCGTACGCAAGGCGCTGCACGACGTGCTCGACGCCTCGCTCGCCGATCTGACCCGCTTCGACTGCCAGCCGCTGCCGGGACTGCTCGCCGAGAAGCTGCTCGCCCACAGCCCGCACCTGGACCGGGTGTTCTTCGGCAACAGCGGCACGGAGGCCGTCGAGACGGCGCTGAAGTTCGCCCGCTACGCGACGGGGAAGCCGCGCGTCCTGTACTGCGAGCACGCCTTCCACGGGCTGACCACCGGCTCGCTGTCCGTGAACGGGGAGTCGGGTTTCCGGGACGGATTCGCCCCGCTGCTGCCCGACACGGCCGTCCCGCTCGGCGACCTCGACGTACTGGCGAAGGAGCTGAAGAAGGGCGATGTCGCCGCGCTGATCGTCGAGCCGATCCAGGGCAAGGGCGTGCACGAGGCGCCGCCCGGCTATCTGCGGGCCGCCCAGGACCTGCTGCACCGGCACAAGGCGCTGCTCATCGCCGACGAGGTGCAGACCGGCCTCGGTCGCACCGGCGACTTCTACGCGTACCAGCACGAGGAAGGCGTCGAACCGGACCTGGTGTGCGTGGCGAAGGCGCTCTCGGGAGGCTATGTCCCGGTCGGCGCCACGATCGGCACGGACTGGATCTTCAAGAAGGTCTACTCGTCGATCGACCGCGTGCTGGTCCACTCGGCGAGCTTCGGCTCCAACGCACAGGCCATGGCGGCCGGGCTCGCGGTGCTCTCCGTCATGGAGGACGAGCAGATCGTCGCGAACGCCCGCGCGACCGGTGAGCTGCTGAAGAGCCGCCTGGCGGCGCTCGTCGACCGCTACGAGCTGCTGGGCGACGTGCGGGGCCGCGGGCTCATGATCGGCATCGAGTTCGGCAGGCCCCGGTCCCTGAAGCTGCGCAGCCGCTGGACGATGCTGCAGGCCGCCCGGAAGGGGCTCTTCGCGCAGATGGTGGTGGTGCCGCTGCTGCAGAGGCACCGCATCCTCACCCAGGTCTCCGGCGACCACCTCGAAGTGATCAAGCTGATCCCGCCGCTCGTCGTGGGAGAGCGGGACGTCGACCGGTTCGTGGATGCCTTCACCGCCGTCATGGACGACGCGCACAGCGGGAGCGGGCTCATGTGGGACTTCGGGAAGACGCTGGTGAAGCAGGCGGTGGCCAACCGATAGCAGGTCCCGCTGGAAGTTTTTGCCTCTCGGGCAAGGAATTTGCCCGAGAGGCATGACGTCTGGCTGAATCGAGGGCATGAGCCCTTCCGAGCCGCAGCGGCCGGCGCTGGACGATGACCTGCCCGCCGTCGCGCCCCACCTGCGCGAGCTGCGGCGACGTGCCTCGCTGACCCTGGAGGCCGCCGCCCGCGCGGCAGGGCTCTCGCCCGCCCACCTCTCACGCCTCGAGACCGGGCGCCGCCAGCCGTCGCTGCCGATGCTGCTCGCACTCGCGCGTGTCTACAGTACGACGGTCTCCGAACTGCTCGGCGAGACGGTGGCCGACCGCGACGCCGTACTCCGCGGCGCGGACACGGAGCCCACCGAGGCGGGCGGCTGGACCTACCGGCAGGCGGGCTCATCAGGACGCGCCATGCAGGCCCTGCGGGTCCACGTGGCGCCCGGGACGCAGGGCGACATCGTGCGCGTGCACCCCGGCGAGGAGTGGCTCTACGTGCTCGAGGGGCGGCTGAGGCTGCGGCTCGGGGATGCCTCGCACACCCTCGGCCCCGGTGACAGCGCGCACTTCGACTCGCTGACCCCGCACCGGCTCACGGCCGACGGCCGCGAAGGGGCCGAACTGCTCTTCGTACACACCTTGCTGCAGAGCCCCGCCGCCGCGCTGTGCCTCGGCCCGGCGGCCGGCCACCGGACCATGGGAGACCCGCGATGACCGAACCGACGATGCCGGAACCGACGACGCCCCGACCGGCGGCGTCCGAGTCGGTCGCGTCCCGCCGCTCGATCGAGGATCGGTTCCCGCGCGCTCTGTGGGTGCGACTCATCGTCTACATCGCTGTGGGGCATCTGCTGGCGGCGTTCATATTCCTGCTCTTCGAGCTCGGTGCGAAGAGCCAGTAGCAGCGCCGTCCGAGCCCACCGGCTCGCTAGTCGAGCAGTCGCGCGCGGAGCCTCTCGCGTACGTCCGGGGTCAGCCGCAGGCCCTCGGTGAAGTAGGTCTCGGCGCTGCCCCAGGTCTCCTCGATCGTGTCGAATGCCGCGTGGAGGTACTCCGCGCGGGCGTCGAAGAGCGGGCTCAGCAGCTCCAGGATCTCAGGCGACATGCCGTCGGGGGAGGTGTCGGTCCGGCGCACCTTGTAGCGGCGGTGCGCGGCGTTCGACTGGAGGTAGTCCGTCTCGATGGCGTCGCGCTCGACGCCGACCGCGAGCAGTGTGATCGCGATCGACAGGCCCGCACGGTCCTTGCCCGCGGCGCAGTGCATCAGCGCGGGCACGCTGTCGTCCGCCAGGGCGTGCAGTACACGGCTGTGCTCGGCGGTGCGCCGCGTGATGAGGGTGCGGTAGGAGGCGATCATCCGGTCCGCGCCCTTGCTGTCGGCGAGGATGGTGCGCAGTTGGTCCACGCTGCCGTCCCGGACCATCCTCCAGAACTCGGCTCCGTCGGCCGGGTCGTTCAGCGGGATGTTCACGTTGCGTACGCCGGGCAGCTCCACGTCGCGGCCCTCGAGCCGCTGGTCCGCGGCGTTGCGGAAGTCGAAGATCGTGTGCAGCCCCAGCGAGGCGAGGAACGCCGCGTCCGAATCGGTCGCGTGCGCCAGGTGCCCGCTCCGGAACAGCTGCCCCCACCGGGTCCGGCGGCCGTCCACCGTCGGCAGACCCCCGACGTCACGGAAGTTGCGCACACCGGCGAGTTCAGGTTCTGTCGACGGGACCTGCTGCGTCACGTGGGCTCCTCCCAGTCCGCCACCGGCGCTGCTTGCCGGAGGGCGCTCTGTCGACCATACGACACGGGTGGCAGGGCCAATCATCTGCTGTCGCCGTGATTTTCGGGCCTTCCGTGACACCGTTCGGCCCTCACATACAGCTGTATGTGGTGTCTTGCCCGGCGGCATCAACGCCCGGCCTGCCCGGTATGAGGTCATTGCCGAGAGTACGGTCCACCCACGATGATGTTGGCACCTGAGTGTGCTTGAGCGAATGTGTGGGGGCTTGTGATGATCGAGATCGGTGGAGACGGCCGGACGTGGCTTCTCTCCGGGCCCGGCAGCAGCTATGCACTGCGACTGACGGACCGCGACGAGCTGCTGCACCTGCACTGGGGGCCGCGGATCACCCTCGCCGACGCCGAGGCGCTCGCCGCCGAACCTCCCGCCCCGTACCGGCCCTTCGAGTCCCCGCTCGACGGACATGAGGAGTACCCGGTCGAGGGCGGCCCCCGCTTCGCGCGCCCCGCGCTGTCCGTGCGTACCGACGAGGTGCGCGGCACGGAGTGGCGGTACCGGAACGCGGCCGCTGACGACGACGAGCTGCAGCTGCACTTCTTCGACGAGGTGCACCACCTCCAGCTGACCCTCCGCTACCGCATGCGCGGGGACGTCGTCGAGCGTGACGCCATCCTGATCCACCAGGGCCCGGCCGACGCCCCGGCCCTGGAGGTGCTGCGCGCCGACTCCGCGACCTGGACGCTGCCGGTGCGCGACCGCTGGCGGCTGTCACAGCTGCACGGCCGGTGGGCGGCCGAGTCCCAGCTCGTACGGTCCGAGCTGACCTACGGCGAGAAGGTCATCGGCAGCCGGCGCGGTCACACCGGGCACCAGCACCTGCCGTGGGTGGCGCTCGACGCGGACGGCGCGGCGACCGAGGAGTCCGGCGAGGTCTACGGCTGCGCCCTCGCATGGTCGGGCTCCTGGCGGATCGCCGTGCAGCAGCTGCCGGACGGCATCGTGCAGATCACCGGTGGGACGGGGTACGACGACTCGGGGCAGGCGCTCCTCGAGCCCGGTGAGACGCTCGTCACGCCCGTCTTCGCGGGGCTCTGGAGCGACGGAGGATTCGGCGGGGCGAGCCGTGCATGGCACGCATATCAGCGCGAATACGTCATTCCAGACGCCGACCAGGACAGGCCCGTGCTCTACAACTCCTGGGAGGCCACCAACTTCGGCATCTCCGAGGACCAGCAGCGGGCGCTCGCCCAGCGCGCCGCCGACATGGGCGTCGAACTGTTCGTCGTCGACGACGGCTGGTTCGGCACACGGACCAGCGACCGGGCCGGGCTCGGCGACTGGACGCCCAACCCGGACCGCTTCCCGCACGGGCTGAAGCCGCTCGCCGACGACGTGCACGCGCTGGGTATGCAGTTCGGCATCTGGGTCGAGCCGGAGATGGTCAACCCGGACAGCGATCTGTACCGCGCCCACCCCGACTGGGTGCAGCACTTCCCCGGCCGTACGCGGACGGAGTTCCGCAACCAGCTGGTCCTCAACCTCGCGCGCGAGGACGTCCAGCAGTACCTGTGGGAGCAGCTGGACACCCTGCTCGGCAGCGCCCCCATCGACTACGTGAAGTGGGACTTCAACCGCTGCTTCACGGATGCCGGATGGCCGGGCGAGCGGTACCCGCAGAGGCTCTGGAACGATCATGTGCACGCGCTGTACGAACTGCTGGACCGGCTCCGCGCCGCCCACCCGGGGGTGGCCTTCGAGTCCTGCTCGGGCGGCGGAGGCCGGATCGACCTCGGCATCATGGCGCGCACCGACCAGGTGTGGACCTCGGACAACACCGACCCGCTGGACCGGCTGGCCATCCAGCACGGCTTCAGCCAGGTGCACCCGGCACGGGTCATGGCCGCCTGGGTCACCGACAGCCCGAACGTGCAGCTCAACGACCGGGTGAGCTCGCTGCGCTTCCGCTTCGTCAGTTCGATGGCCGGGGTGCTCGGGGTCGGCGGCGACCTCACCGAGTGGAGCGACGAGGAGCTCGCCGAGGCCCGCCGGTGGGTGGATCTCTACAAGGAGATCCGGCCCGTCGTGCAGCGCGGCGACCTCTACCGGCTGCGGCCGCCGGAGGGCGGCCTGAGCGCCGTGCAGTACGTCCGCGGGGACGAGAGCGTCGTACTGGCGTGGCTGCAGGCCCAGCGCTACGGCGAGGCGCCGCCGGCGGTCAGGCTGCGCGGGCTGGACCCCGCCGCGTCGTACGAATGCCTCGAGACCGGCACAGTGCACCGAGGCGCGGTGCTGCTGCACCACGGGCTGCGCACCGGGCTGCACGGCGACCTCGATGCGGCATTTTTCCGTCTTCGTCGCATCTGACCGATTTGTGAATTATTAGCGATTAAGAGCAACTTACCCTGAAATAAGGCGGCATGACTGTCATGCCGTGAGCAGGATCATATTGGTGACGGTGGGTGGCGATCTCCCTTTCATGACTTCCTCGGAGATTTCTGGGTGTTGGCCGGAATGTGGAGATCGTTAATCCACGGAGGGTGACCGGAATCCGCGGAGAAGGATCAAGAACCGGCGTCCCACCGTCAACTCCTCGCTTGTTTCGGCCATTCCGGCTCGCTTACGGTCGCGGTCGATCCGGGCGGACGCCGAATCCTGCCATTGCCCGGAATCCCCACTCACACACGTGCATGGCAGGAGCGGGGGACCCCACAGGCAGTACGCCGGTTCCGGGTCTCCGGACCGGCTCGGGGTGAAGTCGCGCCACAACGCGGCCGGACATCTCCAGTCCGAACCCGACAGCTCACCTCGCAGGCGCCGGAGAGGAATTCGCCATGCCCGCGACCGGTAAGCACCGCAGTGCCAAGTCCCTGCGCTTCACCCGCTCCATAGCCGCCTTCGGCACCGGCAGTGCCGTACTCGTGCTGCCGCTCGTCGGCGCCACCGGTGCGTTCGCCGCCCCCGCGCAGTCCGCCGCCGTCCAGTCCGTTTCCGGAAAGGCCGTCACCGCCGCCCAGTCGGCCGCGACGAAGACGTACACGGTGAAGCAGGGCGACTGCCTCACCAGCATCGCCAAGGAGCAGAAGGTCGCGGGCGGCTGGAAGAAGCTGTACCAGGACAACCGCACGGTCATCGGCGCCGATCCTGCGAAGCTCCGCGCGGGCATCAAGCTCGTCATCGCCGGGACGGCCTCCGGCGACTCGGCGTCCGCTGCCGCCAAGGCGGCCACCACGGCCACGAACACGGCGGCCGCGACCACCGCGGCCGCGACCACCTCCGCCTTCACCGCGCCGATCCCCGGTACGACCATCGGCACCCCCTACCACCAGGCGGGCAGCATGTGGTCCAGCGGCTACCACACCGGTGTGGACTTCGTCGCCTCGACCGGCACGAGCGTCAAGGCCGTCGGCGCCGGCACCGTCGTCTCCGCGGGCTGGGGCGGCGCGTACGGCAACCAGGTCGTCATCAAGCTCAACGACGGCATGTACGCGCAGTACGCCCACCTGTCCGCCTTCTCCGTCTCGGCCGGCCAGACCGTGACGGCGGGCCAGCAGATCGGCCTCTCCGGCGCCACCGGCAATGTGACCGGCCCGCACCTGCACTTCGAGATCCGCACCACGCCCGACTACGGCTCCGACGTCGACCCGCTGGCCTACCTGCGCCAGCACGGCGTCTCGATCTGACGCGGTTTCGGTTCCACCAGGCCCGGTGGGGCCGCACCCTGAGGCGGTGCGGCCCCACCGGGCCCACGTCGTCCTGCGAGGTCGTCCTGCCTGCGAGCCGTGCAACGGCCTCCCCCTATTCCCGGCTTGGACCAATCTTGACGAGTGGCATTTCTCACCAGCCGTCAACCCCTTCCTACGGTGGCGTAGGTCACTTAGGGAGGTGAAAGATATGGCGACGTGGCAGAGTCGAGAACCCTTACCAGTGACGTGATCAGGTCCTACGCGGCGGTCGGCGACAGCTTCACCGAAGGTGTCGGAGACCCCGGGCCTGGCGGAGGCTTCGTCGGCTGGGCCGACCGGCTGGCCGTCCTCCTCGACGACCGGGTCCCTGAGCACACCTTCCGCTACGCCAACCTGGCCGTACGCGGCAAACTCCTCGACCAGATCGTCGCGGACCAGATACCGCGGGCCAGGGAACTCGCGCCCGACCTGGTGACGTTCTGCGCCGGCGGCAACGACATCATCCGGCCCGGCAACGACCCCGACGACGTCGCGGAGCGCTTCGAGCGTGCCGTCGCCGACCTCACATCGGCCGCGGGCACCGTCCTGATCGCCACGGGCTTCGACACCCGCGGCGTGCCCGTGCTGAAGCACCTGCGCGGCAAGATCGCCACGTACAACCTGCACCTGCGGTCCATCGCCGACCGGTACAACTGCCCTGTCCTCGACCTGTGGTCCCTCAAGACCATCCAGGACCGCAGGGCATGGGACCCCGACCGGCTGCACCTGTCGCCCGAGGGCCACACGCGCGTCGCCCTGCGCGCCGCACAGGTGCTCGGACTCGAGGTGCCCGCCGACCCGGACCAGCCGTGGCCCCCGGAACCGCCGCGCGGCTCCCTGGAGGTCCGCCGCGACACGATCCACTGGGCCCGCGAGTACCTCGTGCCGTGGATCGGACGGCGGCTGCGGGGGGAGTCCTCCGGCGACCACGTGGAGGCGAAGAGGCCGGATCTGCTGCCTCTGTAGGGCCTCTGGGGGCTTCGGGGGGCCTCTGGGGCTCCGTCCGGGACCGGGCCCCCGGCCCGCCGGTTCACCGGGCCGTCAGCGCGTCCGGCTTGAGGCCCAGTTCACGGGCGAGTGCCTCGTCGACCCACTCGGACATGCGTGCACGGTACAGGGCGCCGTCGTAGGTCGTCATCTGGACCGCGAGGCCGTCCAGCAGCGCGGTCAGGCGCAGCGCCGCGGCGCTGGGATCCGGGCAGCGGAACTCACCGGCCGCCGCGCCCTCCGCGATCACCTCGGCGAGCGCCGCCTTCCACTGCTGGTCGAGACCGCGGGTGACCTCGCGCAGCGCCGGATCGCGCAGGGCCGCCGCCCAGCCCTCGATCCATAGCCGCCAACCCTTGGCCTGCCCGGTCGGCGCATACCAGCGGACGGCGGCACGCAGGCGCCGTACCGCCGTCGTGCGCCTGCCGAGCAGCTTGCGCAGATGCGCGAGATCGCCCTCGGCGGCGTGCGCGAACGCGGCGGCGACCAGCTGTTCCTTGGTCGAGAAGTGATAGAGCACCAGGGCGTTGCTGACCCCGAGCGCGGAGGCCACATCAGCGATGCGCACGGCCGCGACGCCGCGCGCCTCGATCTGCTCGACGGCGGCCCGCAACAGCTCTTCGCGGCGCTCGGCCACACCCATCCGCACCCGTGTCATCTGCACACCCTGGCCACTCCGCATGCCCAAACCGGAACGGTCACCTGTACCAACCGAACTGTTCCGCGATCACCGGCAGTCGGTCCGACACGATGGCGTGCGCGGCCGCCCGCGGCGTCGAACCGTCGGCCTCCGCGCGCGTGAGCATCTGATCGACCAGGGCACGCATGGAACGGCGGGTGTGGGCGAAGGCCTCGTCCGCGTCCGCGCCGATGTCGCCGAACAGCGTCCACCACCACCAGGCGTTCGTACCGGAGTTGACGACGACGTCCGGCAGGACGGTGATCCCGCGCGCAGTCAGCAGCGTCTCCGCCTCCGGCACCACCGGCATGTTCGCCGCCTCGACGACCCAGCGGGCCGTGATCCGCCGCTGGTTCCCGGCATCGATCGCATACGACACCGCCGCGGGTACGAGGACGTCCGCGTCGACGGACAGCCAGGCGTCGCCCGGCAGTTCCCGGTCGTCGTCGCGCAGGGCGGCGCGATCCACCGTGCCGTACGCGTCCCTGGCCGCGAGCAGCGCCTCGACGTCGAGCCCGGCCGGGTTGGCGATCGTGCCCTTGACGTCGGCGACGGCGACGACCGTGAGTCCCGCGCGAGCGAGGAAGCGAGCCGTCGCGCCGCCCATGGTGCCCAGGCCCTGCACGCTGACGCGGGTGCCCGCATGCGGAACACCCGCCCGGTCCAGCGCGGCCAGCACCGACTCCGCGACCCCGCACCCTCCGACGAGCTCGTCGAGCCCGATGCCGTCCACCTCGACCGCGAACGCGTCGGCGAGCCGCTGCCGGGCCGCCGTCTCGTCGTCGAGCAGCGGGTAGACGGCCTGGATGGAGGAGACGAGGCCCGCCTCCGCGGCGGCCCGGTCGACCAGGTCCTGGGTGAGGCCGAGATCCTCCCCGGTGGTCCAGGAGTCCTCGATGTACGGGCGCATGGCGCGCAGGTAGCGCACCAGGACGCCATACGCCTCCGGGTCCTGTGGATCGCAGTCGATGCCGCCCTTGGCACCGCCCAGGGGGATGTAGCGGCCCGCGGGGTTGTAGTGCAGGGCCTCCTTCATCGTCATTCCGCGCGCGAGACCGGTGACCTCGTCGAGCGTGCAGCCCGCGCGCATGCGCAGCCCGCCGCTGGAGACACCGCGCACCAGCCGGTCCACGACGAGGAACCCCCGGCGGCCGGTGACGTGATCGGTCCAGGTCAGCGACATCAGCGGGGGTTTCATGGCGGTGCGCTCCGCGACGGGTGGCGAGGCGGGGGGTTCGGCGGGTGTGCCGGGCATGGGTCTCCAGGGCTCTCGGGTCTCGGTCTGCGTTCCGACCTGCGTACGAATCTGCGTACCGACGCGATCTCTGCATCATTACTGAATCGCTGGTCAGTATCGAGATGTGTCCAGATCCCTGTCAAAGCGTGCCTTCAGCGCCGGCACACCCGGCGCTGAAGGACCCCGACCGGCCAGGCACCGCGACTGATCAGGCACCCGACGCCGCTACCGCACCCCGTGTCGCCGGCCCGTCCCGGAGATCGCACGAGTCCTTGAATCCCTGGCTGGTCAGCCCCAGCGCCGAATTCATGCGCGAACGCAGGTTCTCCACCGCGACCATCGCCGTCAGCTCGACGAAGGCCGCGTCGCCGAGACGCCCGCGCAGCGGGTCGGCCAGGTCGTCCTCGACGGCAGGCGGAGTCGCCGTCATCGCCTCCGCGTACGCGAGGACGTCGCGCTCCAGCGGTGTGTACGCCTCGCTGTCGCGCCAGACCGGGACGTCGCGCAGCTTGCTCGCCATGCTCCTTCCAGTACCGTTCCTAGCGTGATTGGCCAGTGTTGGCCGAATCAGCGCAAACCGAATCGGTGATTCGGTGACCCCACGAACGGTCTTCGGGGTCGGGGAACAGCACGAGCTGTTGTCCACTTGGGCACAGGCGAGTCTTACCGCCCCGGTTGGGCGCGCTCACTGTCCTGGGTGGGCTCGTGGTCCCGCGTGGCCTGGGAATGGATATGGTCTGGCCGGTAGCTCTCCCCGCGTTCATCCTCTGGTGAGCGGGGGTCACACCTGGCCGACGCCGAATCCCGTGTCCCAGGCCACGCCTGCCGATAGCCACAGCCGCCGAGTGGTGGCGTGTGACCGTGGTCTTCTTGTGCTGCTGGAGCGGGGCCTTCCAGTACCGCTCGCCCCAGATGCTTGTATAGGCCGGATCGACTGCGATGACGACGAGTCCGGCGTGGAATGCCATGCCGCGCAGTCGCTCTCGGAATCGTGCGGTGGGGATACCAGCCACGGTACGGCGGAACCGCTTGCCGCGCTGGCCTCGGCCCATCGTCTCGCGGCCCATCGAGCGGGCGTCGTCGAAGCCCAGGTTCTCCACCACGATCCCGGCGCAGTTGTGCTCCTTGGCGATGCGGATCAGTTCGGTGATCGCGGTGCGGAGCCTTCCGTCCCGTGTCGAGGCGGGGCCGGACATCTCCAGGGGCACGGTGATGGGGTCGCCGATCGGGTTGCCGTGCGGGTCGAGCACCCAGGCGGCCAGGTGATGGGCGTTCAGGTCGATACCGATGGTGCGCTCACCAAAGGCCCTAATCTCCTCCGGCGTCGGCAGCACGGCCTTGTCTGCCGACCAGGACGCATCCAGGTACCAGCGGCCCCGGCCCGGCTCGAAGATGATGTCGTAGCGTACGGACCGGTTCACGGTCACACGGTCCAGCCACTCCTCACGGCGGTGGGAGAAGCCGACAGTGCAGGCGAGGCGGTACCGGCCCCGAGGCTGGTTCGCGAGGTGACGCAGCGGCTCGGGCAGTAGGATCGTCATTTGGTCGTCGCTTGGGTCGACGCTGAAGGTGTAGTTCCCAAACGGCGCCCCGGACTCCCCGTCGGCGGTGAGGAACAGCCGCTCGGCATCCCACCGCTCGCGCCACTCGGCCTCTGTCAGGCCCGCGTCGGTGAGGCTGTGCCGCACCTTCGCCAGCCGTCGGCCGCCGACCACAATCGACGGTCGACCGTCCTGGATACGCTGCTCGACGACTGCGAGGCGGGCTGTGAGGACCTGCAACCGGCGCTGCTTGTGGAACCGCTCCGCCTGGTCCTTGTAGCCGCGAACCTTGCCCTTCTTCCCGCCGCACTCCACCGTGAGGCGCTTGATGATCGTGCGGATCGCTCGACGCAGACTGGATGCCTCGTCGTACAAGCACCGCAAGCTGAGCTGGTACTGGTCCTCTGAGGCACGCGTCATCGCCCCCGCCATCCGCGAGGACGACACCTTCGTCAGCTCACGCTTGCGCTCGATGCGCTGATTGTCCTTGACCCGCACCTTGCCGATCTCGACACGACGAGCGAGGTCGGCCCGCTGATGGTGACCGAGGTGCCGGCCAACCAGCCTCAGCACCTCAGCATCAACGTCAGTAACGTGCAGCCGGTCACGTATCCGGGCACCCGAGGGTGCAGCGACGGTGAAAGGGTCGGCAAGGACGCGCAGCCGCTTACCACGCTTCTTCCGTGCCACTCGCTGCCCCCCTCTCAACTCGACACAATCACCCTATCGTTGACCAAGTCAGGTCCTGCAAATCCGGTTGACAAACAGTGGACTTGATGAACCGTGTGAGCGCCCGTGCTGTCGCCGAACGCTGTCCGTACAACCGGCTCGAGAACGAGGTGACCACCGCGAGCATGTCCTTGACCAGCTCCGACTCCTGCGAAGCGTCCAGATCCTCATCCACCCCGGCCACCTCCAACGTCACCCCGAACGCAGGCAGCACCACATCCCGTAGACCCCGGCCCCGAACCGGGCCAGGGCGCTCCTCATCCTCCACCGGCAGCACCGACACCTCCGGCCGCTGGCACAGCGTCAACGCCCTCCGCAGCCCTCGCCGCTGGTCCGACAGCCTCGAAGCGACATCGAAGAATTTCCCGACCACCGGCCGCCCCCGACCGCCTTGCGCAACCGGGCCATCTGCCGGTCAAGGTCACCCTCGGCACGCTGCCGCTGAGACGACACCCGCCCGTACAGCACGACACCCTGAACGTCCGGCACCCTTCCGGCTTCCGCACGCAGGGCCTCCAACTCCACCACGGAGAAGATGCGCTTCCCGCCCGGCGACCTCCGGTCAGCCAGCACACCAGAAGCCGTGTACCTGCGCAGCGTCCGCGTCGACACCCAGAATCCGGGCAGCCCGCGTCGCCGACACCATCCCTTGATCCATCCCGGAAAGTTACCCCGAAATGACCCAGCATGATTAATTAATCAAGAAGCAACTTCCACCCGAAGTCCATGCACCACGAGCAGCCGATCGACGCGGCCGCGGCCATCTCCGCGAGCGCCTTGAGATCCGGGTTGAGCTTGTTGCACTTCGCCACGGACTGCTTGAAGCGGAGGTCGCCCCACAGTACGCGCGGATGGTGGGCGAGCGCCTTCGCAGGGTCCAGGACCTTGCCGTATGTGCGCTTCGACTACCACTGAACGATGCGGAAGAGCAGGGTTCGGGGCGGGTCGAGCGTGATGCGGGCCATGGGGCCACATTCCGTCCTGATGCATACGGTGTGCTGTCACCGGTACGACGGACCGGGGCGCCGCGGATGTGACATGCGGCCTGACTTTTCCGAGTGCCACAGCCCGAGTACCTCGCCCGTCGAGGAAGAGGCATCCCGGGAGCCGATTGCTGCGTCCTTACGGGGGCGCCGGAGGACGCGCGTCACCCGGAGCCCCGGAGATCCCTGGAGGCCCCGGAGGAGAGTGGACGGCCGCGGACATCGCGCCGTCACCTCGCCGACCCGGGTCTGTCAGAGGGGCCCCACATAATGGATGACCTACGACCACTGGAGGTGCCGTGACCGGTTCTCGTTCTCTGAGCTCGGGGCTGCGCTCGCTGCGGCCCGTCGCATTCGGCGCGGAGCCGGAGGGTGAGCGGCTGGCGCGGATCCACAGATCGCCGAACTTCGCCAACGGTTCGTTCCAGAACCCGGTGGGCGCCCGGACCCGCCCCTCCTCCGGCTCCACGTTCGAGCTCGCTAAGGCGTACTTCCGCAAGGAGGAGCGCGCCAGGCGCGCCCCCGCCGGACCGGTGCCGGTGCACGCCACGACCCTCGCCGACCTGGCCAAACCCC
The DNA here is from genome assembly GCF_053594815.1 of Streptomyces sp. NPDC002577. Classification (NCBI taxonomy): domain Bacteria; kingdom Bacillati; phylum Actinomycetota; class Actinomycetes; order Kitasatosporales; family Streptomycetaceae; genus Streptomyces; species Streptomyces sp. NPDC002577. Next base: position 170,690 of record NZ_JBSFWK010000012.1, on the reverse strand, counting down.
CGGCGAGCGGCTTGCGGCTCACCTGGATGGGGCATTCGAGCGTGCTCGCCGAGATCGACGGCCGCCGCGTGCTGTTCGACCCGGTCTGGGGCACGCGGTGCTCCCCGTTCGACTTCGCGGGCCCCAAGCGGCTGCACCCCGTGCCCGTGCCCCTGGCCGAGCTGGGGCCGGTCGACGTGATCGTCATCTCGCACGACCACTACGACCACCTCGACCTGCCCTCGATCAAGGAGCTGGCCGGCACCGACACCGTGTTCGCCGTGCCGCTCGGAGTCGGCGCCCACCTGGAGCGCTGGGGCATAGGGGCAGACCGGCTCCGCGAGCTCGACTGGAACGAGTCCACCGAGGTGTCCGGCCTCTCCCTGACCGCCACCCCCGCGCGCCACTTCTGCGGCCGCGGCCTGCGCAACCAGCAGCACACGCTCTGGGCGTCATGGGCCGTGGCAGGCGACGAACACCGCATCTACCACAGCGGCGACACCGGGTACTTCCCCGGCTTCCAGGACATCGGTGCTGAGCACGGTCCCTTCGACGCAACGATGATCCAGATCGGGGCTTACAGCGAGTTCTGGCCGGACATTCACATGACCCCGCCGCAGGGGGTTCAAGCGCACCTTGACCTGCAAGGAAGTAAGCCACACGGTGTGCTGCTGCCGATCCACTGGGGCACCTTCAATCTGGCCTTCCACCCCTGGGCGGAGCCGGGGGAGTGGACGAAGGACGCTGCTGAGGAGGTCGGGCAGGCGGTTGCGCTCCCCCGTCCCGGCGAGCCCTTCGAGCCCGGGGGAACCCTCCCTGCCGATCCGTGGTGGCGAGCTGTGTCCGTACCCATCGCACATCCCTGGCGCCGTCCTGACGGGCCGCAGATCACCCCGGAGGCCACTCGGGCTGATGTCGACTTCGCCGGCGAGCGGTGACGCCGGCGATGGACGATCTCACTGAGTTTGTGCGGATGCTGGGCGACAGGTCGCGGCAGGAGCGGGAGCGCATGTTGAGGGCTGTCGACGGGCCGCCTCGCACAGGGGCCAGGCGATGCCGCAGCAATTCAGGCTCTTATCTGTTTCGTAGCAACTCCTAGTTGTTTGCACACCGGTCACACCAGTCGCCGGGCGGTGGACATGGTCAACGTGGACCAGCCCGGTGGCCAGCCGCTTGCCGCTGCGACGACGGTGCGGGCGGGCGCGTCAGGAGCGATGCCGCCACGGCGAGGGCGGCGGCTGCGAGGGTGGCCTAGGCGAGAACGGAGCCGCCCGGGACGTACCTGGCCAGCAGGTAGCCGGGAAGGGGGGCTGGCCGCGGGCGAGCGGACGCAGCCCTCGCCGAGCGGGAAGAGCACCACGTGCAGCGAAGCTCACCTCGCCTGGGCCCTCATTACCCTCGTGACCAGGCGCCTGAGCAAGCAGGCTCGCCCGGGCCGGTCTTGATCGGCCCGGGCGACCTGGCTAGTCGACTTCTCGAGCTCGAAGCGCCATGTTGCCAGGGGCTTCGCGGGGTCCGGGACCGGGTCACCGTACCGGCCGTCCGGGTCCACGACCGCCCAGCCGAACGGCTGAAGATGACGGTGCGACTGCCCCGCGCGACGGCGGGGTTATCGTGATCGACAACTCCGGGGACCGCAAGGACGGCCACGCGACCGAGGCCGTGTGCCGCCAATGGCAGTGTGGACCGACGGGCGGGTGTACTACCGCTGCTGCACGCCCCTACACCCTGAAGTGCCTTGGCGGCGTCGCACTCAATCCCGCACGGGCGGGCACGCCGACCGGGCGTGAGGGAACGGGATGCCGGCACGGTTGCGACGCGGATGCCAGAAGGTCAGGATTTCGGCGCAGGACGAGTTGCGCGGGTCCGTGGCCGTGTCCTGGCCAGTCCGGTTTCCACTGCGGCGAGCAGGCTGAGGGCCGCGTCGAGGTGTGTGGCGTCGTGGTCGGCGGCTGCTGAGACGGCCGTGGCCCATTCCCGGCGGACGAGGGCGTAGTTGGTGCGTCCGCGTTCGGTCGTGTGGACGGTCACCCCGCGGCCGTCGCCCGGGTCGGCGCGTCGCTCGATGAGGCCCTTCTGCTCCAGGCCGCGCAGGACGGTGGAGAGGTTGGTGCGCTGCAGCCCGGTCGCGGTGGCGATGCGGTTGGGTGGGGCGGCGTGGTCCTGCTGCAGGTAGCGCATCACCATGCCCTCGGACGGTGACAGGGGGATGGCCCGCTCGTCGGTGTAGCCGCGGAACTGGATCTCTCGGCTGACGATCAGCACGAGGTCGGCCAGTTCGGCCCACCGCTGCTCGTCGTTCTGCGCGGTCGCCGGGCCTGTTGGGTGCGCTTGGTCCTCCATCACCACTCCAGGGTACGGGGGTTGCCGGGAAGTAGTTATAGGGACATACTCCTTATGGCTTCATAGTTATGAGGTCATAACATCAGTCTTGGAGCTGTCATGACGACAACCACTTCCTCCCGGCACGCCGGGGCGACCACGCTCTCGCCTCATGCCACGGCCCGTGCGGGCGGGCTGCACCCGGTCGGGGTGTTCATCCTGCTGGCGGGCGCGTTCCTGCCGATCATGGACTTCTTCATCACCAACGTGGCCTTGCCCAGCATCGACGCCTCGCTGAACGCCTCGGCGTCATCGCTGGAGCTGGTGATCGCCGGGTACGGCGTCGCGTACGCGACCCTGCTGGTCCTCGGCGGCCGGCTGGGTGACCGCTACGGCCGCCACCGCATCTTCCTCGGCGCGCTCGTGGGCTTCGTACTGGCTTCGCTGGCCTGCGGTGTCGCCCCGACCGTGAGCGTGCTGATCGCGGCCCGCATCGTCCAGGGCGCCACCGCCGCCCTGCTCATCCCGCAGGTGCTGGCCACCTTCCACCACGTTCTCGAAGGGGAACGCAAGGCCCGCGCCGTCGCCCTGTACGGGGCGACCTCCGGTATCGCCGCCGTGGTCGGGCAGTTGGTGGGAGGCCTGCTGGTCAGCGCCGACATCGCCGGCACCTCCTGGCGGCCGATCTTCCTGGTCAACGTGCCCATCGGCGTGGTGGTGCTGATTGTGGCGGCGCGGGTCGTGCCCGACACCCGCTCGCACCACCCGGTCGGCATCGACCTGCCCGGGACCGTGCTGTTCGCCGCCACCCTGACCGCCCTGCTGGTGCCGCTGACCGAGGGCCACTCTCTGGGCTGGCCGTGGTGGATCTGGCTGCTGCTCGCCGTCGCGGTCCTCCTCGGCGCCGCCACGTACGTCGTGGAGAAGCGCGCCGAAAAGCGCGGTGAGGTCCCGCTGCTGCCGCCGTCCGTGCTGCGTCTGCCGTCGATGTCCCGCGGCCTGGCGATGGTGTTCGCCTTCAGCATCGGCTTCGGCGCGTTCATGTTCGTCTTCGCCCTCACCGTCCAGAACGGCCTGCACGCCGACCCCCTGCACGGCGGCCTGGCGATCCTGCCCATGGCGCTGCTGTTCTTCGCCGGTTCCATGGTCGCGCCCCGCCTCATCAGCCGATTCGGCCGGGCCGCGCTGTCCGCCGGCGCGGTCGTCCAACTCACCGGACTTGTCTCACTGGTGACGGTCCTGGTCGTGAAGTGGCCGCACGTCAGTCTCTGGGCGATGACTGTGCCGCTCGCCCTGGTCGGAGCCGGACAGTCGATGCTGTTCGCCGGCCTGTTCCGCAGCGTGCTCGCCGACGTCCCCACCCATCTCGGCGGCATCGGCAGCGGTGTGTTGATCACTCTGCAGCAGAGCGGTCTCGCCCTCGGTGTGGCCACGCTCGGCACTCTCTACCTGGCCTTGGCACCGCACGACATCGCCCATGCCTTCGCCGACGTCGAGTACGTGCAGATGGGCATCGTCGCCCTGCTCGCGGTCAGTGTCGCCGCCCTGCCGCGCTTCACCAGGGCCGCGGCAGCCGACGCCCAGGTCATCGAAGCCTGAACCCTCGAAAAGGGAGCAGTGATGAGTCTTCTGGACTTGTCGCGATGGCAGTTCGCCATCACGGTCATGTTCCACATGACCTTCCCGGCGATCACCGTCGGACTGTCGATCTTCCTGTCCGTCGTCTACGGCATGTACTGGCGTACCGGCAGGCCGGTCTACCTGCAGATGTTCCGGTTCTGGCGGCGCATCTTCGCCGTCGGCTTCGCGATCGGCGTGGTAGCCGGAGCCGTCATCACCTTCCAGATGGGACTGAACTGGGGCGTGTACGGGGCCAGGACCGGCCCCATCATCGGCCCGATCATCGGCATGGAGGTGGTGACCGCCTTCTTCGTCGAGGCAGGATTCATCGGCGTCCTCATCTACGGAGAGGGGCGGGTCCGCAAGGGCACCATGTTCCTGTCCACCGTCATGGTGGCGCTGGGCACCGTCCTGTCCTCCACATGGATCATCGCGGCGAACTCGTGGATGCAGACGCCGGCCGGCTACAGGATCGTAAACGGTCGGTTCGAGCCCACGGACTGGGTGCGCGTGATCTTCAACCCGTCCTTCGTCTGGCGCTGGCCGCACATGGTGGCAGCCGTACTCATCTCGGCCGGCTTCTTCGTCGCGGGGATTTCGGCCTGGTACCTGGTGAAGGGGCGAGCCAAGGGCTTCGCTCGCCGCTCGATGTCGATCGCCCTCGGCGTCGCCGCGCTGCTGATGCCGGCTCAGCTCTACCTCGGTGACGGCGTCGCCGGACACGAACTGTCGTACCAAACCCCCAAGTTGGAGGCGATCGAAGGCAACTGGCACGACGGAAACACTGGGTTCGTCCTGTTCGCCATCCCCGACCAGCAGGCCGCGCGTGACCTCGCCGAGGTGAACATCCCCTGCCTCGGCAGCGCGATCGCCAAGGACCTGAGCTGCCACACCGCGATGCCCGGTCTGAAGCTCACCCCGGCCGCCGACCGGCCGGACATGGCAGCTACCTTCTGGGGCTTTCGCGTCATGTTCCTTGCGGCCGTGCTGATGTTCGGCACGGTGTTCGCCGCCACCGTCCTGCGCATCCGCAACCGCCTCTGGACCGCCCGGCGGTTCCACAAGTTCGTCCTCTGGACGACGCCGGCGGGCATCCTGGCCATCCTCGGGGGCTGGGTCACCGCCGAGGCGGGACGGCAACCGTGGATCGTGTTCGGGCAGCTGCGCACGTCCGACGCGGTGTCCCGACTGGCGCCCGGCGAAGTCCTGTTCTCGGTGATCGGCTTCTCGGTGCTCTACCTGATCATGCTGGTTGCGTACATCGCCTACATCGTCCGCACCATGCGCACCGGCCCGGAACGCGACGACCCCCGACACGATCCTCCACCGGAGGACCTGCCGGACACCGGAGGGAGCCGGCGCGCCGAAGACCCCGGACCGCGGGAGCTTCCCGAACCGCTCGGCTCACGGGAGGTGGCGACCCGATGACCACCACCCTCTGGTCGGCCACTGTGCTCGCCTGTCTCCTGATGTACGTGGTGCTGGACGGCTACGACCTCGGCGTCGGCGTGGCCACCCTCTTCGAGCGCGACCCCGCACACCGGCGGCACATGCTGGAATCGGTCGCGCTGGGCTGGGACGGCAACGAGACCTGGCTCATCCTGCTCGGCGTCGCGCTCTGGGCAGGTTTCCCCCTGGCCTTCGGCACGATCCTGCCGCACGCCTACCTGCCGATGACCGTGGTGCTCTTCTCCCTCATCGTGCGCGGCGTCAGCGTCGAAATGGCCTCACAGGCGCCGCCGGCCCCTCGCTGGACCACTGCCTTCGGCGTGGCGTCGCTGCTGGCCTCGTTCGGGCAGGGCTTCGCCCTGGGCACGCTGACGTCAGCGGTGCGTCTGCGGGGTGACGTCTTCACCGGGTCGGCCTTCGGGGCCCTCGACTGGTTCTGCGTGCTTTCGGGGCTCACCGTCACGGCCGCGTACACCGCTCTCGGCTACGCCTACACCAAGCACAAGTCGTCCGGACGCCTGCGTGAGTCGGCGGCCCGACGGGGTGTGGTTGCCACGGCGGTCGCGGGAGGGCTGCTGGTCGTGCTCTTCTTCGCCCTCAACGCCACCGACGCACCATTGAAACTCGACAGTCCGGCACGGGCCTTCGCGTTCGTGGGGCTGTTGCTCTTCGCCGCCGGAGGAGCCGCCACCTCGCTCGTCACGTTCCCCCGGAAGCAGCAGTCCCCAGCGGCGGACGTCGTGCCTCTCGGCGGGCTCGTGGTCGCGACGGTGTCCGTGTTCCTGGCACTGGGCGTGGCCCGTTACCCGGTGCTCGTGCCGCCGGCCCTCACGGTCGACAGCGCGGTCAGCCCCCACTCCACCATGGTCTTCATCCTCGTCGGCATCGGACTGAACATGCCGCTGGTGCTGGCCTACAACGTGTTCGCCCACCGGGCCTTCCCCGGAAAGCTCGATGCCGGGCCCCACACCGAGGAACCTCCGGCTCTTGTCACAGGAGCACGCTCATGACCACCCGAAGCCCCTGCCATGTCGCCGGTCATACGTCGTCTCTGCCCACGCCAGTCCGTCTCGTGCTGCGTCTGCTTGCCGCGGTCGCCTGGACAGTGCTGGGCCTGCTCGCCTATTTCGTCTGCCAGGGGATGTTCGGTGGCTACCGGCAGATCCACTCGGAGCTGCTGACCACCCTGGGCATGATCGCCATCGCGCTGACAGGCGGCATCACCTGGATCGTCGACGAACGGCGCCCTCATGACGACGAATGAGACGAAGGAGCCGGGTGCCGGACCCCGGCAGCAAGACTCATGGCTCACCGTGTGCGCCGCACCGGGACGGCATTGGTTTGACCTGTCGGGTGCCCTTCTGATGCTTGAAACGCTGTTCACGATCACCCGCTGGGGCGCTCTCGCATGGATGGCCCAGGGGGCGCTGAACCGCGAAGCGACCCAACAGAGCCGAGCCCTGGCGGCCTTCGCCGTCGCGGGCGCGCTGGCGGTGGGCGCCGGCTGGGCGGCGGGCACCTTCGGCGAGTGGGGTGCGCGTGCCGTGGCCACCGGGGTGCGGCGGCAGTTGACAGGCGCCCTACTGCCCGCCACCGGACGACGGATCAGCTACACCGGGCCGGCCGAGGCCGCGTGGGCGATGGTCGATCTGGCCGACGACGTCGCCGACTACCACGCACAGGCCGGACCGCTGCGCCGGTCTGCGCTGCTGTCCATGCTCGCGGTCCTCGCGGTTACGGCAGCGGTGCACTGGCCGGCCGCGATCGTGCTCGTCCTGACCACCGCGCTGCTGCCCCTGAACATGCGTCTGGCAGGGCTGTTCGCGCAGCATGGCGCAGACCGGCAGCTGGCCGCGACCCGGCACCTGAACGCCGTCGTCCTCGACAGCTTCCGCGGAATGCGGACACTGCGCGAGCTCGGCGCGGTCGACCGGCGCGGTCGGACCCTGGCCACGGCCGCCGAGCGGCTGAACAGGGCGACGATGAGCGTGCTGCGCCGCGCCTTCGTGTCCGGGACGGTCATGGACGTCGTCATCACGTTCTCCATCGCGGTGAACGCCACCTACATCGGCTTGTCGCTGCTCGGCTACGTGCATGTGCCACATGCCCCGAGGCTCACTTTGTTCACCGGTCTGCTGGTGCTGCTCGTATGTCCGATGTACTTCGCCCCGATGCGCGCCAGGGCCTCCGTCTTCCACCAGAGGGAACGCGCCGCGACCGCGGCCGCCGCCATTCACGCCATCGTGCAGGACACCCCCGCCGAGGCATCCCGGGTGCCCCGTCCACGGCTGACGGAGCCAATGGGTGTGTCCTTGACGGCAGTCCGGTTCCGCTACGGCGGCGCCCGCCACGACACCATCAGCGCCGACGCCGACTTCGTCCCCGGCGCCTGGACCGCGATCACCGGTGCCTCCGGTTCCGGCAAGAGCACGCTGCTCTCATTGATCGCCGGGATGCGCCTGCCGTCGGCCGGACAGGTCCGGTGGGGGACCCCATCCGTGTGGCAGGTGCCGGCACTCGGCGACTGCGCCTGGGTCGGACAGCAGACAGTGCTGCTCGACGCGACCGTCCGCGACAACATCCGCCTCGGCCGTCCGGACGCCACCGAGCAGCAGATCCAGCAGGCAGTCGACGCCGCCGGGCTGAGCGCCGTGATCGAACGCCTCCCTGAGGGGCTGGACACCCGGCTCGGCGAGGGTGGTTGGGGCGTGTCGACCGGCGAAGCCCGTCGGATCGCCATCGCCCGCGCGTTTCTGCGCGGAGCCCGGCTCTGGCTGCTCGACGAGCCGACCGCACACCTCGACGAAGACAGCGAACGCGATGTCGTCGAGGCCCTGCGGCGAGCCACCGACGGCTGCACCGTCATCATCGCCACCCACTCCTTCCCCTTGGCCGCCGCTGCCGACACCGTGCTCGCGATCGACGACGGCCTCCTGCACGACGCGAGGCCGGTGAACGCACGATGAGCGACAGCCGTCACTCGAACGTCCGCCGTGACCGACGGGCGCGATCCCTTGCGGCCGCCGGACTGACGCTCGCCGTCGTCGCCGAACTGTCCTCCGCCGGACTGCTCGGCCTGTCGGGCTGGTTCATCAGCGCCTGCGCAGTCGCCGGCGCGGCCACCTACAGCTCCTTCTCCTACATCGCCCCCAGCGGCGGTGTACGCGCCTTCGCCCTGACCCGTATCGCCGGCAACTACAGCAAGCGTCTGGTGCTGCACGCGGCGGCCCTGCGGAAGGTCGCCACCGCCCGGGCCGGTCTCTTCGACCGTGCCGCGGCCACTGACCGGGCGCAGTTGGACCGCCTGTGGTCGGGTGAACTGCTCGATCGCAGCATGGCCGACGCCGAAAGCGCCGGGATGGCACTGATCGAGTCCACAGCACCCGTGGCAGTCACCGCCGGGATGACGGTCGGCGCCGTCCTCTCCGTGGCGCTGGCCACGTCCATCACACCGGCAGCTGTGCTCGCGGCCGGTGTGGTGATCATGGCGGTGATCGCCCACCGTGCGCCCGGCACCGCCGACGAGGCCGAGCAGAGCACTCGCAAGGCGCTGCGCGCTGAACTCGTCACCGCTGTCGACGCGTGGCCGGAGATGGCATCGCTCGGCGCCGCCGAGGAGCTTGCAGCCCGTACGACGACGAAGTTCACGCGACTCGACTCCGCGCGGGAAGCGGCCGGTCGGCGCAGGCTCCGGACCACACTGGTCATCGGTCTGGTCGGCGTGGCCACGGCGGCCACGACCGTCCCCGGCATCGGCAGCGCACCGGACCCCGCCACGTTCGTGTTCGTCACCCTGCTGAGCCTCGGCGTGCCGGCCCAGGCCGAGCAGTTGGCGAACGCCGCCGCAGCCCGGATCACCGCGACGGGTGCACACCGCAGGCTCGCGGCAAGCGCGCCGCAGGACACTGCAAATGCCCCCACCGTTACGGCGATACGGTCATGGTCCACCGATCAGGGCATCGGCTTCGCCGACTACCTCCTTCCTCCGATGCCCCTCCGGCCGGGCCGCGTGCTCGGCGCCACCGTCTCCCGCGGCACGATGCTCGTCGTCACCGGCCGCTCCGGCAGCGGCAAGAGCACCCTGCTCCGCACCCTCGCCTCGTCGCTCCGGCAATCGACCGACGGCCACGATGGCCGTCCGCCCGTCGTGGCCGTCGCCGCCGACGACTACCTCTTCGCCGGCACTCTCGGATCCAACTGGCGCCTCGCCGACCCCACCCTGACCGATGACGAGATCGACGAACGCCTCGCTGAACTGCGGCTGAACGACAGCGGGCTGACCGCCACAACCCGCGTCGGCCCCGGCGGGAGGCAGCTCTCGGGCGGTGAGCTCCGCCGGGTCTACCTGGGCCGGGCTCTCGCCCTTCACCCCCACGTACTGATCGTCGACGAACCGACCACGGGCCTGGACGACAGGACTGCCCAGCACGTACTCGGCATCCTGGCGGGCCGGCGCGACACCACCGTCGTCATCGCCCTGCACGACGTACCGCCGCGTCTCGCGCCTGCCGGAGACGTGTCCGAGCTGCCGCTCGACCCATGGGCACCGTAAGCGTCTCGGCGTGAACGTCCGACCGCGAAGACGCGCGGACGAGTCGTCGCCAACACTTCCCTCAATGACGGCTGAGATCCGGCAGTCACCGCATCCTGCAGGAGGCACCATGACCACAACCGAACCCGGCGTCGGGACCCACCCGGACGCGGCGCTCGCGTCCGCGGCGAGCAGGACCAGGGCACACCCCGCTGACGACGACCGGGCGCTGTCCGCCGGCGAGGGTACCGTCGGGCCCCGCTCCCGTCCCTGCACCGCCCGAACAGACCCAGTGGCACCACCCGAGGACTCCGACGGCCGTGCACGACAGGATGAGAGGCAGTCCGACGCGGAGCTGCAGGCCCGCTTCGAACCGGCCCTGACGTTCCTCGACCGGATCTACTCGACCGCCCTGCGCATGACCGGCCGTCCGGCCGATGCAGAGGACCTGGTCCAGGAGACGTATGCCAGGGCCTATGCCTCGTTCGACCAGTACCGCGAGGGCACGAACCTCAAGGCATGGCTCTACCGCATCCTCACGACCACCTTCCTCAACTCCCGCCGCCGACAGCAGAGCCGCCCGCAGTACTACGGCACGGCCGAGATCGAGGACTGGCAGCTGGCCCGCTCGGAGTCGCACACGTCGACCGGCCTGCGCTCCGCCGAATCGGAGGCGTTCGACCACCTCCCCGACGCGGACGTCAAAGCGGCCCTGCAGGCCATACCCGAGGACTTCCGGATCGCTGTGTATCTCGCGTACGTCGAGGGCTTCACCGTCCGGGAGATCGCCGACATCACGCGGACCCCCGTCGGCGATTCCGACGGAGACGGGCAGACCGGTCCTCTCGGTGATCAGATGGATCTTCGACCCGTACTTGCCCCGGTCGACAGGATTCGGACCTGTCAGGTCCCCCTTTTCAGGGCCCGCATGTTCACCGAGTCGATCGCGCAGCGCGACCAGTCCAACTCGCCGCGGGCGCCGAGCTCGTCGAGCACCACGCGGTGGAGTTTGGCCCACACCCTGGCCTTCGTCCACTCCGAAAAACGCCGATGAGCCGTAGCCCCCGACGGCCCGAACGAAGCAGTGGGCAACTGCTGCCACGTGCAGCCTGACGTGGCCACGAACACGATTGCGGCCAGCACCTCACGATCACCATGCCGGCGCTGTCCACCACCCTGAGGCCGCGACGGCGCCTCCGGCGCCACCCGGCTGAAACAACTCCCACAACTCATCCGGCACCAGCCGCTCAACGATCCCCACCATGACCGACGGCCTACCGACCCCGCCAAATGAGATGACTTCTAAGCCTCGTCACCCAGTGATGAGCACGGCCAGGACGTCAGGGGGTCACCTGCTGGTGTCCTATGACATAGAGCAGTTCCAGCTTGCTGTGGCTTTCCGTGCCGGGGCGGGTGGTCAGCACCACCAGGGTCTGGGCGCGGTTCTCGGTGAACAGGACCTGACCGTCGACGTCGATACGGCCGAGTTCGGGATGGACGATGGTCTTGCTCTCGTCGTAGCGCTGGGCGACCTCCTGGAGTTCCCACAGGCGGACGAACTCGGGGCTGTGTTCCTGGAGTTCGGCGACGATCCGGGCGGCTCGGGGGACGTCGCTGCCGGCCGTCAGTGCGACCCGCAGACGGGCCGCCTGCGCACGGCCGTGGCGTTCGTGGTCTTCCTCGGGGTACACCAGACGCTCGGCGGGGTCCATGAACCAGCGGTAGTAGGCGCTGCGGGCCAGGCCGGTGTGTCGGGTCTGGTCGCCGAGCAGGGCGATGGCCAGCGGGTTCATCGCGAGGGTGTCGGCCATGTCGGTCAGCACCAGGGCCGGGGAGTCGTCCAGGCGGTCCAGGACCCGCATCAGTGTCGGGCTGACGTGCTCGGAGCGCTGGAAGCGGGCCGGGGCATTGTGGCCGATGAGGACGAAGAGATGGTCGCGTTCGTCCAGGGTCAGCCGCAGCGCCCGGGCCAGGGCGGTGGTGATCTGGACGGAGGGCTGCGGGGCACGCTGCTGTTCCAGGCGGGCGTAGTAGTCGGTGGACATGCCGGCAAGCTGAGCGACCTCCTCGCGGCGCAGCCCCTGCGTACGCCTGCGCGGCCCCTCGACCAGCCCGACGTCGCGGGGGCGCAGCGTCTCACGCCGCCGGCGTAGGAATTCCGCCAGTTCCTTCTTGTCCATGCCCACCATCGTCGCCGCTTCCCGCCCGGCTATCCAGAGACCGCCAATCCATGGCTGAGCACTATCATGTCTTGGCTCTCACCCAACGCGGCCATGGCGAAAGCGCCTGGCCCGGCATCTATTCCTTCGAATCGGGGTGCGGCGATCTCGAAGCGTTCACCGATGCGTTTGCCCTGGACCACTTCACATTGATCGGCCACTCGATGGGCGCACGGGCGGGTGCATCTTCGCGGAGAAATAGCCCGAGCGGATTGAGTGGATGATCTGGGAAGACACCGCTCCCATTGACGTGGACTTCCCGGAAGGTTCCGAAGAAGTGCCCGGTGCGGTTCCTTTCGATATTTCCGCGGCCACCTCACTGGTACACCAGATCCACAACCCCGGTCCGTCCTGGTGGAACGATCGAGCCAGGGTCTCGGATCGGGGCCGTAGCAGACGACCCCGATGGCCACTTGGCCTGTATGACCCGCTTGGAAATGCGCCAGCCGTCGGGTGTGTACCGCAGGTCATCGGCATAGACGACGCTGATGACGGTGCCGCCGTCGACGACGCCCAACGCTTTGGACCGGGCCCGGGCCTCGCCGCCCGGGCCCTCCGACACGACGATGTTCGTCGTGTGGTGAGCGCTCGCGTGCCCGTCGGCACTCAGGACGGAGGTGATCGCCTCCAGCCCGACGACCGGGGCGAAGCCGAAGACGCTTCCGTCCCATTCCGCGTCTTCGGTGAGGACTTCGCCGAGGCGGTCCAGCTCGCGGTCGTCCATGATGTGGCCCCACAGGGCCAGCACCCGTGCTATTTCGACGGTGTCTTCGTTGGTGGGTTTCACGTCGGCTCTTTCGATCTCTGTGTCGCAGACAGCAACCGACTGGCTGCGTGGCTTCGCTCAGACGCCGCTGAGCATGGCGAGCACGTTGTCGTACGTGCCGTTGGCCTCCGCGTCGCGCACGAACCGGGCGCGCTCGACGACGAGTTCCTTCGCGTCGGGCTGCTCGCGCAGCAGGTCGAGGGTCTCGGTGAGGAAGTCGTCCAGCGGCATGGCGTTCTCGTCGTCCTGCTGGTCCAGCAGGGTCGTGCGCACGCCGGGCGGGGCCACCTCGACCACCTGGATGCCGGCGTCGGCGCCGGTGAGCTGCACGCGCAGGCTCTCGGAGAAGGAGTGCAGCGCGGCCTTGGTCGCGTTGTAGGTCGGGGTGATCGGGAGCGGCACGAACGCCAGCGCGGAGGTGACGTTCATGACGGTTGCGTCGTCCTTGCCCACCAGCAGCGGCAGGAAGGCGTACGTCATCCGGATCGTGCCGAGCAGGTTGACCGTGACATGGTCTTCGGCGACCGGGAGCGAGGCCGGGTCGAGGAGGTTCTCTCGCAGCATGATGCCGGCGTTGTTGACCAGGACGTTCAGCTTCGGGTGGCTCGCCGCGACGGTTTCGGCGGCACGGGCGATCGACGCCGGGTCGGCGACGTCGAGCACGAGCGCGTCGATGCCCGGGTGCTCGGCCGTGATCTCGTCGAGGAATTCCTTGCGCCGGCCGGCGACGATCACCTTGTTGCCGGCCTCGTGCAGACGCAGTGCCAGGCCGAGCCCGATGCCCGACGTGCCGCCGGTGATCAGGATGGTGTTGCCGGTCATCTTCATGGGGTGTCTCTCTCCTTCGCTGCGGCGGGCCGGTGAGCGCACGCGGCCTCGACCGTAGGAGCGCCCGCGCGGAGGCGGGAGAGGAAGGTTTATCCATGGATCGGGGGTCCCTGCCTGGTGGAACTCGGGGTACCGGCCGTCGTGCTGGACGAGGAGCTGATCGCACGCAGCACGCCATCAGAACCGGTGTCGCTTCGGCATCGCGGTACCCGGGGACGGTCCTGGACGTGCCCACCCCGCGCAGTCATCGATCTCCACCCAGCCGCCGGCACGCCTCCGCGCGCTGGGCGCTGTCGCCGAAATCTGGGACGACGCTGAAGTGCCCTCTGTGCAACCTGGTCGTGGAGTTCCGGCTGATGGGCCTTCATGAGCGGCCTACCTGGCGGCGCGACGTCTGCCCCGACACCCATCTCGCTCGGCTCTCCTACGGCCAGGCCCGCGCCCTGCTGGACAGGCACACGGCTGCCGGCGGGTGGGTGAGCCTACCTCCCGGCATCGCGATCGCCTTGGTGATCCTTCGTGGCGGTCCCTGATCCCCCCGCTATAGCGTTCACTCTCAACTCATTGCAATGCTCGAGCGACTGACGTTGCGTTATCTTCAGGAGCGTTGCAACGATTTTGGGGCTTCCATCTGGTGTTACGTCAATTGATCGCAACAAGCATGTTGAGTGATCTTTGAATGCAACGTAGCTTTTCCATCGTTAGAAACGACGAGTCAACGACGAGTCACAGGAGAGCATGATGCAGAAGTTCGAGACCCCCGCCCCGATCACCGCCGTCCTGGACATCCCCGCCGGACGCATCCAGTTCATCGCCGCAGACCGCGGCGACACCACCGTCGAGGTCCTGCCCGCCAACCCCTCCAAGAGCCGCGACGTGAAGACCGCTGAGCAGACAGCCGTCGCCTACGGAGGCGGCGTCCTGCGGATCACGGCCCCGACGCCCGACAACCAGCTCTTCGGCCCCTCCGGATCCCTGGAGGTCACCGTCCAGCTGCCCGCCGGCTCCCGCATCGAGGCCAAGACCGCCAGCGCCCAACTCCGCGGCGTCGGACGCCTCGGCGACGTCACCTTCGACGGCGCATACCGCCAGATCAAGATCGACGAGGCCGCGAGCGTCCGCCTCACCGCGACCGACGGCGACGTCGAGATCGGCCGGCTCACCGGCCCCGCGGAGATCAGCACCGCAAGGGGCGACATCCGGATCGCCGAGGCCGTGCGCGGCACTGTGATGCTGCGCACCCAGTCCGGCGACATTTCGGTCGGCGCCGCAGCTGGAATCTCGGCCTCCCTGGACGCCGGCACCTCCTATGGCCGCGTCAGCAACTCCCTCAAGAACGATGGCACCGCCGAACTCGACATCCGCGCCACCACCTCCCACGGCGACATCACCGCCCGCAGCCTCTAAAGGAGCAGAACCAGGACTATCCGGCCGGGCCCACCGCGATCGAGATCCTGTCGGTCGTCGCCGAGGACGCGGCCGTCAGTCCCGAGGGGCCTGCGATCCACGTGCAGGGCCTGGGGAAGTCGTACAAGACGCTCTCACGCGACCAGGGGGAACACATGACGAAGAACAGCACTTCCTCGACCAGTTCGAAGTGGACCGGCATGGTGCCGGTTGACGATACGGCCCTGGCCGTCACCGACACCGGCGGTCCCGGTATCCCGGTGGTCTACCTCAATGGCCAGTTCGCCACTCAGGGGTACTGGCGGCGGGTCATCGCCGAACTGGGCACGGGGTGGCGGCACATCACCTACGACGAGCGGGCCCGCGGCAAATCGAACCGTTCGGCGGACTATTCCTTCGAGGCAGCCGTCCGGGACGTCGATGCCGTTCTCGCGGCCAGGGGTGTGGACCGGGCGCTGGCGGTGGGCTGGTCCTACGGGGCGTTCGTCGGGGCGCACTGGGCCAGCCGGAATCCCGAGCGTGCCTTGGGCGCGGTCCTGGTCGACGGCGCGTTCCCGTACGACTGGCTGGACGAGGCCATGGAGCAGCGGATCCGGAAGCTGTTCCGGCGGATGAGCTGGTTCCTACCGCTGCTGCGCCCGACGGGCCTGGCCCCGCGGATGACCGCCGAACAGCAGGCCGACAGCAACATCGAGCTCGGCAGGCTCTCCCGCGAGCGCGAGCTGGGCCCCGTGCTGGACAACATCACCGTCCCGGTGCGGTATGTGGTCGCTTCGGGGACGTCTTTCGGAAGCCGCGGTGATGAGCAGGAACGGATACGCACCAGCCTCGATGCGGTGACCGCCCACAACCCGAACATCCAGATCGGCGCGAAGGTCGCCAGCAACCACGGTGCGATCCTCAAGAAGGACTTCCCGGCCATCGCCGAGGCCGTACGCGAGGTCGCCGCCCCAGGTCGCGCAGGGCGCTGAAGACACGACCAGCACACTGACGACAACTACACGTCCTCGCCACCATCGTCCAGCTCGACCTCGTCCGGGTCGCGCAGGGGCCGCAGTCCCTCGCGCGGGACGGACGGGGTGAAGCTGTAGCGGCCGAGCACGTTGAGGTTGCGGTGCTTGAGCGGGGAGAGCCGGGTGACATCCTCGTTACGGATCTCGTGGCCCTCGGCGCGGAGCTGGGCGACGGCGGCGTCGATGTAGCGGGTGGTCCAGAGCACGACAGCGCCCCGGACCAGGCCGAGCGCGCCGAGCTGATCCTTCATTCCGTCGCGGTACGCCTGGTGGATGGTGCCGCGCTTGCCCTGGCACACGTCGCGGGCCGGCTTGTGGCGGGAGCGCACCTGGACCTGCAAGGACTCAAGCCGCACGGTGTGCTGCTGCCGATCCACTGGGGCACCTTCAACCTGGCGCCGCACCCGTGGGCCGAGCCCGGGGAGTGGACAAAGGACGCCGCCGGGGATGCCGGGCAGGCAGTTGCGTTTCCCCGGCCCGGCGAGCCTTTCGAACCAGGTGGGAAGATCCCTGACAACCCCTGGTGGCGAGAGATCTCTGCCCCGCTCGCCCACCCGTGGCGTCGCCCCGGGACTCCGGATGCCACATCTGTCGCCGACGCGGATCTCGACCTTGCCGGTGAACGATGACGAAGGCCGTGGCCGCTCGCGAGCGACGTGCGGGCACCGGTTAGGTTGCCGGGTGTGCGGGAGTTGATAGGTACAGATGAGGCAGACGAGGCAGACGAGGCAGATGAGGCGGGCTCGGCGTGGCCCGTCGAGGCAGGGACGACGTCGCTGAGCGTGCGCCTGCCGGAGGTCGACCGGGTCGTCGGCGGGTGGCGGCGGGACTGGGACACGGCCGCCCGCCATGGCGGCACGGCCCACGTGACCGTGCTGTTCCCGTTCCTGCCACGCGACCGCGCGGACGACAGCGTGCTCGGCACTCTGGCCGATGTCTTCGCCGCGCACGCTCCTTTCGACGTGCGGTTCGAGCGGTGTGTGCGGTTTCCGGGCGTGCTCTGCCTGCAGCCGGAACCCGAGGCCCCGCTGCGTGCGCTCACCGCATCGGTCACCGCCCGTTGGCCCGGCTTCACGCCGTACGGAGGGCTGTTCGCCGACATCGCCCCCCATGTGACGGTCGCCAACACCGGCAGCCCGGGCCGACACGATGTGATCGAGGCGGCCCTGGTCCCACAACTGCCGCTCACGGAACAGGTGTCGACCGTCGAGCTGGTGGTCTACGACGGACGAAGCTGGCGCGAATGGGTCCAGTTCCCGCTGGGGAAGGGCGAGTACACGGTGTGAGTAGTCGGCTCCTCAGCGCGGAGGAGCCGTGCCACCCGCTATCCGTCGCGCGCGTTCCAGTATGGGCTTGTCGACCATCTGCCCGTCGACGCTGGTGACGGCGTCACCAGCGCCGACGACGGCACGTGCCCACCTCAGTTCCTCCGCCGACGGGGCGAACCCATCCGCTACAGCCGAGAGCTGGAACGGGTGGATGCAGAGCTTGCCGGTGAAGCCCAGCCGTCGGGCGTGGGCGACGTCGGCGGTGAGCGCGTCCCTGTCCCGTACGGCGGTGGTGACGCCGTCGATCGGCGGGCAGAGGCCCGCGGCGGCCGAGGCGACGACCAGCCTGGAGCGGGCGTACGTCAGTGCGGCGTGGTCGTCGTGGTCGACGCCGAGCTGGGCGGCCAGGTCGACGTTGCCGAAGGCGGCCCGGGCGACACCGGGCGCGGCGCACACCTCGTGGGCCCGCTCCACGCCGAGGGCCGTCTCGATGAGTGGGATCAGTTCGCACCGTCCCGCCGTGCGGGCGGCGAGGCCCGCGAGTACGACGGGGTCCTCGGCCTTGGGCGCCATGACGGGGCAGCCGTGGCCGGCCGCCATGCTCAGGTCGGCCTCGGACCACGGGGTGCCGGGTGGGTTGATCCGTACGACCGCCCGGTTGCCGAGTGCGAGCCAGGCGGCGGCGTTGTCACGAGCGTGCTCCTTGTCCCCCGCGGCGACCGCGTCTTCGAGGTCGACGATGACCAGGTCGGCTCCGCAGGCGGCGGCTTTGTCGAATCGGTCGGGCCGGTGTCCCGGTACGAAGAGCAGGCCCCGGGCGGCGGTGATACGGGCGAGGGTGATGCGGTCGCTGTTCGCGCTCACGCGAAGGTCACCTCGGCGGTGGCGTGCTGTGCCTCCCGGTGTGTGGCGATGCGCAGGCCTGCACGATCGCCGGCGGGAGTGCCGCAGGCCAGCAGGCGTTCGCCGGCGAACACCGGCCGCCGCAGCCGGTAGGACAGTGAGCGCACCTGCCGGTCCGGGGCGTGGCGGCGGGGCAGTTCGAGCATGAGCAGGGCCAGCAGCGGACCGTGGACGACGATTCCCGGGTAGCCCTCCTCGTTCTGGGCGTACGGGGCGTCGTAGTGGATGCGATGCGTGTTCGCGGTGAGGGCGCTGAGCCGGAACAGCAGGGGCGGGTCGGGGCGCAGCGGCAGCTGCCAGGGGGCGTCGTCGGTGGGGGCGGCGGACTCGTCGACTGCGTCGGGGTGCTGTTGTCCGGTGCTGCGCCCCGACCGGTAGACGATGTCCTGTTCCTCGACGAGGCAGGTCCGGCCGCGTTGCCGGAATTCGCGGCGCTCGATGACGAAAAGCAGCTCTCCGGTGCGGCCGTGTTTGGCAGTGACCGAGCTCAGGCTGCAGATCCGTTCGGCTGGCTCGTCGAGGCGGAGGGGCTCGCCGATCTCGCAGCGGCCTCCGGCCCACATCCGCTGCCGGTGGGGGATGGGCGGCAGGAAGTGGCCCTTCAGGGGGTGGCCGTCGGCTCCGAGGTCGCGCCCGGCGGGCCAGTTCAGGAAGTACAGCCAATGCCACAGTGGGGGGATCGGGTCACCGGCCCCGGCGACGGCGGCGGGCAGGTCCAGCACGGCCGACAGGGCCGCCACCGGGCCGGGGGGCAAGGGGTCTTCGTCGGTGAGGGGCCCTGGAATCCACGACTCCACGTACGAGCTGAGCGGGGGCGGGGTGGTTGGCATCGTCCTTCTGTCCCTGTGGGTGGTGGGTGGTGGGTGGTGGTGGCAGGTGAGCGGGGCCGGGTTGGCCGGAACCACGGGCAAGCGGCGGCCGGGTGAGTGGGTTGAAGGCGTCAGAACGTACTCAGGCCCAGCGCGGCGCGGAAGGAGTTCTTGTTGGCCACGCCGTCTCGGGGAGGCAGGGCGCGCGGCGGCTCGTCGGTGTTGATCAGCACCTGTGCGTACCCGGTCGCCGCGCGTGCACGGATGCGGGCGGCGAGGTCCTCGGTCTGGGCGAGGTCGGTGATCCGTACCGTGTCGTGAATGCCGAAGCCCTGTGCGACGGCGACGAGGTCGGTGCCCAGGCCGGTGTGACTGGCCTGCATGCCGGTCTCACCGAAATGGGCGTTGTCCAGCACCACGACGGTCAGGTTGGGCGGAAGCTTGGCACCGATGGTGGCCAACGCGCCGATGCCCATGAGGTGTTCGCCGTCTCCCGTGATTGCGACGACCGGGCGGTCCGGTTGGGCGAGGGCGAGGCCGAGCGCCAGCGGGGCGGCGGCGCCCATCGCACCCCACAGGTAGAAGTTGGTGGGGCGGTCGCCGGCGGCGAAGACGTCGTAGCTGGGGGAGCCGACGCCGGTGACCACGAGAGCATCCTCGGGCAGGTGGGCGATCAGGCCGGCGACGAAGCGGCGCCGATCGAGTCGGGTCAGGGTGTCGCTGGTCATCAGTTCCGCTCCCACTTCTTGCGGCCGATCAGCTTCTGCCCCAGGAGCACGGCGACGCGCTCGCCCGCCCCGAACACCGAGTCCAGGGCCGCCTCGACGGTCTCCTCGACGTCCTCGGGGTCGTCGGCTCGCAGAACATTGATGCCCATGAGTTCCAGGGCCTGCTGCGTGGTACGGCCCATGGGGCCCTGCCATGGGTTGAACTCGGCGTACTCGCCGCGCATCGTCACCAGCGTCAGGAAGGGGAACCGGCACATCTGAAGCAGGGAGAACATGTTTACGCAGTTGCCCACACCGCTGCTCTGCATCAGCAGCACCGCCCGCTGACCGCCCAGCCACGCCCCGCTGACGACGGCGACGCCCTCCTCCTCGGTGGTCAGCACCACGTCGTGGATGGCCGGGTCCCGCTGGGCCTCGCGGATGACGTGGGAGTGGCCGGAGTCCGGTACGTAGGCGATCTGCTGGATCTCGCGCCTCTTCAGTGCGGTGAGAACGGCCTCCTGCCAGGAGGGTGCCGGTGCGTGTGTCTGGGTCATGTGTGGCGACTCCGCTGTTCGGGCGGCTCAGGTAGCACACATCATGATTGGTGATGGATGGGGTTGAACAATAGAAAGCTGTGATGGAGTTATGCTCCGCCCGCATGGTCGCAAGGTCACAACGGCAGGTTTCACTCGTCGGGTGCGGAGGCGTCGGTCCCGTGCATGTGGGCGGAGGGCCATCTGCCCTGCGCCACGGCCGAGTTGACCTGGCGAACCAGTTCCCGGGCGACCACCTCGACGGCGGGTGGGGTTCGGCCGGACCGCGGGGTGCCGAGCACGATCGAGCGCCACACGTCGGGCTCGCACAGGGGCGCGGCGCTCAGGTTGCCTTGCGCGACGTCCTCGGCGATGCCGACGCCGGGTAGGACGGTCCAGCCGTGCCCGGCCCGGACGAGCTGCTTCTGCACCCGCATGGAGTTGGTCTGGACGACGACGTCCATCGTGGCCTCCGCTCGTGCCGCCGCGCCGTCGATGAGCGTGCGCAGGGCGTGCCCGGAGGCGGGCATGACCAGCGGATGTGATGCGGCCTCGGTGAACGGCACGGGCCGGTCGGCGCGTAGCCCGGCGGACGGGGGAGCGACGGCCCACAGGTGCTCCCGCAGCAGCGGCCGGGCGTTGAGTGACGGCGTGCTGTCGAGGTTGTAGAGCAGGGTCAGGTCGAGGTCGCCGTCGTCGAGCCACTGCTGCAGATGGCCGGAGTAAGCCGTCATCAGGCGCAGCTCGACCCCGGGGTGGCCGCGGGCGACGGCCGACACGAGAGGCTCGGCGAGCAGGTCGGTCGCGCTCTCCAGCAGACCGACGGTGACGATTCCGGTCACCGCACCAGGCGTGGGCTGCACCTCGGCGCGGGCCCGCTCCAGCTCGTTCAGGGCGCGCCGTGCACGGTCCACCATGATCGACCCGGCCTCGGTGGGGCGCATGCCCTGCCGGGTGCGCTCGAAGAGCGGGACGCCGAGTTCCTCCTCCAGGGTGCGGATCTGCCGGGTCACCGCGGGCTGCACCAGGTGCAGCAGCTCCGCGGCGCGCGTGACGCTGCCCACCTCGGCGACCGTGATGAGCGCTTTGAGCTGCTTGACGTCCAAGGGGTCCGACCTCCATCCGGTCGCAGCATGGCAGCATCAGTTCTTGCTATTTCACTCATGCTGCCATGAGCGCTCATGATGGTGTGCGCCAAGGGAACCTACGCGGACACTCACGCGGACACCCGTGCTCCTGGAGGTCACCACATGACCGAGCTCCACGATGAACCACCGCTCACAGGTCAGGATGAACCACCGCTTACCAGTCACGATGAACCACCGCTCACCGGCCTGACCGTCGTCAGCATCGAGCAGGCGGTGGCCGCCCCCTTCGCCACCCGTCAACTGGCCGACCTCGGCGCTCGCGTCATCAAGGTGGAGCGCCCGGGAGGGGGCGACTTCGCCCGCCGGTACGACACCGCCGTGCACGGAGAGTCCAGCTATTTCGTGTGGCTGAACCGGTCGAAGGAATCCGTGACGCTCGACCTGAAGTCGGAGGCGGGAAGGGCCGTCCTGGAGCAACTGCTGGGCGGTGCCGACGTGTTCGTGCAGAACCTCGCCCCGGGAGCCGCGGCCAGGCTGGGTCTGGGCGCCAAGGACCTGGCGGAGCGTTTTCCGTCGCTGATCCCGTGTGCGATCACCGGCTACGGGTCCAGCGGGCCGTGGGCCGACCGGAAGGCGTACGACCTGCTGGTGCAGTGCCAGACCGGCCTGGTGTCGCTGACCGGCAACGAGCACGGATCCGCCCGCGTCGGGGTGTCGATCGCCGACATCGCCGCCGGCATGTACGCGTACTCGGGCATCCTCACCGCCCTGTTCACCCGGGCCACCACCGGCGTCGCGCGAGCCGTCGAGGTCTCCCTGTTCGAGGCGCTGGCCGAGTGGGTCAGTCAGCCCGCCTACTACACCCGCTACGGCGGCACCCAGCCGCCGCGCATCGGTACGCAGCACGCCACCATCGCCCCGTACGGCGCCTACACCGCCGCCGACGGCAAAGAGGTCCTGTTCTCCATCCAGAACGAGCGCGAATGGGCCGCCCTCTGTGAACGGTTCCTGCGGCGCCCGGAGTTGGTCGCGGATCCGCGCTTCGCCACCGGGGACGACCGTGTGGCCCACCGCGCGGAGCTGAACGCCATCGTGGCCGGGCGGTTCACCGAGCTGGACAGCGACGACGTGAAGGCGCTGCTCGACGAGACGGGCATCGCCAACGCCGGGGTGAACGACATCGCGGACTTCCTGGCGCACCCCGTGCTCGGCGCCCGGGACCGCTGGCGGGACGTTCGGATCCCCGGGGGCGCGGCAGTGCGGGCGCTGCTGCCGCCGGTGGATCTGTCCGGAACCGCGCCTCGTATGGAAGCCGTCCCGGCCGCGGGTGAACACACCGAGGCCGTCCTGGCCGAGCTGGGATACGACGCGTCCGACATCGACGGCCTGAGGGCCGCCCATGTCATCTGACCACCGTCATCTGACCACCTGTCAGTCCATTCGGGCCATCAGCAAGGAGCGTCACAGCGTGAGCACTCTCGACATCCTGTCCCAGGACGAGCGCTTCATCGTCAGGACGGTGCAGGACTTCGTGGAGAAGGAGGTGAAGCCCGTCGTCCGGGAACTGGAGCACAGCAACACCTACCCCGAGGCCCTGATCGAGCAGATGAAGAAGCTCGGCATCTTCGGCCTCGCCGTCCCGGAGGCCTACGGCGGCGCCCCCGTCTCCACCCCCTGTTACGTCCTGATCACCGAGGAGCTCGCCCGCGGCTGGATGAGCCTGGCCGGCGCGATGGGCGGCCACACCGTGGTCGCCAAACTGCTGCTGCACTTCGGCACCGAGGAGCAGAAACGCCGCTACCTGCCGAAGATGGCCACCGGTGAGATCCGCGCGACCATGGCGCTGACCGAGCCGGGCGGCGGCTCGGACCTCCAGGCCATGCGCACCGTCGCGCGCAAGGAGAGCGGGGGAGGCTATGTGATCCACGGGGCGAAGACCTGGATCACCAACTCCCGTCGCTCGCAGTTGATCGCGTTGCTGTGCAAGACGGACCCGGATGCGGCACCCGCCCACAAGGGCATCTCGATCCTGCTCGTGGAGCACGGCCCCGGACTGACGGTCTCGCGCGACCTGCCCAAGCTCGGCTACAAGGGCGTGGAAAGCTGCGAGCTGTCGTTCGACGGCTACCGGGCGCCCGCCGATTCCGTACTGGGCGGCGTCGAGGGCAAGGGATTCACGCAGATGATGAAGGGCCTGGAGACGGGGCGTCTCCAGGTCGCCGCCCGCGCACTCGGCGTCGGCCGGGCGGCACTGGAGGACGCCCTCGCCTACGCCCAGGAGCGTGAGTCGTTCGGCAAGCCGATCTGGCAGCACCAGTCCATCGGCAACTACCTGGCCGACATGGCCACATCGCTGACCGCGGCCCGCCAGCTCACCCTGTACGCGGCCCGCGAGGCCGAAGCGGGCCGGCGTGTGGACATGGAGGCGGGCATGGCGAAGCTCTTCGCTTCCGAGACCGCCATGCAGATCGCCCTCAACGCCGTCCGCATCCACGGCGGTTACGGCTACTCGACCGAGTTCGACGTCGAGCGCTACTTCCGGGACGCGCCGCTGATGATCGTCGGCGAGGGCACCAACGAGATCCAGCGCAACGTCATCGCGAGCCAGCTCGTCAAGCGCGGCGGACTCGACGCGTGAACGTCATCGCCTGTGTGGCGTATGTGCCCGACGGGGGCACCTGCTGACGCGTGCGGGTGCCGGACAAAGGGCGGCGTATGCCGGCTGCCGACCGTTGCCGCCGAACGGCCGTCTCAGCCGTTCCGGTGACTGCTTGGCCCATCTGGCCCCATGTGCTTGTGGTGTTGACGGGGTTGTCGGTCCGTCATGTTTCCATCTCGCCATGGAGGTACTCGTGTGATGGTTGTAGACCGTCAGCAGGAAATGTGTTCGCAAGAGGGTATGCCACGGCGGCGGATGCTGGCCGCCGCAGCTGTGGCGGCGCCGGTGGTGGCCGCGGGGTCGACTCCCGCGCTTGCCGTGCCCATGAGGGCGACCGGTGTGAGGAGCCGCGTACCGGTCAGGCCGGTGCGGACCACATTGTCGGACTGGTCGAGTGTGGCCGATGTGCTGGGCCGGACCGGCGACATGAAGCGCAACGTCATGTACCACACGGGTCTGCCGCGCGGGGACCTGAGGGTGGTGTCCCGAGGTGTCAGAGTCAAGCCGGAGCTCGCTCTGGGTTCCCACGTGTCGTTCGTCCGTTATGCCGACGGCAGCACGCTGCTGATGGGCGACACGGTGGTCACTGAGGGCGAACTGCAGAAGTTCTGCGACGTCCTGCAGGAACACGGGATCGAGTTGACGGCGCTTCACAAGCACCTGTTGTCGCAGACCCCGGACATCTGGTGGCTCCACGTCCACGGACACGGTCACGACCCGGTGGCTCTGGCCCGCGGCCTGCGCGCCGCGTTCGACCGCACAGGCACGCCGCCTCCGCGGCCGGCCGGCAGGCCGCAGCCGGTCGACCTGGACACCGCCGGCATCGATGCCGCGTTGGGCGTGAAGGGGTCCTCCGACGGCGACATCTGGAAGAGCGTGTTCGTCCGCCGCGAGACCATCATCGATGGCGACCTGGTACTGCCACCGGGTCTGGGATCGACCACCGCGCTCAACTTCCAGCCGCTCGGTGGTGGCTGGGCCGCTGTCAGCGGCGACTGCGCGATGATCGCCGAGGAGGTCCAGGACGTCCTGTCGGGCCTGCGGCGTGCCGGTCTCAAGCTGGTCGAGCTGCACAACCACGGCTTGATGGACGAACCCCGACTGTTCTTCGTCCACTTCTGGGGTGTCGGTGACGGTGTCCAGCTCGCTCGCGCACTGCGCCCCGTGGTGAACGCCACCAACGTCGTGCCGGTGGCGACCGGCTGACCCCCTTTCAGCCGTTTTCGCCGAACGCTTCGCGGTTCACCGCCGGGCACCCCGTGTCCGGCGGTGAACCGCTCTGCGTGCCGAGTCGGGCGCACCGCCGGACCTGGTCGGTGCCGGATCGCCGACGTGGCCTGGTCGCTCGAGGCGGCGTCAAGGCCGGTGGACTCGCAGGACGTCGAGCGCCGTGAGCGCTACGTGCAGTTGGGTGCGTTGTTCGCCCGATTCGAGGTCGCAGTCGAGCAGGCGCTCGATGGTGCGCAGCCGTTGGTAGACGGTCTCCCGGGACAGGCTGCCGCGGCGTGCGGCGGTCGTCTTGTTGCCTGCCGCGTCCAGGTAGTGGCGCAAGGTCGTCAGCAGGTCCGTGCCGTGCTTGGTGTCGTGGTCGATGAGACGGCCGAGCTGTCGTTCGGCGTAGTCCTGGATCCGGGTGTCATCGCGGAGCGCGAACAGCAGGCGGCGCAGGCCGATGTCGGACAGTTCGTGGAAGGACCTGCCCTCGGGAAGCGGCTGGCCGGGCAGGGCCGCTTCCGAGACGTGCGCCGCCTCGCGGAAGGAACGGGCGGCGTCGGAGAGATCCGAGACCTCGGAACCGACGCTCACGACGGCATGCGGGTCCAGCTCCAGCGCGATCCGGCTCAGCCGCTCGACCGTCGGCCGCCACGGGTGTGAGGGGCGCAGGGCCAGCAGGATGCCGAGGCGGCAGGGGGTCAGCCGGCCGGCGAGTGCCGACACACCTGCCGTCCGGAGCTCCTCGGACAGGCGGGTCTCCGGCACCGCGGTGCCGTCGTCGGCGGGTATGTCCACGAGTACGGCGAGGAAGCGGCTGTCCTCGGTGGGCAGGCCAAGGGCGGCGCAGCGGGCGCGGGCGTCCGCGGGGGAGCGGTGGCGCTGTTCGGCGAGGTCCCGCAGGGCGTTGCGGTGGGCTGTGCGCTCCCACGGGGTCGGGTGGATGAGGCGGGCGATGGTCAGGGCCATCGCCGTTCTCTCCAGGACGGTGACGGACTCGGGCCCGAAGGCTTCAGCGGTTCCGGGAGCCGATGCGCCGGGCAGGGCGGGGAGCATGGCCACGCGGCCCCAGCGTTCGCCCTGGTACTCCACCGGTGCCACGAGCCAGCCCTCAGGGCCGCGAGTGTCCGTGTGATCGCAGGGCGGGGTCGCCCTGGAGCGCCCTTCCCAGCCGGTGAGCGCCTCCTCCACCGTGCTGCCGGAGGGCTCGCAGATCAGCGCCTGATGCACCAGGTTCTCCAGGACGACCGTGCGGCCGCTCATCTCCGCCGCGGCACGGACCACGTCCTCGGGGCTCGCGCCGCGCAGCGTCAGGGCGGTGAACGCCTCGTGGATCCGCTGGGTCCTGCGCATCGCGTCGGCCTGGTTGCCGAGGATGAGGGCGTGGACGACCTGGGTGACCTCCAGGAAGTTGACGTCCTTGGCCAGGGTGACGAGGGGGAGGCCGCGGGTCCGGCAGGCGTGGACGAGCGCCTCGGGCGGGCGGTGGTAGCGCCGGACGAGCTCGATGACCAGCGCCGCGGCTCCGATGTCGGTGAGTTCGTCCACGTATCGGCGCACGCCTGCCTGGTCGTCGGGCAAGGGCATGCCGGTGGTCAGGACGAGTTCGCCGCCCTTGAGGAAGGAGGCGGGGTCCGTCAGTTCGGTGATGTGGACCCAGCGGACCGGCCGGTCGAGGCGGGACTCTCCCGTGACGACCTGCGGCAGTCCGGCGGCGAGGACGGGAAGGGCCAGGACGTCGGCCACGGGGAGCGGGCGGCCGGCCGCGACGGAGTCCCGGTCGGCCAGGCTCGCGTCCCGGTCGTCGGCGCCTGTCGGCCCGGCCGTTCGGTGGTTCTCGCTCACGGTGCCTCCATGGGGGTCCCCTGCTCTGGGGGTACCTCCCAGGCCGTTAAGGCACTGGGGGAGGAGCCGAGAGCTCGGGGGAGTGCCCGGTCACTCTGACAAGCGGCGCTGACCTGCGCAAGAGCCGCCCGACGACGGTCGCAGCGGTGCGAATGGTGCGCGGAGGCCCAGGGCGGTTGACACAACGTCCGAACACCGCGTCCCCGCTGGACAGATCACGCGTTGTCGCCGTCCGGGGCGGCCGGGATGCTCGGAATACCGCGGAGACCACAACACACGGGCCGGCAGCAGACCACAACGCACGGGCCGGGAGACGAACATGACCGCACTGTCGCCGCACCTTCGCCAGGCCACGCCCGTGGTGGCGGTCCGGGGCGAGGGCGTCCACATCCACGGTGAGGACGGCCGCCGCTACCTCGACTTCACCGCCGGCATCGGCGTGACCAGCACGGGCCACTGCCACCCCAGGGTGGTGGCAGCCGCGCAGGAGCAGGTGGGCACGCTCGTCCACGGTCAGTACACGACGGTCATGCACCAGCCTCTGCGGCGGCTGGTCGACAAGCTGGGCGAGGTGCTCCCGACGGGTCTGGACAGCCTGTTCTTCACCAACTCCGGCAGCGAGGCGGTGGAGGCCGCGCTGCGGCTGGCCCGGCAGGCCACCGGCCGGCCCAACGTCCTTGTCTGTCAAGGTGGTTTCCACGGCCGGACGGTGGCCTCCGCCTCCATGACCACCTCCGGCACCCGCTTCCGCTCAGGCTTCTCGCCGCTGATGAGCGGAGTGGTCGTCACGCCGTTCCCGACGGCCTTCCGCTACGGCTGGGACGAGGAGACCGCCACGCGCTTCGCCCTCCAGGAACTCGACTACACGCTCCAGACCATCTCGTCGCCCGCCGACACGGCCGCGGTCATCGTCGAGCCGGTGCTCGGGGAGGGCGGCTATGTGCCCGCGACCCGCGCGTTCCTGGAGGGGTTGCGCGAGCGGGCCGACCGCCACGGCTTCCTGCTGATCCTCGACGAGGTGCAGACGGGCGTGGGCCGTACGGGCCGGTTCTGGGGGCATGAGCACTTCGGCGTCACGCCGGACATCCTGATCACCGCCAAAGGTCTGGCCAGCGGTTTCCCCCTGTCCGGCATCGCCGCGTCCGAGGAGCTGATGCGTAAGGCCTGGCCGGGCTCGCAGGGCGGCACGTACGGCGCCAACGCCGTGGCGTGCGCCGCGGCCTGCGCCACTCTCGACGTCGTACGCGATGAGAAGCTCGTCGACAACGCCGAGGCGATGGGCGCACGGCTGCGCGCCGGCCTGGAGGCGGTGGCCGACCGGACTCCGGGCATCGGGGACGTACGGGGCCTCGGCCTGATGCTGGCCACAGAGTTCGTCACCGATGACGGCAGCCCCGACCCCGAGACCGCCGCCCGCGTGCAGCAGGCCGCTGTCGGCCAGGGCCTGCTCCTGCTGCTGTGCGGGGCCTGGAACCAGGTGGTGCGGATGATCCCGGCGCTCGTGATCGACGAGACGGCGGTGGACGAGGGTCTCCAGGCGTGGGCGAACGCGGTGGAGGCCGGCACAGCGGGCGCGACCGGCCGATGACAGACGCCACCGGCGCCTTGGACCGTCTGACGGCCCGGATCGCCGACACCGCGCCCGGCATGCGGCTGGAGACGCGCCCGGGAGACACCGGCCCCTACGCCTACGACGCCTCCAACTACCGTGTTCCGCCAAGGGCCGTGGCCTTTCCGCGTACCGCCGACGACGTGTGCGCGGTGATGCGGGCCTGCCGTGAGACGTGCGTGCCCGTGACCGCGAGGCGGCGGCACCAGCATGGCGGGCAACGCCGTCGGACCGGGCATCGTCCTGGACCTCTCCCGGTACATGAACCGGATTCTCGGCATCGACCCGAAAGCGCGTACGGCGCGCGTCGAGGCCGGAGTGGTGCTCGACGCGCTGCGGGACGCGGCCGGGGAGCACGGGCTCACTTTCGGCCCCGACCCGTCCTCGCACAGCCGCTGCACCCTCGGCGGCATGATCGGCAACGACGCGTGCGGCAACCGGTCCGTGCGGCACGGGCGGACCAGCAGCCACATCGAGTCCCTGGGGATCGTCACCGCCGACGGCGTACGTGCCGTGGCGGACCGTGTCGGACTGCGCGCGGCCGACCCTGACGACCCCGTCGCCGTGGAGCGCATAGCCCGGCTCGAGATCCCCGTGCGGTAGCGCCCCTGAAGGGGCGCCGGGGCGCCCTAAAGGGGCGCGGGGAACTGCGCGACCAGCCACAGCCGACCCGCAGCCAACCAACAACAGTTCCACCCCCGCCCAACCCGCGGAGCGCTACGCTCCGATGCGCCGCGCCGCGATCTCCGAAGCCGTATCAGCCACCAGCCGCCCCCACTCCGGCAGCCGCTCGGCGTCGTACCGCGAGTCCGGCATGGACACTGCCACGGCGGCGAGCGGCGTCCCGTCCTCGTCGAGGATGGGCGCGGCGATGGCGCACACGTCCGGCCGGTACTGGTTGCGGTTGACCGAGTACCCATCGGCGCGCACGCGTTCCAGTTCGGCGCGCAGCTCCGACGGATCGGTCGGCGTGGCCTCGCTGTAGCTCTCGAGACCGCGGGCGATGAGCTCGCCGACGTCGGCCCTCGGCAGATGGGCGAGGATGGCGCGCCCGGTGGCGGTGGCGTGCAGGGGTGAGGTGTCGCCGATGCCGTAGAACGTCCGGACCGCGTGGCTGCAGTCCACCCGGTCCACGACCACCATGCACTGCAGTGCGTCGGGCACCGAGAGGTGGATGGTCTCGTTCACCGTGTCCCGCAGCCGGACCATGGGCTCCCGTGCGGCGGCGAACAGGCTCGACCCCTGAAGCGCCGCGGGCCGGACGGCGAGCACGCGGGCACCGATCTCCCAGCGCGTGGTGTCCTTGCGGTTCGCTCGCAGCCAGCCGGCCTCGGCCAGTGTCACGAGGGTGCGCTGCACGGTCGACTTCGGCAGCCCGAACAGTTTGGTCAGTTCCCCCACGGTCACCGGCTGGTGCTGCGCCACCGCCTCGAGGATCCGCAGCGACCTGGTGACGCTCTTCATTTCCATCCGATTTCCCCCGTTAACTCTGGGAGTTCCGTGTGTACACCCCTTGACTCCCTCCGAAAACCGCTGCCATTCTCACGCCAGATTCTAGCACAGCGTTCCACGATGTGGCACAGCCCGCAATCACTCAAAGGCCCGCGGTCGCTCAAAGAAGAAGTGGCCCCGAAGCCCCGAACCCCGGACGGTGCGAACCGCGGCCCGTATCCGCCGCCTCTTCCGGAATCTCCAAGTCCGTATGCCGGGCGCTCGGCATCCACGCCCCGCGAGACGAGAGGAATCCCCGTGTCTGCGAAGAAGCGCGTCGCCGTCGTCGGCGTCGGAACGATGGGCAGCCAGGCCGCCTGGCGCCTGGCGGCCCGCGGAGCCGAGGTCGTCGGGTACGACCGCTTCGCCCCGGGCCACGACCGCAGCGCCGCCGGCGGCGAGACCCGGATCTTCCGCAGCGCCCACTTCGAGGACTCCCGGTACGTTCCGCTGCTGAAGCACGCCGACGCCCTCTGGGAGGAGCTTCAGAAGGAGACCGGCCGCGAGCTGCGCCGGCTCACCGGATGCCTGCTGATGGGTCCCACCGAGCACCACCAGATGGCCACCGTCCTTCAGTCCATCGCCGAACACGGCCTCGACCACGAGGTGTTCGACGCGGAGTCGCTCGCCAAGCGCTTCCCGCAGTTCCGGATCGAGGGCGGCGACGCGGCCGTGCTCGATCGCCGCGCGGGGTTCATCAGGCCCGAGCTCACGATCCACACCGCCGCCCGCCGCGCGGAACAACTCGGCGCCCGTATCCACCGCTACACCACGGTCCGCGAGATCGTGCCGTCGGGCAGCGGTGTGGACGTCCGCACCGACGCGGGGAGCGAGCGCTTCGACGCGGCCGTGGTCACCGTCGGCCCCTGGGTCAACGACCTGCTGCCCGGCCTGCCGTGGGAGGTGGACATCCGCCGGCTGATCAACGCCTGGTTCGTGCCCACGACCGACGCCTGGTCGGGTGAGGAGCGCCCGGCGTTCATCCGCACGGCGCCCACCCACTGCTACGGACTGCCCTCACCCGACGGCGTCTCCGTCAAGCTCGGTCTGTCCCGCGCCCTGCACCGCCCGGTGGACGACCCGAACCAGCTGGACCGGACCGTGGCGCCGGAGGAGCTGGACGTCTTCACCGAACTGCTCGGCCGCTACATGCCGGACCTGCACCCCGACCCGATCCGGCTCTCCGTCTTCATGGAGGGCTACACCGAGAGCAGCCGCCCGCTGGTCGGCCCGCTGCCCGGCAACGACGACGTGGTGCTGCTCGCCGGGTTCTCCGGCCACGGCTTCAAGCTGTCGCCGGCCTTCGGCGACATCGCGGCGGACCTCGCGCTGGACGGCACCTCGCCCCAGCCCATCGACTTCGTCTCCACCCTCGACCGTACGGCGGCCTGAACCATGCACGACACCACGCTCTCCGTAGGCCCGCTGCACGCGGAGTCCGGTACCAAGGCCCGCGGCACCGTCCCCGCCGACCTGGGCACGCTCACCGTGGACATCCCGCTGACCCTGGTCAACGGAGCCGGCCGGGGCCCCCGCGTCCTCATCACTGCGGGCGTGCACGGCGGCGAGTTCACCGGCGTGGACGCCGCCACCCGGCTCGCGGCTCTGCTGGAACCCCGCGAGGTGCACGGGCAGGTGATCGTCTGCCCGGTCGCCAACCCCCCGGCCGTGTACCAGGGACGGCTCAGCGTCTCCCCGCTCGACGGCGTGAACATCAACCGCGTCTTCCCCGGCGACCCCGGCGGCGGCCCCACCGAGCGGCTGGCCGCCTGGCTCTTCGCGCACCTCGTGGACGGCGCCGACGCCTACGTCGACCTGCACTCCGGCGGCATCGACGAAGTCCTGCGCGACTTCGTCGGCCACCGTCTCACCGGCGACCCCGAACTCGACGCGAAGACAGCGGACCTGGCTGCGGACATGGCCCGCGCCCTGGGCATCGAGGACGTCATCCTCGGGCTCGACGCCGGCGGTGGCAACAGCCATGCGGCCGCCGCCCGCCAGGGAATCCCCGCCATCCTCGTGGAAACCGGTCAGCTCGGCGAACGCGACTCCGGCCGCCTCGTCGATGGCCTCGGCGGGGTGCTCCGCCGGCTCGGCGTCCTGGACGCGAAGACCCCGGACGGCACTGACGGCGAGCTCGCCCCCGTATGCGAATGGGTCTGGGCCGCGGGTGTCACCGCGGAGGCCACCGGCCTGTGGTACCCGGAGTTCGCCCTCGGTGACGAGGTGACAGAGGGGCAGGTCATCGGTCGTGTCGTCGACCCGGCCGACGGCCAGGAGCACAAGGTCCACACCCCGGCCACCGGACGTGTCTTCTACGGGATGCACGGCCTCACTGTCGCGCCCGGCGCCGAACTGGCCGCCATCGCGGCCCCACGGAACACCGGCAGCTGACACCGCCTGCAGGCCACCCCGGGACGAACCCGAGCCCCTGGCGAACCCGAGCCCCCCAAGCCCCCCGCACGGCAAGAAGGAACGACCCACCAGCACGCACCCGCATCCCCTCTCCACCACGCACCGCACCCACCCCCAGGAGGCCCCCGGTGAGAGATGTCCGGATAGACCGCAGACTGTTCCTGCGCGGCGTCGGCGGAGTCGCCGCAGGCGTCGCCGCGACGTCGCTGACCGCCTGCGGTACCGGCACCAGCCGGTCCGTCGACAGCGGCAGCGGCGGCGGCAAGAGCTCCAAGACGCTCGTCGTCCGCAACAGCGGCGGCACCTACGGCGACGCCAACCAGAAGGCCCTCTACGAGCCGTTCACCAAGGAGACCGGGATCCAGGTCAAGGTGGTGAACATCGAGTACGCGCAGATGCTCGCCCAGATCAAGCAGGGCCGCCCGCAGTTCGACGTCATCGACGACTCGATGGCCGACTTCGTCCTCTTCAAGCAGGAAGGCGCCACCGAGGAACTCGACTTCGACCGCCTGAAGAACTTCAAGAGCGCGGGCATCGCCAAGTCCCTGGTCACCTCCAACGCGGTCGGCAAGAACTACTGGGCCAGCGTCATGGCGTACCGCACCGACGCCTTCGGCGGGAAGAAGCCCGAGTCCTGGGCCGACTTCTGGGACACCAAGACGTTCAAGGGCAACCGCGCCCTGCAGGCACTGGACGCGGACCTTCCGGAGCTCGAGTTCGCCCTCCTCGCCGACGGTGTGGCGCTGGACAAGCTGTACCCCCTCGACGTGGACCGGGCCTTCAAGGCCCTCGACGAGATCAAGGGGTCTATCAGGAAGTTCTGGGACACCGGTGCCCTCCCGGGCGTGCTGCTCGGCCGTAAGGAGGTCGTCGCCTCCAGCGTCTGGCACGGCCGCCTCGACGACCTCATCAAGCAGGGCCAGCCGCTGGCGTACCAGTGGAACGGCGCCCGCCGGCAGAGCAACGGCCTGGCCATCCCCAAGGGCACCGACAACCTCGACGCCGCCTACCAGCTCGTCGACTTCGCGCTGCGGCCCGAGGTCCAGGCCCACTTCGCCGAGATCTACCCGATGGGCCCGACGGTGCCCGCCGCCTACAAGAAGCTCTCCGCGACCACCTCCGCCAACCTGGCCAGCTCTCCAGAACACCTGGAGTCGGGCTTCGACCTGGACGTCGAGTGGTGGATCAAGAACCAGGACGCCGTGTCCAAGCGCTGGCAGGAGTGGACGCATGCCTGAGCTCGACCTGATGTCGCAGCAGCAGTCGTCCCCGGCGGTCGTCGCGCCGCCGGGGACCGGCACCGGAAAACCACTGTCCGTCAAAGGGCTGCGGAAGACATACGGGGGTGTCACTGCCGTCGACGCGGTCTCCATGGAGATCGCGGCGGGGGAGTTCGTCACCTTCCTCGGGTCCTCCGGCTCCGGCAAGACCACCACACTGATGATGATCGCCGGGTTCTGCGAGCCCGACTCCGGCAGCGTCGTCGTCGGTGGCCGTGACGTGACCCGCCTCGCGCCGCAGAAGCGCGGCCTGGGCTTCGTCTTCCAGCAGTACCTCCTCTTCCCGCACATGACGGTGTGGGAGAACGTCGCCTTCCCGCTGCAACTGCGCGGCGTGCCGAAGGCGGAGCTGCGCCGCCGGGTCGGCGCGACCCTGGAGATGGCCGGACTCTCCGGGATGGCCCAGCGCCGCCCGCGTGAGCTGTCCGGCGGTCAGCAGCAGCGCGTCGCGCTGTGCCGGGCCCTGGTCTACCGGCCGCCGCTGATCCTCATGGACGAGCCGCTCGGCGCCCTCGACAAGAAGCTGCGCGAC
Source organism: Streptomyces sp. NPDC002577 (assembly GCF_053594815.1). Classification (NCBI taxonomy): domain Bacteria; kingdom Bacillati; phylum Actinomycetota; class Actinomycetes; order Kitasatosporales; family Streptomycetaceae; genus Streptomyces; species Streptomyces sp. NPDC002577. The sequence continues at coordinate 136,202 of NZ_JBSFWK010000012.1, read as the reverse complement.
CAGCTCCAGACCGAGATCAAACGCATCCAGCGCGAACTCGGCCTGACCGTCGTCTATGTGACGCACGATCAGGAGGAGGCGCTGGTCCTCTCCGACCGCATCGCGGTGATGCGGGACGGGCGGATCGACCAGTTCGACACCCCGAGGGAACTCTTCGAGCGCCCGCGCACCCCGTTCGTCGCCGACTTTCTCGGCGCCGCCAACTTCCTCCCGGGCCGCCTGGAGGAGCACACGGCCGACCACACTCTCGTACGGCTCGACACGGGCGGCCTGCTGACGGCCCGCCCGCAGACGCTCGCGGGGGCCGCACGGGTACGGGCCGCGGTCCAGCCCGGCCGGCTGCGGCTGTGTCCGGCCGCCGACGGTTTCTGTACCGGGACCGTGGAGACGGTCACCTACGTCGGCACCCTGGTGCGCGTCACCGTCCGCCCGGACGGCGGCGCTGACACCGAGGACATACGGCTCGAACTCCCGGCCGGACGCGCCCCCGCCCCCGGCGAGCGCGTCGGGCTGACCGTGGACCCGGAGGACGTGAGCGTCTTCCCCGGCATGGAAGACGATGGGTGACCGATGGCCGGATCCGTACTCGCCCCGGCGCCCGCACCGGCACCGGCGCCCACCGCCCCCGCTTCCCCGAAAGGCCGGATGCGCCGCGCCCTGTCCGAGCGCCGCACCCGCTTCGGGCTGCTCAACGCCGCGCCCGTCGTCGTCTACCTGCTGATCCTCTTCGTCTACCCGATCTTCAGCACCCTGCTGCTCAGCCTCAAGGGCAAGGAGGGTGGCTGGACACTGCACTGGTACGCCGACGCGTTCCGCGGGGCCAACCTGGAGATCCTGCTCACCACCCTGCGGATCTCCGCCGAGACCTCACTGCTGAGCCTGGTCGTCGGCTTCCTGCTGGCGTCCGCCGTCTCACGCCTCAAGCCTCTCTGGGCCGGTCTGGTGATGCTGATCGTGGTCGTCCCGCACTTCATCAGCGCGCTGGTGCGCACCTACGGCTGGATCATCCTGCTCGGTGACAACGGCGTGGTGAACAACGTCCTGAGGGACCTTCACTTCCCGGGCGCGCCCTTCCAGCTCCTCTACAACGAGACCGGGGTCGTCATCGGCACCACCTCCGTGATGCTTCCCTACACCGTCCTGCTGCTGTACGCCGTGATGCGCGGCGTCGACCGGCGGCTGCTCGCCGCCGCGGCCGGCATGGGCGCGGGGCGGGTGACGATCTTCCGCCGGGTCTACGTGCCGCTGGTCGCGCCCGGCCTGGTCAACGCAGGGGTGCTGTCGTTCATCCTCTGCCTCGGCTACTACCTCACGCCCGCCCTGATGGGCGGACCGAAGCAGACCATGGTCGCGTCGCTCATCGACGAGCAGGTCATGAAGCAGAACCAGTGGAACGGCGCATCGGCGCTCGGCATCGTCCTGCTTCTGCTCACCTTCGCGGGGCTGGGGCTCCTGAGACTGCTGAAGTCGGCAAGCGAGGCGTACCGGAAGCGGGGTGCGGCATCATGATCGAGCTCCGCTCCACGCTGGCCGGACGCATCACCCTCACCGTCTTCTCGACGCTGATCCTGCTGTTCCTGGCGCTGCCGATCGTCGTCATCGTCGTCACCTCCTTCGGCAAGGACGCCTTCGGCTCCTTCCCGCCGGAGGCCTGGACGCTCGGCTGGTACAAGCAGCTGTTCGCCGACGGCAGCAAGTGGCCGGCCGCGCTGTCGCTGAGCGCCCTGGTCGCCGCGCTGACCACCGTCTTCTCGCTCATCCTGGGCATGACCGCCGCCACCGCGCTGGTCCGCAGCGAACTGCCGCTGCGCTCGGCCGTCTACGGCCTGGTCCTCGCCCCGCTGGTGATCCCCCAGGTCGTCATCGCCCTCGGACTGTTCCTGCTGTTCGAGCCCGCCGCGATGCTCGGCAGCCCGATCGCCATCGCCCTCGGCCACACCGTGCTGGCCTCACCGATCGCCGTGATGATCCTCATGGCCACGCTGAAGGGCATCGACGAGCGCCTGGAGGACGCGGCGGCCAGCATGGGCGCCGGCCGCCTCACCATCGCACGGCGCATCACGTTCCCGCTGGCCGCGCCCGGGATGGTGGCCGCGGCGGTCTTCTCCTTCATCACCAGCTTCGACGAGTTCTTCATCTCCCAGTTCCTGTCCTCCGTGGACACCGTGACCCTGCCGGTCCAGGTCTTCAACGTCCTCCAGTACGACGTCGACCCGTCGGTGACCGCCGTCAGCGCGCTGCTCATCTCGGTCGCCGTCGTGGCCCTCGCACTGGTCGCCGCGGTGCGCCGGCTCGGCGGCTCCGGCAAGCAGGACGGTCTGCTGCCGACGGAGACCGCCGTGGGCCTACCCGCCGGAAGTGAGACCTCATGACGACGAGCACCCGCACCCCGTCCGGTGAGCTGTCCGCATCGGCGGCCAGGCACCTGCTGCTCAACATGACCCCCAACGGCTCGCTCGGCCGCGACGGAGAGGACCTCTTCGTCGTACGGCGCGGCGACGGCCCGTACGTCGACGACGCGGACGGCAGACGCTACATCGACGGCCTCTCCGGCCTGTACTGCTGCCAGCTCGGCTACTCCTACGCCGCCGAGTTCGCCGAGGCCGCCGACAAGCAGCTGCGCGAGCTGTGCTTCAGCCCGCTGTGGTCCGCCTCCGCGCACCCGACGGCCATCGAACTCGCCGAGCGGCTCTCCCGTATCGCCCCCGTGGACATCGAGCACACCTTCTTCTCCGGCGGCGGCGCCGAAGCCGTCGAGACCGCCTGGAAGATCGCCCGCCGGTACCACGCCCTGCGCGGCGAACCGGGCCGCACCAAGGCGATCGCCCGGCGCGGCGCCTACCACGGGCTGACCCTGGGCGCCCTGTCGCTCACCGACGATCCCGCCTTGAAGGAGCCGTACGGCCCGCCGGCGATCGAGACCCGGTTCGTGTCCAACACCATCCGCTTCGGCCTTGCACCCGAGTTCGTCGACGACGCCACGTTCACGAGCCGTCTGCTCGCCGAGGTGGAGGCCACGATCCTGGCCGAGGGGCCGGAGACCGTCGCCATGCTGATCGCCGAGCCGGTGCAGAACCGCGGCGGCTGCATCACCCCGCCCGAGGGCTACTGGCCGGGACTGCGGGAACTGGCCGACCGGTACGGCTTCCTGCTCGTCGCCGACGAGGTGATCACCGCCTTCGGACGGCTCGGCGAGTGGTTCGGCGGGGACCGCTACGGTGCCCGGCCGGACATCGTCACCGTCGCCAAGGGCATCACCGCCGGATACGCCCCCATGGGCGCCACCCTCGTCAGCAACCGGGTCACCGAGGTCATCAACAGCCGCGGCGCGGTCCTCAACCACGGCTACACCTTCGCCGGACACCCGCTCAGCGCGGCCATCGCCCTGCGCAGCCTGCAGATCATGGAACGCGACCGGATCCTGCAGAACGTCCGCGACCAGCAGGGCCACCTCGCGGGGCGCATGGCCTCCCTCGGCGACCTGCCGATCGTCGGCGACGTCCGCGGAGCCGGGTTCTTCTACGCCTGCGAACTCGTCGGCGACCTCGAGGGCGGCGGCTTCAGCGACACCGCCCGCGCCGCGCTCGTCGCCGATCTCATCCCGCGCCGGCTGCGCGAGGCCGGGCTCCTCGCCCGGGTCTACAACCGCGCCGCCCCGCTGGTACAGATCGCGCCGCCGCTGATCAGCGACCGGCAACTCCTCGACCGTATCGCCGACATCGTCGCGGAGACCCTCGACGAGGCGTCCGCCCACCTGTGACAGCCGCGACCAGACCCGCACCCGTATCCGCATCCGGCTCCGAAAGGAACACCCTCATGTACTCCATCGGTCCGCTGACCGTCGCCCGCGGCGAGCGCGCCCAGGGCCTCATCCCGGTCGGTACCAGCACCTACGGCGTGGAGCTCGGCATACCGCTGATCGTCGTCAACGGCGCCGAGCCCGGCCCGGTGCTCTGCGTGGACGCGGGCGTGCACGGCGACGAGTACGACGGGCAGGAGGCCGTCCGCCGCGTCCTCGCCGAGACCGACCCGGGCACGCTGCGCGGCACGCTGGTCGGCATCCCCTGCATGAACACCCCGGCTTTCGAGGCGGCGGCACGATCGAGCGGCCTGGACCACCTGAACCTCAACCGCATCTTCCCCGGCGATGCGGAGGGCTCATACTCGCTGCGCCTGGCCGCCACCTTCGTCGAGCAGGTCGTCCCCGCCATCGACGCCCTGGTGGACCTGCACACCGGCGGCACGTTCGGCGAGATCGCCCCCCTCGCCATCCTCCAGGGCGGCTACGAGGAACTGGCCACGGAACTCGCTCTCGCCGCCGGCCACCAGCTGATCTGGAAGGGCGGCAAATGGGGCGGCACGGTCCGCCACCCCACCCTCGCCGCGGGCAAGCCGGCCATCACCATCGAGGCGGGCGGCGGCACCTACCGGGAGTCGACCGTCGAGCTGCACATCGACTCCGCCCGCAACATCATGCGGCAGCTCGGCATGACCGACGGCGAGGCGGAGCTGCGCGACACCTACACGGCCGTCTCCGGAACCTTCGCCCGCTCCGCCGCCGGCGGCTTCTTCGTCGGGCACGCCGAGCCGGGGGAGAGCTGCAAGGAAGGCGACCTGATCGCCCACATCGTCGACCACTACGGCAACACCCTGGAGGAGGTCCGCGCCCCGCAGGACGGCATCGTGCTGTGGGTGCGCCGGATCCGCACCGTCCACCCCGGCGACGAGGTCGTCATCTTCGGCGAGGTGCAGGAGGAGATCAAGGTGCGGGGGGAGATCAAGGCGTGAGCAGCGAACTCCCTCTCACCGAGCTCCTGATCGACGGCAAGCAGGTCCCCGCCGTCGACGGCCGTGCCTTCACCGTCCTCGACCCGTCGGACGGTACGGCGATCGCCCAGGTCGCGCTGGCCGGGTCGGCGGACGTGGACCAGGCGGTGGCCGCGGCGAGGGCGGCTTTCACGGCACCCGAGTGGGCCCGGATGCGCGCCGCCGACCGGGGCAGGCTGCTCCACCGCATCTCGGAAGCGATCCGCTACCAGGGGGAGCGGCTGGCCCGCCTCGAGAGCCAGGACGTCGGCAAGCCGCTGAGCCAGGCGAAGGCCGATGTCGAGGCCGCCGCCCGATACTTCGAGTTCTACTCGGGCGTGGCCGACAAGCTCGGCGGCACCACGATCCCCCTCGGCCCCGGCCTGATCGACTACACCGTCCGCGAGCCGATCGGCGTCTCCGGCCAGATCATCCCGTTCAACTACCCGCTCCAGAACACCGCGAGGGGCTCCGCCCCGGCGCTGGCCGCGGGCTGCACGGTCGTGCTCAAGCCCTCGCCCGAAGCACCGCTCACCCCGCTGGAGATCGGCCGTATCGCGCTGGAGTGCGGACTGCCGCCCGGCGTACTCAACGTCGTCCCCGGCGACGGCGAGACGGGCGCGGTGCTCGCCGGGCACCCGGGCATCGACCAGGTCACCTTCACCGGTTCGGTGGCGACCGGCATCAAGGTCGCCCAGGCGGCCGCCGCCAACGTCGTGCCCTCGGTCGTGGAGCTGGGCGGCAAGTCGCCGTTCACTGTGTTCGCCGACGCCGACTTCGACCTGGCGCTGAGCGCGATCCTGGGCGCCTCGTTCAGCAACGCGGGGCAGACCTGCTCGGCGGGCACCCGGCTGCTCCTCCAGCGCGGCGCCGAGGAATTCCTGGACCGGCTCGTCGAGCGGATCGCGTCCCTGCGCCTCGGCCCGGGTCTCACGGACCCGGACATCGGCCCGCTCGTCGCCGCCCGGCAACGCGACCGGGTCCTGGGCTATCTGGAACTGGCCCGTGAGGAAGGCGCTGTCGCGCGGATCGGCGGCGGCACCCCGTCCGACCCCGCGCTGGCCGACGGCTACTACATCGAGCCGACCCTCCTCACCGGTCTGACGAACCAGGCCCGCTGCGCCCGCGAGGAGATCTTCGGCCCCGTCGTCACCGTCATCGGCTTCGACGACGCGGACGAGGCCCTGGCCATCGCCAACGACAGCCCGTACGGCCTGTCCTCGTACGTCTGGACCCGCGACATCGACAAGGCGATGCGCATGGCCGAAGGCATCAGGGCCGGCCAGGTCCACGTCAACGCCACCGGGGTCGGCACCGGCGTCGAGCTGCCCTTCGGCGGCTACAAGCACAGCGGCTGGGGCCGGGAGAAGGGACTGGAAGCCCTGGCGAGCTACACACAGACGAAGAACGTCTGCATCGGATTCGGGAGCCGGTCATGAGGTATCGCACGCTCGGGGCACGCGGTCCGACCGTCTCCGTGGTCGGCCTCGGCGGCAACAACTTCGGCTCCCGCCTGGACGACGAGGGCACCGACGCCGTCGTGCACGCGGCCCTCGACGCCGGGATCACCCTGTTCGACACCGCCGACATGTATGGCGGGTTCGGTGACCGGGGCGGCTCGCGCGGCGACGGCGAACGACTCCTCGGCGCGGCCCTCAAAGGCCACCGCGACGAGGTCGTCCTGGCAACCAAGTTCGGCATGGAGATGGGCCCGGAGGCCGGAGAGTACGGCCGGCGCGGCGCCCGCCCCTACATCCGGTACGCCGTCGAAGCCTCGCTCCGCCGGCTCGGCACCGACCGCATCGACCTGTACCAGTACCACGAGCCGGACGGCGTCACCCCGCTCGACGAGACCGTCGCCGCCCTGAACGAGCTCGTCGACGAGGGCAAGATCCGGTACATCGGCTGCTCCAACCTGCCGGCCGAGCAGCTCACCGACGCCTTCGTCTCCACCCAGGCCCGCTACCACCTGCTCGACCGGGGCGTGGAGAGCGACCTGATCCCCGCCTGCCTGCGCCACGGCGTCGGCCTGCTGCCGTACTACCCGCTGGCCAACGGCCTGCTCAGCGGAAAGTACCGGCGCGGCGAGCAGCCTCCGCCCGGCAGCCGCCTGTCCTGGAGGGAGGGCTGGCTCACCGACGCGGCGCTCGACCGCGTCGAGGCCCTCACCTCGTACGGCGCCGAGCGCGGACTCACCCTCCTGCAGGTAGCTGTGGGCGGACTCGCCGCCCTGCCGGCCGTCGGCTCGGTGATCTGCGGCGCCATGACGCCCGAACAGGTCATCGCCAACGCCGCGGCGGCCGACTGGATCCCCGACGAGGCCGACCTGGCCGCACTCGACGAGATCGTCATCCCCGGCGAACACGTCGTCTGAAGCCCCCGAACCCCTTGGAAGCACCCCGAAGCGAGGCTGAACACCATGCGAGAGATCGTCACCTTCGACGCCTACGGAACCCTGATCGACTTCCAGCTCGGCCCCACCACCCTGAAGGTCCTCGCCGACCGGCTCGACCTGGACGGCCTGGACGTCGACGAGTTCCTCGACGACTTCCGCGTCATACGCTTCCAGGCCGTCCTCGAGCCCTACCGCCCGTACCACGAGGTCCTGCACTCCAGCCTGAAGACGGCGATGCGCCTGCACGGCCTGGAGTACCGCACGTCCGACGGCGACGCCCTCGTCGAGGCCGTCCCCGCCTTCGGCCCGTTCCCCGAGGTGCCGGACGCCCTGCGCGCCCTGAAGTCGCGCTACGAGATCGCCATCATCTCCAACACCGACGACGACCTGATCGCGCGCAACGTCGCCAACATCGGCGTCGAGTTCGACTACGTCATCACCGCCCAGCAGGCGGGGGCGTACAAGCCGGACCGCCAGACCTTCGAGCACGCGTACAAGACCATGGGCGTCGAGCCTTCGCAGGTCGTCCACACCGCCCAGGGCTGGGAGTACGACCTCATCCCGACCCGCGACCTGGGCCTGAGGCGCCGGGTGTGGATCAACCGCTACGGCCGCCGCGGCAGCGCGGACTACCAGCCGTACGACGAGCTGCACGACCTCTCCGGCCTGCCGGCCCTCCTCGGCTGCTGATCAGGAGTCCTCCCATGAAGCAGATCCCCTACTGGCTCGACACCGCCCCGCCCCTGCCCGACCGGTCCGGAAGGGAACTGCCCGACGAGGCGGACGTGGTGGTCGTCGGCGGCGGCCTCACCGGCCTGTCCACCGCGTACCACACCGCCCTCAAGGGCGCCCGGGTCGTCCTCGTCGAGAAGGACAAGGTCGGCTCGGGCGCCTCCGGGCGCAACGGCAGCATGTGCACCCAGGGCATCACGATCGGCGTCGGCGAGGCCCGCAAGCGGTACGGACAGCAGCGCGCCCGCGAGCTGTACGACGCCTTCCGCGAGGCGGTCGACGTCGTCGAGGAGCTGACGCAGAAGGAGCAGATCGACTGCCACTTCAACCGCTCCGGCCGGCTCGGCGTCGCCTTCAAGCCGCAGCACTTCGAGGCGATGAAGGCCACCCAGCGCGACCTGGCCGAGAACTTCGACCACCAGACCGTGCTGCTGAGCAAGAGCGACCTGCGCACCGAACTGCGCTCCGACTACTACCACGGCGCCCTGCTCGACCCGCTCAGCGCGGGCCTGCACGTGGGCGAGTACGTGCACGGACTCGCGGAAGCCGCGGAACGCGCGGGCGCGCAGATCCACGAGCGCAACGCGGCGACGGGCCTCACCCGGCTGCCGGACGGCGGATTCCTCGTCGAGACCCTGCACGGCACCATCCGCGCCAAGCAGGTCATGGCCGCCACCGACGCCTACACCGACAAGTCGATGCCCTGGTTCCGCAAACGGCTGATCAACGTCGGCAGCTTCATCGTCGTCACGGAGCCGCTGGGGGAGGAGCGCGCCCGCGAACTCATCCCGAACGGCCGCCTGGTGGTCGACTCCAAGAACATCGGCCACTACATCCGCCTCACACCGGACCACCGCCTCGCCTTCGGCGGCCGGGCCCGCTTCGCCCCGTCCAACCCCGCCTCCGACGTCAGGAGCGGAGAGATCCTGAAGCGGGAGATGGCCGAGATCTTCCCGCAGCTGGCCGGGGTCCGGATCGACTATGTGTGGGGCGGCAGCGTCGGCTTCTCCTGGGACCGCATGCCGCACGCGGGCGAGGCGGGCGGCGTGTACTACTCCATGGGCTACTGCGGCCACGGCGTCCAGATGGCCACCTACATGGGCCGGGCCATGGCCGACGTCATGGACGGCCACCCGGAGGCCAACCCGCTGCGCGGCCTCGGCTTCCCGAAGGTCCCCGTGCCCTTCTACAACGGCACCGCCTGGTTCCTGCCGTTCGGCGGCGCCTACTACAAGGCCAAGGACCGACTGGGCTGAGACAGAGGCCGTAACGCTGCGCGGATGCGGGGAGGGCCCCGGGGTTCTGCGTGGCAGTATCAGGCCCATGAGTGCGTCCCCGGCGGTACGGAGCCTGCGCGCGGCGGTGTTCGCCGTGCTGTGCGTGCTGCTCGCCGCCGGGGGCCATGCGCTGGCCACGGGCGTGTTGCCGCCGGTGTGGGTGCAGTCTGCCGGGTCCGTGCCGGTGTTCGCCGTCGCTTGGCTGCTGGGCGGCCGGGAGCGGTCGCTGGCGGGCATCGGGGGCGGGACGCTCGCCGCCCAGGGCGGACTGCACCTTGTGTTCGAGGCTGCGCGGCCGCACGCGGTGATGGGCATGCACGGTATGCGGATGGCCCATCCTCATGCGCTGACACCGCATGCCACCGCGGCCCATCTCGGGGCGGCCGTCCTCATGACCTGGTGGCTGCGGCGCGGTGAGGCCGCGCTGTGGTCGCTGCTGCGGTGGGCGGTCGCGTTCGTGCCGGGGCTTGCCGCCTGGTGGCTGGTGGTGCAAGGGGCGCCGGGCGTCCCGGTCGCGCAAGGCGTCGTACATCCGGCCGTCGGTGAGCCGCGCCCCTTGCGGCAGCAGTGGCTGAGGTACGCGGTTCACCGCCGTGGACCGCCGCTGGGGACTCCGTATGCGATCTGACCCCGTCAGACCCGACTCCCCATCATCCCTTCCCCAGTACGGAGAACCAGCCACTCATGTCCCTGACACCTGTCGCCCTGCGGCGAGCCGGCACCGTTGCCGCTCTGACCACCGCAGGGCTGCTCACGGCCGCCGGTGCCGCCTTCGCGCACGTCACCGTCCACCCCGAGAGCTACGCCAAGGGCGCCACCGACGGCGCCTTGACCTTCCGCGTCCCCAACGAGGAGGACACCGCCGGAACCACGAAGGTGGAGGTGTTCCTGCCCACCGACCACCCGGTGCTCGGCGTCCTCGTCTCCCCGCAGGACGGCTGGACCGCCAAGGTGACCACCACGAAGCTGAAGACTCCAGTCAAGACGGACGACGGCACCATCACCGACGCCGTCTCGAAGATCACCTGGACCGGCGGCAAAATCGCACCCGGCCAGTACGAGGACTTCGACGTCGCCTTCGGCCAGCTGCCCGACGACACCGATCAGCTGACCTTCAAGACCCTGCAGACGTACTCCGACGGAAAGATCGCCCGCTGGATCGAGCAGACCGAACAGGGCGGCGACGAGCCGGAGAACCCGGCGCCGGTGCTGAAGCTCACCGCCAAGGGCACCGAGGAAGGCGGCACCGCGACCACGTCGCCGGCGAGCTCGAAGAATTCCGGGAGCTCCCAGCCGGCCGCCTCGGACACCAGTGACTCGACCGCCCGCGGCCTCGGCATCGCCGGTCTGGTCGTGGGCGTCCTGGGCCTGGCAGGGGCGGCCTACGCGGTCGCCCGAGGCCGCGGCGCGGGGTCCCGGTCCCAGTAGAGAACCAGTAGGGAACCGGCCCCCGCGAGGCGTCCGGCAGCGGAGCGGTCCGCTCCGTCGAGGTCAGCCGCCCTCGACGGAGTGGACCGCCCACCGCTGCTCCACTTTGGCCAGCCGCCAGTACGCGAGCGCGGCGGCCCACACGACGATGAACAGGCCGACGATGATGAACCCGACGTTGTCCAGGTCGAGTCCGGCGATCCAGCCGGTCACGGCGTCGCCGAGGTCGAGCTTTTCGTGCAGCACGCCGACCAGTTCGATCGTGCCGATGAGGAAGGCGACGGCGATGGACAGGCCGGTGATGGTGAGGTTGTAGAACACCTTGCGTACGGGGTTGGAGAAGGCCCACTGGTATGCGAAGTTCATGAAGGTGCCGTCGAGGGTGTCGAACAGGCTCATACCGGCGGCGAACAGCAGGGGCAGGCAGAGGATCGCGTACCAGGGCAGTCCGGCCGCGGCGCCGCTGCCCGCCATCACCATCAGGGTGACCTCGCTGGCGGTGTCGAAGCCGAGGCCGAAGAGGAAGCCGAGCGGGAACATCTGCCCAGGGCGTGTGATGGACTTGGTGAAGCGGCCGAGGATGCGGTTCATGAATCCCCGTGAGTCCAGGTGCTGTTCGAGTTCGACCTCGTCGTACGTACCGGAGCGCATCGCCCGGAAGACCCGCAGGATGCCGACGAGCGCCACGAGGTTGAGCGCCGCGATGAGATAGAGGAAGGTTCCGGAGATGGTCGTTCCGACGACGCCGAGGGCCTGATGGGTGCGGGAGTCGTCGTTCATGAGGGCGCCGGCGAGCTGTGTGCCGCCCGCGACCAGCGCGGTCAGGACGACGACCACGCTCGAGTGGCCGAGCGCGAACCAGAAGCCCACCGACACCGGCCGTTTGCCGTCGGCCATCAGCTTGCGGGTGGTGTTGTCGATCGCGGCGATGTGATCGGCGTCGAAGGCGTGCCGCATGCCCAGCGTGTAAGCGGTCACCCCCAGCCCGATGCCGAACACCTTGGAACCGACCTCGTAGTGCTCCGGCACGACGAGCAGGAACAGTACGCCGAAGGCGACGACATGGAGGGCGGCGATCACCGCCAGGAGTCCGGCGGTACGGACGGTGTCCTCGCGTCGCCAGTGAAAAGTGGCAGGCCCGGTGGGCAGGGTCATTCGGTCACGCTCCAGCACCTCGTGGATCACTTCGTGAGATGCCGTGGCCGGTCTCCTGGCTTACGGGTCGCCGTGTCCGCCCCGGCCTTCCCACCCGCCTTGCGGCGGACAGTGACCGTTCTCAACTGGGACGGAAACTCCCCGATCACAGTGGCGAGGGCCGCTCCGGCCTGAACCCCGCCAACTCCTCAGGGTTTTCACCGGTCTTCCCGAACACCACGGCCTCACCACCGTAGAGGCGGAGGCCCGCTCCTGCATAGCTGCACAGCTACGCAGGTATGCAATGTCACATTCGGCTTCCTGGAAAGATGACCCCATGCATCTAGTTCCCGCCGAGCGCGCCGACCGCCGGACCATCGACGGCCACCGGGTCTGCGACGCCATCGCTGCCATCGGTGAGCCCCGCCGCGTACGCGCCTGGGCCGAGCGCTTCTCGCTGCTCGCCGACCCCGGGCGCCTCGCTCTCCTGCTGGCCCTGCAGCAGACGGGGCCCCTCGCCGTCTCCGACCTCGCGGTCGCGACCGGTATGAACGACCCGGCCGTGTCGCAGGCCCTGCGCCTGCTCCGCGCCGCCGGCATCGTGGCAGGCGAGAAGGAGGGACGCGTCGTCCGCTACCGAGTGGTGGATCCGGTCACCGCCGACCTGTTGACACACTGCATGACCGACGCCGACTGAACTGCCGCCTTCTGCCCTAGTGGTCCGTGGGGAGGGCCGGTGCTCGACCAACTCCCGTCCTCGCTCTGGAGCGTTCCCTACGTGGGCCACCGCTTTCCGGGGTCGCCGGCCGTGGCGCGACGGCCCGGCTTGGCGGCGGGCGCGAACTGCCAGCTGTTCGCCTACGAGGTGCTCCGGCACTTCGGCCTGGCTCCGCCAGATGTGCGTTCGAGTGACCTGTGGAGCGATACGCGGTCCACGATCCGCGTTCCGAAGGCGCGGCCGCTGGATCTGCTGCTGTTCAACGCCACGGACGATGCGTACGGCGCGCACGTCGGGGTGTGGTCGAGCGAGGGACAGGTCCTGCACCTGTGTGCAGAGGCAGGACGCCCGGCGGTCTGGGACATGGCGGAGTTCGCCGGACGAGAGCGCTACCAGGTCCTGGTCGGCATCAAGCGTGTGACCAGCAGGGCGGTTCCGGTAGGGCGTTCCGCAGTCGGCGCTCCACGAGTTCCAGGCTGTCGATGAACGCCGCGATCTGTTCGACGGGCGTCGGGACGTACGAGACCGCGCCCGTCTCGTCGTACGTGGCCCAGGATGCCGCTGAGCGTCATGCGGACGTGGTGTCGTGATGCGAACGCCGGTCCGGTCTGAATTTCGTACTGTCGCTCGAAGCGTCACACCAGAGCGGGACGTTGCCCACCCCAGTTTGTCAACTGCCCGACGCACATGATGAGTTGGCGACTACCGTCAGTGTTCGTGGCGCGACGCAGGGCCCTGCCCGGCTTCACGCACGGCACTGCGATGCCGCATGCCTGAGTCGCGCCGTACGCCGGAGCGCGCAGGCGCACCACGCCCACTCCGCACCACTCCGCCGTACCCCCACGCAACGCGAAGTACCCCCACGCACCCCGACGCACCTTAAGCATTCGTACGAGGACGCTGATGTCTCACCTTCGTGCACCGGCCGCACGTGCAGACCGCCGTGAAGGCGGGCGGCACGGCAATCCGGGCGGCCGTGCCGTGCCGCAGCAGCTGCCCATACGGCCGCAGCTGCTCCGTATCGCGGTACTGCCCCCCGTCGCGGTCGCCCTGAGCGCGTGCGCCGCCGTGCTGTTCACCGTCCGATCGACGGGTGTCGCGCCGAGCCCCACGCTGTGGGCCGTGCTCTCCGGAGCCGTCGGGGTCACACTGGCGGGGATCGTGATCGCCGCCGTCGCGGCCGATCGTGCCGCGAGGACCGTCCGCGACCGCATCGGTGTCCTGCGCCGCACAGCCGCTCGAAGCCAGTCCGACCTGCGTGACGTCGTAGAGGCGCTGCGCAGGGGAGACGGGCCACCGCCGGCTCGGCGTACTCCTGCCCAGGCCGCCCCGAAGGACGACGACTTCGCCCAGCTCGCCGACGAACTCTCCCGCGCCCACGACGTGGCCGTGGCCTCCGTGGTCAAGGCCGCCCAGCTCTCCAGCCAGGCCGGAAGCGAGCAGAAGGTCGAGGTCTTCGTCAATCTCGCGCGACGGCTCCAGTCGCTCGTGCACCGCGAGATCACGATCCTCGACGACCTGGAGCACGAGGTCGAGGACCCCGAACTGCTCAAGCGCCTCTTCCACGTCGACCATCTGGCCACCCGCACCCGCCGGCACGCCGAGAACCTCGCCGTGCTCGGTGGCGCGGTCTCCCGCCGCCAGTGGACCAACCCCGTCTCCATGACCGAAGTCCTGCGCTCGGCCATCGCGGAGGTCGAGCAATACTCGCGCGTCAAGCTCGTGCCGCCCATCGACGGCAACCTGCGCGGGCACGCCGTCGCCGACGTCATCCACCTGCTCGCCGAACTCGTCGAGAACGCCACCGCGTTCTCCGCCCCGGGAACCCAGGTCCTGCTGCGTGTCGGCGAGGTCACCTCCGGTCTTGCCGTCGAGGTCGAGGACCGCGGCCTCGGCATGCCCGTCACCGAGCAGAACAAGCTCAACGCCCTCCTCGCCGACCCGGACCAGGTCAACGTCGCGAGCCTTCTCCAGGACGGGCGGATCGGCCTGTTCGTCGTCTCCCAACTGGCCCGCAGGCACGGCATCGCGGTACGCCTCGGGACCAACATCTACGGCGGAGTGCAGGCCGTCATCGTCGTACCGCAGGACCTGCTCGGTGCGGAGCCGGACCAGCCACAGGCACGTGGTGTCGAGGAACCTGCCGCGGCCTGCGCGCCGCAGCCGACAGAGATCCGCGGCACCGGCGGCGACACGCGGGAGGGGCAGGGGCGGCACCGCGTCGCCACAGCCCCGGCCCAGCTGCCCGCGCCCGCCACGCGCTTCGCCGTCCCGCGGCAACGGCAGGGGGGACCCCAACCGGCCGCCCATGAACCGATCCAGCCCCAGCGCACCGAGTCGCAGCCTGGCCCCCGGAATCTGCCGCAGCCGGTCGTGGCGGCTCCCCGGCCCACACCGTCACCGGACGGGACAGCCGAGCTGTCGGTGGCCTCCGCCAACGGAACACTGGACCGCCTGGACCGCCCGGCCCAGGACCCGGCCGATACGACGACCGATCAGCCCGCCGCACCAACCCCCCGACCCGCGAAAGGCCTCGCGCCCCTGCCCGTCCGCGGAGCCCGGGAGCACCGCCCCAGCATCGCCGAGGCCATGCCCGGCATCCGGTCCGAGGACCGGCAGGTCCCGGCGGAGCACGCCTCCACCCTGCTCACGCCCCGCTCGGAAACGATGCAGACCACCGGGGAGCGGCCGCGACTTCCCAGGCGCCGCGCCCAGCAGCACTTGGTGCCGCAGCTCAGGGAAGGGCGGCTCCCACGCCGCGATGAGGAACCCGTCTGCCACGATCCGGGACTCATGGCCGCGTTCCGGCGCGGCATCGGTCTGGCCGAGGCGCAGTACGCACACGACCAGGCAGATGGTCGGGCACCTGGCCACCATTCCGGCGCCCGGTACGACGGGGGCGAACCGACCGGCTGACTCGCTCCACCCCCTGCACGTCTCCATGCACATGTCCCCACGCGTGTGCTGCACACCCGTCCCGCACACATGTCCCGCAACCCCCGCTCCCGCAGACCTTCGGACTACCCCAAGGAGTCGATCCCCCCATGGCGAGCGATGTGCCGACCGGCCATGTTTCCGATCTCGACTGGCTGATGAGCGGCCTCGTGCAGCGCGTGCCGCACACCAGAAGCGCCGTGCTGCTGTCCTCCGACGGTCTAGTGAAGTCCGTCCACGGCCTCGACCCCGACAGCGCGGACCACATGGCCGCGCTCGCCTCGGGCCTCTACTCGCTGGGCCGCAGCGCGGGTGTCCGTTTCGGGGACGGCGGGGAGGTGCGCCAGGTCGTCGTGGAGCTCGACTCCACCCTGCTGTTCGTCACCACCGCCGGCTCCGGCACCTGCCTGGCCGTACTCGCCGGGCGCGAGGCGGATGCGGCCGTGCTCGGATACGAGATGGCGATGCTGGTCAAGAGTGTTCGTCCGTATCTGGTGACAGCACCTCGGCAGCCCGTCGCCGATCCCTCGGCGATGAGGCCTTGAGCGTGGCGGCGCCGCAGGACGGGCCGTGGTTGGACGGGGCGGCCGGACGGCTCGTCCGCCCCTACACGGTCAGTGATGGCCGGACCCGTCCGTCCGCGGCCCTGGACCTGCTGTCGCAGTTCATGACCACCGGGACCAAGCCGCTCGGCTATCTCGGACCCGAACACCGGCAGGTCCTCGACCTGTGCGAGGGCCCGCTGTCGGTCGCGGAGATCGCCGCGCACCTGAAGCTTCCCGCAGCAGTCACGAAGGTCCTGCTCTCCGACCTCGTCGTCTGCGGGGCGCTCACCACCAAGCCCCCCGACTTCTACCACAACCCCACTGACCGGTCCCTGCTGGAGGCAGTGCTCGATGGACTACGACGACAGCTCTGACCCCTTCCCGACCGCGCTGAAGATCCTTGTCGCGGGCGGGTTCGGGGTCGGCAAGACGACCTTCGTGGGCGCGGTCAGCGAGATCGCGCCGCTCAGCACGGAGGAGCTGCTCACCACGGCCAGTGCGGCGACCGACAGCCTGGAGGGCATCGAGAACAAGGTCGAGACGACCGTCGCGATGGACTTCGGGCGGATCACCCTCGACCCGCAGCACGTGCTCTACCTGTTCGGCACGCCGGGGCAGGAGCGGTTCTGGTTCATGTGGGACGAGCTCTCCGAGGGTGCCCTCGGGGCGGTGATCCTCGCCGACACCCGGCGACTCGAGGACTGCTTCGCGGCCGTCGACTTCTTCGAGGAACGCGGCCTGGGGTTCATCCTCGCGATCAACGATTTCGACGGCGCGTACCGCTACGACCCCGAGGCGGTGCGTGCCGCGATAGACCTCGATCCGCGCGTGCCCGTGGTGCGGTGCGACGCCCGGATCTCCAGCTCCGCCATCCAGACGCTGCTGACCCTCGTCAAGCATCTGCTGGCCCACGCCCCGTCCCACGCGCCGAGCCATGGAGCCCACGGAGCACACGGAGCCCACACATGAGGTACCACCCGCCCGGATCCGCGGCGCCTCTCCTTCTGACGCCCGTGGACCACGAGGCCCCCGCGCGGATGCAACGGCTGCGCTCGCTCGGTCTGGGGGAGTGGCCGGAGCCCGCACTCGACGCGTTCGCGGACCGGCTGGCCGAGGTTACCGGGGCGCCGTACGCCGGGGTCAACTTCATCGACGAGAACCGTCAGTTCTTCGCAGGACTGCACGCGCCCGGCTGCGGACACGGCGCCACCGGGCCGCTGGGTGCGCCTCCGGCGAACCGATACATGGTCCGGGACCACGGGTTCTGCCCCCATGTGATCGTCCGACGCAAGGCGCTGGTCCTGGAGGACGTCTGCGACTTTCCACGGTTCGCCGGGAACCCGGTCGTCGACGAGATCGGGATCCGCTCGTACATGGGCGCCCCGCTCATCGACCGCACCGGCATCGCGCTCGGCACCGTGTCTGTCGTGGACACCGAGCCGCACCGCTGGGGGAGGGCCGGACTCGAGACGATCAAGTCGATGGCGGCGGAGCTGACCGAACAGATCCAGGCGCGGGAGGCCGGCGGCATCTGACAGTGGCCTGTTTCAGGCAGATCTTGTCTCACATATGGGATAGCCTCCCGAATATGAAACAGGATCTGAGTGCACCCGAAGCCGATCCGGTCGATGTCCGGCTCGCGGCGCGGCTGGCGGAACTGCGCGCCGAACGGGGCTGGTCCCTGGGCGAGCTGGCGGAACGGACCGGAATCAGCCGCTCGACGCTGTCCCGCGCGGAGCGTGCGGAGATCAGCCCCACCGCCTCCCTCCTCAACCGGATCTGCGCCATCTATGAGCGCACCATGTCGCAGCTGCTGAGCGAGGTCGAGGCGGAACCGGCTCAGGTGGTGCGCGCGGCCGACCAGGCTGTGTGGACGGACCGCGCCTCCGGATTCGTACGACGGGCGGTGTCACCGCCCCTCGCGGGCCTGCGCGGCGAGATCGTCGAGGGCCTGCTCGAGGCGGGCGCCGACATCGCCTACGACCGGCCTTCCGTGCCGGGTCTGGAGCAGCACGTCTGGGTCCTCGACGGGACGCTGCACCTCACCGCTGAAGGCGGCGAACACGTCCTGCACGGCGGCGACTGCCTGCGCTTCCGGGTGTGGGGGCCGACCCGTTTCCACTGCCCCGGGCCGAACGCGGTGCGGTACGCGCTGGTGGTGGTCGCGCCATGACGACGATGCCGACTCGGATACAGCGGCTGTCGGCGGCGGAACTCCTCTCCGCCGCGGATGCCCTGGGCGACCTCCTCAGCGACGTTGTGGCCGGCGGATCCTCCCTCGGGTTCCTGGCACCCTTCGAGCCGGCCGCGGCCGCCGACTGGTGGCGGAGCCTGGCCCCCGCGGTGGCGGACGACCGCCTCGCCGTCTGGACCGCGCGGGACGGCGACCGTGTGATGGGAACGGTCAGCGTCGCCTTCGTCGACAAGCCCAACGGACGGCACCGCGCCGAGGTCAACAAACTCATGGTGCACCGCACGGCACGCGGCCGGGGGCTCGGCCGCACCTTGCTGACCACCGCGGAACGCGCCGCGGCCGCCGCAGGCGTGACCCTGCTGATCCTCGACACCCAGACCGCCAGCCCCGCCGAGTCCCTGTACCGCGCGGCAGGGTGGACCGAGGCCGGCGTGATCCCGGATTTCGCGACGGACCCGGCCGGGACGCTGCATCCGACGACGGTGTTCTACAAGCAGGTGAAGCACGTGAAACAGGGGACGATGCAGCCCGGCGCATGACGCAGTCGGGGAGGGTGTGACCGCAATGCGACGAGGGGAGGGCGATGACGGCTTCCGCCGGGGAGGTGGATGGCGGCGCTCGCCGGGGCGGGTGAATGAGGCTTTGGCTTCCCTGCGGGGAATGTCAGTGGCGTTGGCTACGGTTCGTGTCATGCCAGACGCAGACGACGTACGCCGCATCGCCCTCTCGCTGCCGGATACGACGGAGAAGATCGCCTGGGCCATGCCCACCTTCCGGGTAGCCGGAAAGATGTTCGCCACGCTGCCCGAGGACGAGACCTCCATCGCGGTCCGCTGCCCCAAGGAGGAGCGCGACGAGCTGGTCCTCGCGGAGCCGGGGAAGTTCTGGATCGCCGACCACGAGGCGGGCTTCGCATGGGTCCGGGTGCGTCTCGGCGTACTCGAGGACGACGGCGAGCTGCACGACATCCTCGCCGACTCCTGGCGCCAGGCCGCACCGAGCCGCCTGCTCGAGGCGTACCCGGAGCTGGGCCTGCCGGTCACCGACTGACACGTGGCAGGGCGAGCCTGCGACGTCTCCCGCTGCCCGCGTGCGCATGCTCCGAAGGAGCCCGTCTGTGCAGGTCGCGCGGGCTGCACGGAGGCGGGCGGCGGCCCGCGTCAATGCCGCCGCGCGCAAAGCCGTGAGCGACCACGGGCCGGAGTGCGGTATGGTTTCCGTGCGCGTTCGGCCAGGGGAAAGCCCAGGTCATACGAGCACCGGGACGTGGCGCAGCTTGGTAGCGCACTTGACTGGGGGTCAAGGGGTCGCAGGTTCAAATCCTGTCGTCCCGACAGAGATGTCGGAAGTTTCCGCAGGTTAGGGCGCTCTTCGGAGTGGCCCCTAACGCGTGTTTGGGAGCAAACTGGGAGCCCTCGTCGCTCCCAATTGCTCCCATCGCTCCCAGTCCCCGTCGGTGGCGTCAATTGATGTTGACCGCCGATCGCCCGATCCGGTCGAGATGGTCATGCTCCCAGTCCGGCGGGCCTGCTGCTCCCAGCTTTTACTGGTCAAGGGGTCGGTTTGCTCCCAGTTCTTCAAAGGGGGTCGTGTGAAGCGTCGACCCCTTGTCCGAATTCGGCGTCCCCTTGACTGCGAGCGCTCCCCGTCTGAGTGGGCAGTGCATCAAGATGTTGAACGCTATCCGCGGGCGCTGTGCAGGTCGGAGGGGGTGCGGGCGGGGCGCCCGGCGTCCTGTTTGTCCCCTTGTCGGCGCGGGAGTGGCGGTACGCGGCGACTGCGGGCTGTATAGAGCGGTTGCCAATGGTGCGTGGGTGGCGCCGGCGCCCTCGTGTGTGGCCTATCCGGGGGCGTCGAGCGTGACTGGGAACGTTCCGTCGCCTCGGTTCGCGGCCGGCGGACGCGTCGCCGTGGTCGCGGACGAGGAGATACGTCCTCGACGCTCTCACGGCCGACGGTCGGCGCCTTGCCCTTAGATCGGTATGAACATACTGGCGGCGTGTCTGGCAGGCCCGGTGGTCGGGCCTGGGTCGATACGCTCGACGGCCCGGGAGGATGCAGTAGCGGGTGCGAAGTGGCTGCACGCAGCTTCCGTGAGGGCCGGTTCACCGCGAACTTGACCGGGCGTAGCTCGCGCATCGTCATGCTCGGCTGTGCCGCGGGCGCGTCAGCGGCGCGGCCAGGCTTCCGAGTTGGGCCAGCCCGCGAAGCCGTGGGGTGAGGCGACGCGCCCGGCTGGCCGTTGCGGGCCGCGAGGGCCACTGCTGTCCATCACATATGGGCACGTCAGCGGTGAATCTTCGCGCACGGCGTGCCATCGGTCCTGTTGAACTCGATGCACAGCCAGGTGCCGTGGCGGAACGTCCGGCCTCTCAGGTTCCAGTCGTTGGAGAACTTCGTCATTCCTGCAGAGACCGGGGTCGCATCCTTCCACGTGGTGATGTCGTTCCGGACGCTGCGCCTGCCGGAAACCCCATCCATGCTGGTCACGCCGCATGTTGGTACTCGTGGAGGACGCCGCCCAGGCGTTCGCGTCTTCGTATGTCGAGGCGGGCGATCTGCCCCGTATCGGCGATTGGCTCCGGCAAGGGGTGCATTGGCCGGGCGTTTGCGATGCCCTGGTGTGGCCGATGGCCGTTGTAGAACCGTTCGAACTCTCGCAGGGCGTGAATCAGATGGCGCTGGTTCCAGATCAAGGTCCGGTCCAGCAGCTCGCGTCGGCAGGTCTGCACCCCATCTCTCCATGATCGAGTTCATCTGTGGCATCTGGACGCCGCTGAGTACGACCTCAATCCCCGTGTCCTTCAGGACGGCGTCGAACAGGTGAGGGAACTTCCCGTCCCGGTCCCGGATCAGGAACCGTGCCCGGCAGCCCGCGTCCTCGAGCTCCATGACGAGGTTCTTCGCGGCCTGCGCCACCCAGGATGCGGTCGGGTGGGCGGTGGCGCCCAGGATCCGGATCCGCCGGCTGGCGTGCTCGATGACGGCGAACACGTACATCTTCGCCCCGGACAGGGTGACCGTCTCGAAGAAGTCGCATGCCAGCAGAGCGTCGGCCTGGGAGCGCAGGAAGTCGCCCCACGTGCTGGAGAGATCCGTTCCGCCGGGTCGATCCCGGCCTCCTTGAGGATTTCCCATACGGTGGACGCGGCCACTTTCACTCCGAGGACGAGCAGTTCGCCGTGCACCCGCCGGTAGCCCCAGCTGGGATTTTCTTTCGCCAGGCGCAGCACCAGGGCGCGAATCGAGTGCACGGTCCGCGGCCGTCCCGGGCGCTTGGGCCGGGAGGCGGCAGCATGGCGGCGTGAGAGCAGATCGCGGTGCCAACGCAGCACCGTGTCCGGGCGCACCAGCAGTCGCAGTTGGCGCAGCGCGTCCCGTGGCAACCGGTGCAGCAGCGCTGCCAGGAACGCCCGATCGCTCGGGCTGAACCGCACTCTAACCTTGCCGAGTTGGCGTTCCAGCACCGTGATCTGATGACGCAGGGCGAGGATCTCTACCGCCTTCTCCCGATCGCTCATTGGCAGCAGGCGCAGCATCGCGAACGCGTTCGTCACACCCAGATAGGCCAGTCGCAGCAGCACGGTCGATCATGTTGCCGCGTGGAGCGACAGCCGTACGAGAGGGCAGACTTGAGCGGCTGCAGTCGGGATCCGCCGAGACCCCGGCACACCCGCTCCCACCAGTGCGGACGAGGTATTCGGCAAGGGCAAGGCCAGGCGCAGCAGCACGACAGGTCATGATGCCGTCCGTCCTCGGTCAAGGTGAAGACAGCGGGGGAGCGACGGGCACGGCCGAGGATCAGTGATCAAGGTCGTGACCTGGCCGGATGATTTATCGGCACCCGCAGAGTTGGGCCGTGCTGATGTGGTCGGCGGCGGTGTTGCTGCCCGCGTTGCCAGGCCGCAGCAGGCCCGCGACCGGCTCCCCGCTGCCTCCTCGGCCGTGGTCGGCGAAGGCCATCAGCGGGTGGTGTCCGAACGTCTTCTTCCAGGTCGCGGCGGCGCCCTGTTTGTCGGAGTGGGCCAGCGTGAGCACCCCGTCGATGTCGACGATCACCTGTCCGTCGGCGTCCGGTCCGGCTTGTCCGGCCAACTTCCAGACGTGTTCGCGGACATGGGCCCGTGCGGTGCGGATCGCCGCCAGGGCCTTCGGCCCTGCCGAGGCGAGGACATCGATGAGGCGGGAGACGGTGGGATCGGAGGCCACCGGACCGAACACGGCCGGCTCGGCCCGCAGCATTCCCACATCAGCCAGACAGTCCCCGCCGAGCGCGACCGCCAGGGTCACATCCAGCAGGATCTTCCCCGGATCGTGCACCGCCCGCGACTTGCGCCACGGCGCCAGAGCTGCCGATATCGACCGGTCTAGCCCGGTCTTACGGGCCGTCTCCACCAGCAGGACGCCTCCCGCCTGCGAGACCACCGCCCGGCCACCACTCTCGACGTGGACATGCGGGTAGGGCCCGATACGCTTCTTCACCTGGGAAGTGCCTCCGACGGTGGCAGGAACAACGACCTCGACAGTCTTCATTCTTGCTGGTCAGGGGCACTTTTCGCTTGTCTGACCACCCGTCGGACACCAGGCTTCACGAAGGCGGGAGGCTACCGGAGCCCGCCGAACGGCTACTCGTTCAGGGGCGGTACCGGCTCGCGTCCAAGGAATGCCACGAGCCGATCCACGGCTGACGCGTCCTGGCTGGTGGGAACGATTTCACCGAAGGGCATGTGCTCGCCCCGGTACTCCGGCGGAAGGGTGGCTTCTGCGCGGGTCAGGGTCTCGGCCGCCTCTTGGTTGGTGAAGGGGATCGGCTGCGCGGTGGCGGCCGCCAGGTCCCAGCCATGGGTCAGGTATTCCATGATCGTCATGTTGAACACCGTTTCGGCCGGCAGCTTGTTGCTGCCGGTGACGGCGACCTTGCGGTCGAAGCCGTACTTCTCCCATCCGGCAACGAGGCCGGCCGCCGCGGCACGGAACTCGGCGGCGGGATCGGCGCCGCACCTGTGGTTTGCAGCGTCGCCGCCGTAGGTCCGGCCGTGACAGCTGGCCTCGAACAGCAGGAGCCACCCGACGATGTGGTTGATCAAGGTTTCGACGTCGTAGTCGTCGCACGGAGTCGGGTGGCTGAGTTGGGCGGCGTCGACGCCCTCGATGAGGTCGCCGGTCTTGGACAGGACACCCGTAAGAAGCTCGACTCTATCCATGGTCGGAGTCTAGGAGCGGCCGTGGGGCGCCGTCTTGAAGAAACCCGACACCGCGACTTCGCTACCCAGGTTCCGTGACTCGGCCTCCACCCAGAGCTCCCGCGAGCACGAGGCCCAGCAGGCCTTTGCCCGGAACAGCCAGAGGCTTGCGCCATGGTGCCAGAGCCGTGGATATCGCATGGTTCAGGGCGGACTTGCGGACCGTCTCGACCACCAGCACCCCGCCAGCCTGCGAGCCTACCCCAGGGCCTGCCACCATCGACCCGGACACAACAGAAGTACGACCCGCTACTTTCACTTGGGAAGTGCTTCTTGCACCGCCACGTAGAGGACCCCAGAAATCCCTATCGACGCAGGCCAAGGGAACGTTCGGGCTTCGCGGCCACCTGTCGCACACCACTTTTCGTGAAAGCGCGAGGCTAATGATCACCGGAGTCACCAGGGAGCCCGCAGCATGACCGGCACCACGGAGGCCCTTGGCGGGTCGGCTGCAGTCGACGATGCAGCACGAAGTGTCACGCGCCCGTTCTACGTATACGCCGTGCTCGCCAACACGCTGTTCCAGCGCGGCGTATTCGTCCTCTTCCTTTATCAGCGCGGCTTCTCCGTCGGGCAAGTGGCCCTACTGCAGACACTGCTCTACCTGGTCAGTGGACTTGCGGAGTTGCCGACGGGAGTCATCGCCGACCGAATCGGCAGGCGTGCCAGCATCGTGATCGGCCAGATGCTGATAGCTGGATGTCTGCTCGGTCAGGTGGCGTTCTCCAACTACTGGGTGTTCCTGGCGCTGTTCATCGGGCAGGGCGTGGGCATGGCATGTGTGTCCGGTTCGGATACCGCCCTGCTGTACGACCTGCTCATGCGTCGTGGTGCAACGGCCAGCTACGTCAAGATCAAGTCCCGGTTCACCATGCTCGGGACGGTCACCTCGGGAGTCGCCATCGTCCTCGGCGGCCAACTGCAGCAGATCTCCTGGGGAGTCGTCTACGTCGGTTCGGCGGCGTGCCTCGTCCTGGCCATGGTGGTGCTGATGTCAGGGGTGCCCGAGATCCGCGGCGCGGACGCGGTGGACGAGCAGGACGGAGCCGAGGAGCACGGCGACGCCACAGCATGGCGGGCGATGCTTCGGGTCGCCACGCCGGCGCTCGTGACGCTTGTCGTGGTGTCCGGATTGATGCATGCGACTTTGACGCCGTACATCATTTTTACGCAGAAGACCCTCTCCGATCAGGGAGCGGGCACCGCATTGGTCAGCGTGGTCATAGCGGCGGGATTCTTCGCTGGCGGGCTCACTCCATTGCTGTCGGACCGCGCGGACCGGCGCATCGGGTATCGGGTCATCGTCCCGGTGTCTCTCCTGACGCTCGCCGTGGCGCTCGGCCTGAGCGGCCTCGGCCTTGTCTGGGTCACCATCGCCGCGTTCCTGGTCCTGGCCGGGATTCCCGAGATCACCGCCGTGATCGTGGACAACGTGTTCAACGAGGCAGTGCCGTCGCGCCACCGGGCGAGCCTGCTGTCGATGATCGCATTCGTGGAGTCGGCGCTCATCGGCATCGGCTATCTCGTCCTCGGCGCGCTCATGGACGGGTTGGGCTCCAGTGTGGGCATGGCCACCTACGCCGCGGTCCCCCTGCTGGCATGTCTCCTGTGGCTCCCGGTGCTCTTCCGAGGGGCACGGGTGACCACCGAGATTGAGAAGCCCGCCGACCAAAAGGCATCCTGAAACAGGCCATCTCCCGCAACGTCCTGCCCGATGGCAGGGGTGCTGCTCGTTGGCATGTCACTCCCAGTCAGCGACGGAGCTGTCATCGCGACGATCAGCGCCAAACGGGATGGGAAGAATCTCGCCACTGAGAAAACCTCAGCCACCGCGACGATCCATGACCGACAGCGACCGCCCATCTGCTCTGGAGTCTTCTCGATGACCTCGCACACAGCGAAGCTGCCGACACGTTCCCCCGACCTTGACGTGCCCGCAGAGCGTGTCCGACAGACCGATCCAGCCTTGCTCTCTGTGATTCTGATCAGGCTGCGGGAGTACGACGGCGAGGCTTCCCCGAATCCAGCCACAGACCGGTTGCGGGGTCGTGGCGGACCGGGGTGGTGCGCCGCAGCTTCTCCAGGCCCGGGTGCGGATCGCGCACGAACGGCGCGTCGAAGAGGTCCGGAAGCACGGTCGGCCCAGGCGCGGGGCCTGCGGTCATGTCTCTCATGGGGCTCGCGCTCATCGGGGGTTCTGTCTCAACGCCATGAGAACCGATCATGGCTCACCAGGAGAGCGCGAGGAACAGCAGGTCAAGACGATGCGCGAATAATGACACCCTTCAGGCAGACGCGGTGCACAGCGGTCGTGTAGAACACCCGTTGCGGCTGCCACCTCGTCCTCCTCACTTGCCCCTGTTGGGGGAAGGGCTTGGTCCTTGGTAGTACCATTCAGGCCCGATGTAGTTGCTGGAGGCGATGACTGGCCATGACGACCAACCGGGTGCCCGCGCCGTCGATTCGTACGGAGGCCGACGGGCCGGTGTTCCGGCCTGCACGGCCCCGGCGGGCGTTCGACGAGATCATCGCTCAGATCAGGGCTCTGATCCAGCGGGGGGAGCTGTCACCCGGAGACCGGTTGCCGTCCGAACGTGCTCTGGCCGAGCAGTTCTCCGTCAGCCGCAACACGGTGCGTGAGGCGTTGCGGATGCTGGAGATCTCCGGGCTGGTGGTTCTCAAGCGCGGTGCTACGGGAGGGGCGTTCATCGCCGAGGGGAATCCAGCCCTCGTGGCCAAGAGCCTCGCCGACGCGCTGCAGCTGACGGACTTCTCCCTCGCCGATGTCACCGAATCGCTGCTCGGAGTGTCGTCGATCATCGTCCGTGCCGCGTGTGAGCGCATGACGGAGGAAGATGAGGCGCGCCTGGAGGCCAACATCGCGGAGGCGGACAAGCTGACCCAGGAACACCAGTGGGAACGCAAGGTGGATGTCCATCTGGAATTCCAGATCATCCTCGCCGAGGCCACCGGGAACCCCGTGCTCGTGCTGCTCGAGAAGACCCTCATCGACGTCGTCCGCGAGGTGGTCCTGCAGCTCGGGCCCATGCAGGACGATTCCGTGGTGCGGGCCCGCCGCCGGCTCCTGCGCAGCCTCCGCAAGCGGGACGCCGACGCTGCCGTCGCCGAGCTGCAGCGCTACTACAAGCATCTGCACTCGCTCTGGCTGCGTGGTGACTACCGGGGAGCCAGGCGGGCCTCGACCGGCGCGTAGCGGACAGGAAAGAGGCCCGGCACGCGACGCGTCGGCGGAGCCGT
The DNA here is from genome assembly GCF_053594815.1 of Streptomyces sp. NPDC002577. Classification (NCBI taxonomy): domain Bacteria; kingdom Bacillati; phylum Actinomycetota; class Actinomycetes; order Kitasatosporales; family Streptomycetaceae; genus Streptomyces; species Streptomyces sp. NPDC002577. Next base: position 109,538 of record NZ_JBSFWK010000012.1, on the reverse strand, counting down.
AAGGAGACCGGCCGCTCGCCGCGCCGCCCCCCTGTCGAGTATCGCGGTGGCTGGGGCGCCGAGGGGCGGGGCGTCGGCGTCAGGGGTAGCCGTGCTCATCGTGCTTCTTGCTGGCGATGGAGCCGCCCCCGATTAGTTCTCCCCATCACGCCGTTCTTTCGCCGCTATGTCCGACAAAGCGCCGCCCGCGCTGCAGTGCCGCGGATCATGACTGGCTAGCAGTCCATGTGGTGCCTCGGCGAACGCGCCGCCGGAGCGCGGCGCTGCGTCCACGGCGGTTGAGGATGCGGTTGCGTGGCCGCACTCGGCGGTGACACTGATCCGTACCAGGCGGGCACTGCAGCGCCTGCGGCGCAGTGACATGCAGACTGGGGCGTGCCGACGCTCCGTGCGTCCCGCTTGGTTCCGGGTGACTGGCTGCGTGCCTCCTTCTCTTTGATGTTCAGATCGTTCGGAAGGTCGTTGACAGCACATCCTCACGTTGGATAATTGGCCCAACCATTGATACTTGGGACCGTGTCACGGCAGGTGGTCAAATTGCCTAACCTAGTTGTCAGTTCGGTCGGCGTCCGAAGCGAAACGGCTCATCGTGTGTTTGCCGTTCCAGGCGGTGTGAGATCGGGGGGTGACGGTCTGCCCCTGTGGAAGGATGGCGTGCTGTACTTCCAGCGGTGCTGTTGGTGCCAGACGCCGTCCTTCGGGCGCGTGCTCTGCCCCATCTGCGGATCCACCGCCTGGAACCTCGAGCCCAGCAGCGGTACTGGAATTGTGCGCCGCTCCACGGTCGTGCGTCGTCACACACCTGATCAACGCAATCTGTCACTCATCAACATGGCGGAAGGATTCACACTCCACGGCAGGGTCATGGACACCCCCCGTGACGTGGTACGTGTCGGATCACGTGTGCGGTTGGCCGACGATTCCACCCCGCAGGAACTGGTCTTCGAGCTCTGCGGGAGCGACTACGCAGAGTTGGCTTGGAGCATCTGACCTCATGGGGCTGCCTCGAGGAGGCGGCGGTCACGCGATTCAGGCTGTGTCCCGGCGGTGCCGTCTGGCCAGCCGGGCCTGCCAGCGTCCGCCCTCGCGGGAGACGGTGAGCGGCAGCCCGAAACAGGTGCTCAGGTGTTGCGACGTCAGAGTGGAAGGCGCCGGGCCACAGGCCACCCTGCTGCCCTTGCGCAGCAACAGGGCATTGCCGAAGGAGGCGGGCAGCTCCTCCAGGTGGTGCGTGACCAGCACCATGGCCAGCTCCGGGTACTCCGCGGCCAGGGTGTCCAGGGCGTCGATCAGCTGCTCGCGGGAGGGCAGGTCGAGTGCCGCACCGGGCTCGTCCAGGAGCAGCAGCCGCGGTTGCGGAACCAGGGCCCGGGCGATGCGGGCCCGGCCCTGCTCGCCCTGGGAGCACAGCAGCATTTCCTGGTCGGCGAGCGGACCTAGGCCCATCAGCTCCAACGACTCCAGGGCACGCTTGCGCTCGGCCGTCCCGTACTTGCGCGGCAGTGGCTGCACCGTGCCGGTGATGCCGGTGAGTACGTATTCCCGGACCGTCAGACGCGGGGGAATGCGGGATACGGCCGATACGTGCCCCACTTCCGTGCGCAGCTGCCGCAGATCGGCGCGGCCCAGATGGCGGCCGAGGATCTCCACCGTGCCGCTGCTGGGGTGTTGTACCGCACCGGCCAGCGACAGCACGGTGCTCTTGCCGGCGCCGTTGTGTCCGAGTAGCGCCCACCGCTCGCCGCGCCGCACCTCCCAGTCGATGTTCGAGAGGAGGGTGTGGCGGCCCTGCGGCGTGTGGCGCCACATGTGGACGGCGTCGAGCCGCAGGACGGTTTCGGAGTCAGGAGTGATCGTTTCCACTGGTGGAGTCTTCCTGGTTCTCGGGTCGATACCCGGAGGTGTGTCGGTCGCGGGACCGGCGGGGCGGCGCAGGGTGGGCTTCCGGCAGCGCGGCGGTCAGTAAGGGGCGGTGTGATCACCGTACTACCCCCGCAGTGCTCGATTCGGCCAGGAGGGCTGCGCCCCAATCAGCAGTGCGTCGCCATGCGTTGGACGTGCACCTTTCTCTCTCCGCATGACAACTATCGACGCTGAAGGGGGTTGACCCTTCTCGTCGAACGTAGTCCAATGGTCCAACCATAGGAATGTGCTTCCGAGGCGATGGGAATCTCTATGGATGTGTTTGCGCCTGAATCGAGCCGGACCGCTGAGACGGAGCGGATCCCGGCGAAGGTCACGGAATTTGTCCAGGATCTGCGGGACCCCAACCGGTTCCTGGTGAACCGTGCGGTGTTCACCGATGACGCCGTGCTGGAGCGCGAGCGTGAGCAGATTTTCTCCAAGTGCTGGATCTACGTCGGTCACGAGTCCGAGGTCCCCAAGCCGGGTGACTTTGTCGCCCGCGAGGTGGCCGGCCGGCCGGTGATCTTCACGCGGAACAGGGACGGCGAGGTCCGGGTCCTGCTGAACTCGTGCTCGCACCGTGGTGCCGAGGTCTGCCGGGAACGACGCGGCAACCAGCGCCGGTTCCGCTGCTTCTACCACTCCTGGTCGTTCTCCAACGACGGCGACCTGGTGTCGATGCCCGACGAGGCGGGCTTTCCCGAGGGCTTCCGGAAGGAGGACCACTCGCTGGCGCGGCCCGCGGCGGTGGACTCGTACCGGGGTTTCGTCTTCGCCACCTTCAACCCGGAGCAGGAGCCGCTGCTCGACTACCTCGCCGACGCCAAGTACTTCCTCGACCTGACCGCCGACCAGGCGGCCGGTGATGTCGGGATGGTCGTCGCCCATGGCACCCACGAGTACTCCATGAAGTCGAACTGGAAGCTCCTCGCGGAGAACAGTTCCGACGGCTACCACGCGCTGCCGGTCCACAAGACCTACCTCGACGTGCAGAAGACCAAGGGCGACAGCATCGCCGGCAGTACCGAGAAGGACTGGAAGGCCTCGCACGCGTACGACCTCGGCAACGGTCACACGGTGACCGTGAAGCAGGCTCCGTGGGGGCGCCCGGTCGCGCGCTGGCAGCCCTCCATGGGGGAGAACACCAAGGAGACGGTCGAGGCGTCGTACCGGCGGTTGGTCGACATCCACGGCGAGGAGCGGGCCGATCTGATCGCCAACCTCGACTTCAACATGTTGATCTTCCCGAACCTGGTGATCAACAACATCATGGCGGTCATCGTCCGCACGTTCTACCCGAACACCCCGGGCCACATGAACGTCACCTCGTGGTCGCTCGCTCCCGGTGACGAGGACAAGGCGGCACGGCACGTGCGCAACGAGTCGTTCCTGTCGTTCCTCGGCCCCGCCGGGCTCGCGACGCCGGACGACAACGAGGCCCTGGAGTCATGCCAGCGCGGCTATACGAGCCGCCCCGGTGAGGGCTGGAACGACGTGTCGCGCGGTATGGACAAGTTCGACCCGGCCAACTGGGACGAACTGCAGATGCGCACCTTCTGGCGCCGTTGGGACGACATGGTGGGAGGCAAGGCGTGACGTATCCGGAAACCACACAGGTGAGTTCCAAGAAGTTCCAGCGGTCCGAGATCGAGGACTTCCTCTACTACGAGGCCCAACTCCTCGACGCCTGGCAGCTCGAGGAGTGGCGCGACCTCTTCACCGAGGACGGCCGCTACTTCGTTCCGTCGACGGACAACCCCGACGGCGACCTCGACATCGACCTCCCGCTCATCGATGACGACATGGTCGGCATCCGTGGCCGTATCCAGCGGCTGATGAGCACGTACGCGCACATCGAGAACCCGCGCTCCACCACGACGCGGTTCATCAGCAACGTCCGGCTGTGGGACGACGATTCGGGTGACCTGGGCGTACGCGCCAACGTGGTGGTCTACCGCTCCCGCGTGGCCGGCACGACCTCGTACGTCGCCGATGTGCGCTACCTGCTGCGCCGGGACGGCGACGGCTTCCGGATCGCCTTCAAGCAGGCCGTGCTCGGTCACCACACCCTTCGCGACGTCGGCGGAGTGCTCTCCATCATCCTGTGACCTGAGTGCTCGGCACAACCATTGACATGGGCCCACCCTGCCGAAATTATAGGTCCAACCATTGAAGAAGTGGGTACAATGACATACAACAGCGTCTGGACAGATCTGCGGAACGTCGAGTTCAGCCAGCGGTGGGTCGACGCGGGCGGAGTACGCACCCGGGTACTCGAAGCGGGCAGCAAGGACAAGCCCGTCGTGATCTTCATCCACGGCACGGGCGGTCACGCCGAGGCCTACACGCGCAACCTTGGTCCGCACGCCGAGCACTTCCACACGTACTCCATCGACATGATCGGCCACGGCTTCACCGAAAAGCCGGACCAGGCCTACGACTTCAAGGACTACGCGGAGCACCTGAAGGCGTTCATGGACGCCGAGGGAATCGACCGGGCCTCGATCAGCGGTGAGTCGATGGGCGCCGGCATCGGCGCCTGGTTCGCGCTGCTGTACCCCGAGCGCGTCGACAAGATCGTGCTCAACACCGGGGCGGCGCTGCGCCTCGCCGACGACGTGATCAAGAACATGGCCACGCTGACCATGAACGCGGTCAAGAACGCCACCGAGGAGAGCGTGCGCAAGCGCCTCGAATGGCTGGTCCATGATGCGAGCGACGTCACCGAGGACCTGGTCTCCACCCGGCTGGCGATCTACCAGAACCCCGAGTACGTCAACCGGATGACCAACATCCTCAAGCGGCACACCGACCCCGACGGCCAGGACCGCAACTGCCTGGTCGAGGAGGACTGGCGCAAGCTCCAGGCGCCGACCCTGGTGCTGTGGACCGACCACGACCCGACCGCGCCGCCTGAGGTAGGCCGCCAGGTCGCCGACTGGATCCCCAACTCCCAGTTCTCGCTGATGACCGACGCGGGTCACTGGCCGCAGTTCGAGGACGCGGACACCTTCAACGAGATCCACATCAAGTTCCTCCTCGAAGGCCCGGCCGCATGAGTGAGCCGGCACAGGAGTTCACCTTCCCGGGCCGCTTCCGCGACCAGGTGATCGTGGTCACCGGGGCCGCGGGCGGCATCGGCAGCGCCATCATCACCCGGGCCGCCCGCGAGGGCGCCCACATCGTGGCCGCCGACCGCCGTCCCGACGGCAAGCATCTGGTCGCCGACTTCCTCGGCCCCGACGCACCCACCTGGATCTACGTCGACGAGGACCTGTCGTCCGAGACCGGCGCCCAGCGGCTGATCGACGAGGCGCTCAACACCTTCGGCCGGATCGACGTACTGGTGAACAACGCCGGCGGCGGCATCATCAAGGCGTTCCTCGACCACACCGCCGAGACCGCCCGCGAGACCGTCGACCGCAACCTGTGGACCGTCGTCCACTGCTCGCGCAGCGCGCTCCCGTCGATGCGGGAGGCCGGGTACGGGCGCATCGTCAACATCGGTGCCGACTCGGTCCGCAACGGCCTGTTCGAGCACGCCATGTACAACGCGGCCAAGGGCGGTGTGCACGCGCTGACCACGGGCCTCGCCCGGGAGTTCGCGCCGGACGGCATCACCGTCAACACGGTGGCGCCCACCGGCACCGACACCCCGTACGTCCTCTCCCAACCCGCCGACGCGGTCGGCCGGTTCGCCAAGAACCGCGCGCTCATCCCGCTGGGCCGGTTCGGCACCACCGCCGAGGTCGCCTCGGCCGTCCTGTATCTCGCCAGTGCGGAAGCCTCCTACATCACCGGCCAGGTGGTCAGTGTCAACGGCGGCTCCACGATGCTGTGAATCCCTGAAGGGCACGGAAACCAACATGACCAACGCAAGTGCCGAGGACCGGCTCATACCCTGGCGCCTGGGTTACGTCGCACTGGACGTCGAGGACCTCGACGCCGCGACGAAGGCGTGGACGACGCTCGGCATGCTCGAGGTGGCCAAGCGCACCAAGGACACCGTCTACCTGCGCGGCGGCACCGACCACCACTGGATCGTGCTGCACGGCGGCGCGGACCGGACCGGCGTACGACGCCTGGCCTTCGAGGTGTGCAAGCGCGAGGACCTCGACGCCTACCGGGAGCGGCTGGAGGCCGAGGGCATCACCGTCACCGCCCACGCGGGACAGTGGACGGGCGACGCCCTCCGCTTCAAGGACCCGAACGGCTACGAGGTCGAACTCTTCGACGGCATGTGCAACGTGGGCATCACCCCGACCAAGCCGTGGATCAACCCCACCCACCTGCTGCACGCGGTGATCGGGGTGGGCGACCTGGACAAGTCGTTCGACTTCTACGGCCGCGTCCTCGGCCTGCTCGAATCCGACCGGGTCCTGGGCAAGACGGTGTTCCTGCGGTGCGCGAACCAGTTCCACCACGCGCTGGTGATCGGTGCGGGCCGCGGCGAGCCGCCGTTCCTGGACCATGTCGCCTTCCACTGCGCCGACGTCGACGACCTCATGCGGATCCGGGCGAACTTCATCCAGCGCGAGGTGCCGTTCGACCGCGACCTGCTGCGCCACCCCACCTCGGGGTCGATGGGCTTCTACGCCACCGGTGTGCCCGGACCGTCCACGGTCGAGTTCTGCATCGACCACGCGAAGATCACCGACCCGGACCACCGGCCGCGCACCATGGCCCCGGGCCGCTGGACCTCCAACGTCTGGGTGCCCCCGGTGGACCTCGATGCTTGATGTCCACACCCACCACTTCCCCCGCCACCTGCCCCCACCCTCGGAGGCGGCGGCGGTGGAGGGCTGGCCGGTCGTCGTCGATGAGGGCGGACGGATCGAGGTCTTCCAGCGCGGGAAGCTGATGCGCGTCCTGGATGCGGCGGCCTGGGACGCGGAGCGCCGCATCCAGGACATGGACCGGGCGGGCATTGAGACCCAGGTCATCAGTCCCACGCCGTTCACCTTCCTGTACGACGCCGATCCCGCCCTCGCCATCGAGTACGTCCAGGCACAGAACGACGTCCTCGCCGAGCTGGTCGAGGCCGGCCAGGGCCGCTTCCTCGGCCTTGCGGGACTGCCGCTGCAGGACCCCGAGGCCGCCGTCGCGGAGGCTCGCAGAGTGCGATCCGTTCTCGGGCTGCACGGGGTGGAGATCGGCACCCACGCCGGTCGGTACCTGCTGCACGACCCCGAACTCGACCCTGTCTTCGCCGAACTCGAAACCTTCGACGCGGCGGTGTTCGTCCACCCGTGGCAGCCGGTCGAGCCCCGCCGTTCCAGCCACCACGGCCTGGCCTTCGGCCTCGCACGCCCCGTCGAGACCGAACTCGCCGTCGGATCCCTGGTGTTCGGAGGTGTCCTGGACCGCCACCCCGGCCTGCGGGTCTGTCTGGCCCACGGCGGTGCGGGCATCCCGGCCCTGCGCGGACGGCTGCGCAACGGATGGCAGCGTCAGCCGCCGGCTTCCCGCCTCCCCGTCCAGGACCCGCTGACCGCCCTGAAGGGGCTGTGGGCGGACGGTCTCACCTACGACCCCCACACCCTCGCCCTGGCGGAGGGCACCTTCGGCGCCGACCACATGGTCGTCGGATCCGACTACCCCTTCGCCGCGCAGGAGCAGCCGATCGCCGCCTCCTACCGGCAGGCCGCCGAGCTCGACGTGCTCGCCATGGGCCCCGACTGGCGCGAACGCACCACCCGTAACGCGCTCGCCTTCCTCGGTCTCACCGACCGTCACTCCCTACACGAAATCCTCTCCCGAACAGGAGCCGCACGATGAACACGATGGCCCTCTCCGAGCACCACCAGGACTTCTTCAACGCCGTCCGCGACATGGCCGAGAAGCACGTCGCCCCGGTCGCCAACGAGCTCGACAAGACCGACAAGTTCCCCGAGAACCTCATCGACGTCTTCGGCGACATGGGCATCATCCAGCTTGCCGTCCCCGAGGAGTTCGGCGGCCCCGGCGGCGACCTGCTCTCCGGCTGCCTCGCCCGTGAGGCCGTCTCCCAGGCCGGCTCCATGGCGCTCGCCCAGCTCGCCGGCCAGAACAGCATCTTCGTGAACGCCATGCTCACCGGCGCCTCGGCGGAGCTCAAGAACGAGATCCTGCCGAAGCTGGCCCAGGGCAAGACGATCACCTGTATCGCCATCACCGAGCCCGACGCCGGCTCCGACCCGTCCCTGATGCGCACCCGCGCGGTCAAGGACGGCTCCCGCTGGGTGCTCAACGGCAGCAAGCAGTTCATCACCTGGGGCAGCATGGCCAAGTACGCCCTGGTCTTCGCCCGCACCAACGACAAGCCCGGCTCCAAGGGAATCAGCGCCTTCATCGTCGACTGCGACCAGCCGGGCTGGCAGGTGACGAAGTTCAACGACAAGATGGGCCAGCACGGCGTCCCCAACAACGAGATCCTCCTGGACAACGTGACCGTCGAGGACGGCTTCATGGTCGGCGAGGAGGGCAACGGCTTCGGCGCCGCCATGCAGGGCCTCCAGCTCAACCGCCCCACCGTCGCCGGCATCGCGGTCGGCGGTGCCCAGTGCGCCCACGACTACGCCACCCAGTACGCCCTGCAGCGCGAGGCGGGCGGCCGGGTCATCTCCGAGTACCAGGGCCTGCGCTGGATGATGGCCGAGGACTACACGATGATCGAGGCCGCGCGTCTCCTCGTCTACAAGTGCGCCTCCGCCTACGACGCGGGCGTCCCGATGGACGAGGTCATCAAGCTGTCGTCGATGGCGAAGCTGTTCGCCGCCAACACGGTCAACCACGTCACCGCGAACGCGGTGCAGATCCTCGGCGGCCACGGCTACATGTCCGAGCACCCGGTGGAGCGCTACATGCGCGACGCCAAGCTGCTCGGCATCTACGAGGGCACCAGCCAGATCCAGCGCAACATCATCGCCAAGCGCGTCGTGCGCTGACGAGCTGACGAGCGGTCCGGGGCGTGGCACCCACGCCGCGCCCCCGGAGCCGGCCCTGACCGGGCCCCACATCTCACCCCCGACCATGTGACCTTGCGGGAGACGTGCCATGAAAGTCCGTGTCGAAGAAGACAAGTGCTGCGGCTTCGCGGCCTGTCTGTCCGTCGCGCCGAAGGTGTTCGACATCGACAGTGACCAGATCGCGGTGGTCCTGATCGACGGCGAACTGCCCGAAGACCTGCACGCGTGCGCCCGCGACGCCGCGGACGCCTGCCCGACCGACGCCATCATCATCGAGGAGTAGACCGATGGACGTGCTCATCATCGGGGCTTCGGTGGCCGGCGTCGCCGCCGCCGACACCCTCCGCGCCCAGGGGCTCGATGGGAAGATCACCCTCGTCGACGCCGACCCGCATCTGCCCTACGACAAGCCCCCGCTGTCGAAGCAGGCGCTGAAGGACGGCTGGAAGCCGGACAAGATCCTGCTGCGGCCCGAGCGCCACTACCAGGACCAGGGCATCGACCTGCTGCTCGGGCGCCGCGCGGTCGCCCTCGACGGCAACCGCCGCACGGTCCGCCTGGACGACGGGACCGAGCTGACGGCGGACGCGATCGTCCTGGCCCCCGGCGTCGTCGCCCGCACATTGCCCGAACCGTCCATGCTGCCGGGCGTGTTCAGCATCCGTAGCCTGGACGACGCCCTCGCCGTCCAGGAGGCGCTGCGCGCCAAACCCCGACTGGTCATCGTGGGCGGCGGCTTCATCGGCGCCGAAGCAGCCGCCGTGGCTGCCGCCGCCGGAGCCGACGTCACCCTGGTCGAGGCCCTCGACCTGCCCTTCTCCCGGATCTTCGGCCCCGATGTGGCCGCCGCGCTGGCCCGCCGCCACAAGGCCCACGGGGTGTCCCTCGTCTGCGGGTCCGGCGTGGACCGGCTCGAAGGTGATGGCAGGGTCGAACGCGTGGTCCTTGCCGACGGCCGCGTCCTGGACGCGGACGCCGTGCTGCTCGGCCTCGGCGCGGTGCCCGCCACGGACTGGCTCGAAGGATCCGGCGTCGTCCTCGACAACGGCATCGAGTGCGACGAGTTCGGACGCACCTCACTGCCCGGCATCTACGCCGCGGGGGACGCGGCCTCCTGGTGGAACCCGCGCACCGGGACCCACGAGCGCATCGAGCACTGGACCACGGCCAAGGAACACGGCGCGGCCGTCGCTCACAACATCGTCAACTCCCAGGCTCCCGGCCGCACGGCGGGCCCGGTGCCGTACTTCTGGTCCGACCAGTACGGCAGCCGGCTGCAGTTCCTGGGCGTGTCGAAGGGCTATGACGCCACGCACGTGGTGCACGGAAGCCTGCAGGACGAGGAGTTCGTCGTCCTCTATGGCCGTGACGGTGTCGTCATCGGAGCACTGGGCCTGGCCGCGACCCGCCATCTCATGCGCTACCGCACCCTCATCGAGAGCGGGACGCCGTGGTCCGAGGTACTGGCCGACAGCGCGGCGGCCCCGGTGGGAGCGCCTTCGGCGGCGTAGGACGCGATCAGGAAAACAGGAGGGAGAGCGGAGAAGTCATGAGTGAACAGCACGGTGACGGCGGCCCGTTGGGCGGCATAGTCGTCCTCGACCTGTCCCGGGCGGTGGCCGGCCCGCAGGCGGGCATGATGCTCGGCGACATGGGCGCCCGGGTCATCAAGGTCGAGAGCCCGGCCGGGGACGAGAGCCGCGGCTGGGGACCGCCTTTCGTGGGTGACGAGGGCGAGCGCGAGTCGACGTACTTCTTCAGCGTCAACCGCAACAAGGAGTCGATCAGCCTCGATCTGAAGGACCCTCAGGACAAGGGCGTGCTGCGTCGGCTCGTCGAGCGCGCCGATGTCCTGATCGAGAACTTCCGCACCGGCGTCCTGGCCCGGCTCGGGTTCTCCTTCGAACGCCTCCAGCAGCTCAACCCCCGCCTGGTGGTGCTGTCCATCACAGGCTTCGGCTACGACGGACCCGAGGCGTCCCGGCCCGGCTACGACCAGATCCTGCAGGGCGAGGGCGGCCTGATGAGCCTCACCGGGCCGACCGGCGGCACGCCCACGAAGGTCGGGGTGCCCATCGCCGACCTCCTCGCCGGGATGAACGGCGCGTACGGCGTCCTCGCGGCGCTCTACGAACGCACCCGCACCGGTAAAGGCCGCATCGTACGGACCTCGCTGCTCGCCGCGATGGTGGGCGCCCACTCCTTCCAGGGCACCCGCTGGACCGTCGCCAAGGAGGTGCCGGGGGTGGCGGGGTCGTACCATCCGGCGATTGCGCCGTACGGGCTGTTCCGCACGGCCACGGCGCCCGTGCAGGTCGCCTGCGGTTCGCAGGCACTCTGGAAGGCGTTCGCAGGCGCGATCGGGCTCGACCCCGACGACCCCCGGTTCACGGAGAACCGGCAGCGCGTCGAACGACGTGACGAGCTGACCGCCGAGATCGAGAACATCTTCATGGAACGTCCGGCGGAGCACTGGTTGGACATCCTGGGCGCGGTGGGCGTGCCGGCCGGCAAGGTCCGCAGCCTCGACGACGTCTACGGCTGGGAGCAGACCCTGTCCCAGGGGCTCGTCATCGAGGTCGAGCATGCGACCCAGGGGCGGCTCTCGCTGCCGGGTCCGACCATTCGCTTCGACGCCAACGCGTTCGCGGGCGGGCGGGTTTCGCACACCGCCCCACCGACGCTGGGCCAGCACAACCAGTCGGTCAGGGACTGGCTGGAGGAGACCCCGGAGACGGAGACGGAGGAGCTGTGCTCGCAGCCGTCGTAGTGCCCGACGGGGCGACCGGATCGCTGGACATCCGGGAGGTGCCCGATCCGGTTCCCGCGCCGGGCGAGGTGGTCGTCGCCGTCCGGGCGGCCTCGGTCAACCGCTCCGATCTCCTCCACCGGCAGGGCCGCTACCCGGCGGCGCCGTCGTCCGACCCCGAAGCCCCCGACATCGCAGGCCTGGACATGGCGGGCGAGGTCGTGGCGCTGGGGCCGGGGGTGGAGGGCGTGGCGGTCGGCCAGCGCGTCATGGCCATGTCCGGGCGGGCGTACGCCGAGCTGGTCGCCGTACCCGCGGGGCTGCTGTTGCCGGTGTCCGATGCGGTCGACTGGATACAGGCGGCGGCGCTTCCGGTAGCGCTCATGACCGAGTACGACGCCCTGGCTCGCGCCGGGCGGCTCGCAGCGGGGGAGACCGTGCTGGTGACGGCGGCGGCGTCCGGAGTGGGGTCGGTGGGCGTGCAGATGGCCCGCGCCCTGGGTGCCGGCACCGTGATCGGCTCCGTACGGTCGCCCGCGAAAGCGCAGGCCGTGCGGGCGCTGGGGGCCGACAAGGTGGTCACCGCGGGGGCCGACGAGCTGTCAGCCGCTCTCGCCGAGGCCCTCGGCGGGGAGAGTCGGGTCGAGGTGGTCGTGGACCATGTGGGCGGCGGCACGCTCGCGGCCCACCTCCAGTCGATGGCTGTCGGCGGCCGGCTGGTGAGCGTCGGCCGACTCGGCGGCCGCACCGCCGAGCTGGACATGAACCTCCTCGCCCTCAAGCGGCTGCACCTCGTCGGCGCCACCTTCCGCACCCGTACCGTCGCCGACCGGATCGCCATCGCCGAGGGAGTACGCGAACACGTCCTTCCGGCCGTCGCCGACGGGCGCATCCGGGCCGTGGTCGACCGCTGCCACCCGTGGCGCAGTGCGCTGGCGGCGCAGGAGGAGATGAGGCAGGCCGGACATACCGGGAAAATCATCCTGGCCATGCCGGGAGCCTGAGCCCATGCCCGCGTCCCCGTCCGACTCCGTACTTTGTCTTGAATTTGCCTGCGTGAAACAAAGGTCTGGTCCAGTGGCATTACCATTGACGTCATGCAGCACCACGGAGGCGACGGGAACAGCATGTCAATCAACCCGGTTTCGACGCCGTCCGCTCCCGCCGAGTCCGGCGGGTTGCTGTTCCGCCCCGCCCGGCCGCGCCGCGCGTTCGATGAGATCATCACCCAGATCAGGGCCCTCATCCAGCAGGGCAAGCTCAACCCCGGAGACCGGCTGCCGGCCGAGCGCGCCCTGGCCGAGCAGTTCTCCGTCAGCCGCAACACGGTCCGCGAGGCGCTGCGGATGCTGGAGATCTCCGGGCTCGTGGTCCTCAAGCGCGGTGCCGCCGGAGGTGCCTTCATCGCCGAGGGGGACTCCTCCCTTGTCGCCAAAAGCCTTTCCGACGCACTGCAGTTGACGGACTTCTCCATCGCCGACGTCACCGAGACGCTGCGCGGGCTGTCGTCGGTCGTCACGCGTGCCGCGTGCCGGCGCATGACCGACGCGGACCTGGAGCGCCTGGCCGCGAACGTCGCGCTTGCGGAGAAGCTGACCCAGGAACAGCAGTGGGAGCGCAAGGTGGGCGTCCACCTGCAGTTCCACGCCATCCTCGCCGAGGCCACCGGCAACCCGGTCCTCGTGCTGCTGACGAACACCCTCTTCGAGGTCGTCGGCGAGGTCATCCTCCAGGTCGGCCCCACCCAGGACGACTCCATCATCCGCTCGCGCCGCCGGGTCATGCGCAGCCTTCGCAAACGGGACGCCGACGCCGCGATCGCGGAGCTGGAACGCTACTTCGAGCGCCTGCACCTGCTCTGGCTGCGCGGTGACTACCGCGGCGCCAGGCGTATTTCGAGCGACGCCTGAGCGTTCCGCCGGCTCAGGGTACGGGGGCGTCGTCCGTCCCCGAGTCCGTCGTGGCCGGTCGTGCCCAGGCGGCGGATCCGTATGCCGACGTATTCCGGCAGGTGATCGCGTACCCGCTTTCTCTTGACCCAGCCATACGACCAAGTTATCAATGGTTGAGCCATAGCAATTCTTGGCCCCTCAGGGGGTCGGCGAAGGAGCCGTACCACTTCCGAGCGGCCGGGCGGCCGACAGAGGTCTGCGTCGCGGGCCCTCACCCCGTAGCACCCGGCCTCGCCGACGCCGTACCCGTACCCGTGACCTGGGCTGCGTGGCAACACGCCTTTCTCTGACAGCAGTTGGGAATTCCTCCGAACGAAGGAGTTGGGAGCAGAAAGTGTCCTCCAGCCAAGAATCCGAATCCCGCGCGGTGGCAGGCCCTCTCACAGGTCTACGCGTCCTCGACTTCAGCACGCTGATCGCGGGACCGTACTGCACGCGTCTGCTGGCCGACCTCGGGGCGGACGTGGTCAAGATCGAGTCGCCCAGCGGTGACTTCCTCCGCAGCACGACGCCCCTGCGGGACGGTCACAGCGCCTACTTCGGGATGATGAACGCCGGCAAGCGGTGCATCACGCTGGACCTTCGCGTCCCCGAAGGGCTGAGCGTCGCCCGTGACCTGATGGGCTGGGCCGACGTCGTCGTCGAGAACTTCCGCCCGGGCGTCATGAAACGCTTCGGGCTGGACTACGACACCGTGTCCGTCGACCATCCGCAGCTCGTCTACTGCTCCATCAGCGGATACGGACAGACCGGGCCGTGGATCAACCGCCCGGCGACGGCCCAGGCCGTGCACGCCATCTCGGGCTACGACCTGGCGAACCTGCGCTACCAGCTGGACGAGGTGCCCCCGCCGAGCACCGGTGTGTTCGCCGCCGACGGACTCTCCGGCGCCCTCGCCTTCGGCGCGGTGCTCACCGCGCTGCGCGGCCGAGACACCGACGGCGTCGGCCGCCACATCGACCTGGCCCTGCTGGACAGCATGCTGTCGATGATGCCGTACGAGGTCCAGGAGGCCCAGTTCCCGCAGGGGTACGACCGCAAGGGGTATCCGCCGGCCCGCACCTCTGACGGCTGGGTCATGGTCGCCGCCACCAACCAGCGCAACTTCGAGGCCCTCACGCGCGCCATCGGCTCCGAGGAACTCGCCGAGGACGAGCGTTTCCGTGCCACCGAGGCACGCTGGCTGCACACCCGGGAGCTGCACAAGCTGGTGGAACAGTGGACCTCCACCCGCACGTCCGCGGAGTGCGAGGCCACCTTCCTCGAGGCCGGCGTGCCCGCCGCGCGCTACCGCACGATTGCCGAGCAGTTCGACACCGAACAGCTGCGGCAGCGCGGCACGTTCGTACCCGCGGTGGACGCCGCCGGTGAATTCCAGGTCGTCGCCCCCGCCTTCCAGCTGCGCGTCCCCGGAGAGGCCTCGCCTCGCCCGGTGGCCACGGCCGAGCGCCCGCTGCGGGTCTCCTCGTTCGGAGCCGACACGAAGGCGGTCCTGACGGAGCTGCTCGGCGCCGAGGTCGCGGAGGCCGCGATCACGTCGGGCGCAGCCGTGACCGACGCTCCGTGACGACGGTCGGCGCCGTGGCCGAGTGAGCTCGTGAATGAACAGAAACAGGAGAAAGAACCGTGAGTTTGAAGATCGTCGTCTGTGCGAAGTACGTACCCGACGCGGCCGGTGACCGTGGATTCGCCGACGACACGACGACCGACCGGGAGTCGGTGGACGGTCTGCTGTCGGAGCTGGACGAGTACGCGGTCGAGCAGGCGCTGCGCATCGCCGAAGCCGCGGACGACGCCGAGGTGACCGTGGTGACGGTGGGCCCCGACGACGCAGGCGACGCACTGCGCAAGGCGCTTTCCATGGGCGCGGACAAGGCGGTGCACGTCAACGACGACGACATCCATGGCACGGACGCGCTCGGGACGTCGTTGGTGCTGGCCAAGGCCGTCGAACAGGCCGGCTACGACCTGGTGGTGTGCGGTATGGCATCCACCGACGGCACCATGGGTGTGCTCCCGGCGCTGCTCGCCGAACGGCTGGGCGTGCCGCAGGTGACGCTGCTGTCCGAGGTCACGGTCGAGGACGGTGTGGTCACCGGCCGCCGGGACTCGGATGCGGCCAGCGAGGAACTGCGGGCCGCGCTGCCCGCGGTGGTGTCGGTGACGGACCGCTCCGGTGAGGCCCGCTACCCGTCGTTCAAGGGCATCATGGCCGCGAAGAAGAAGCCGGTGGCGACGCTCGACCTGGACGATCTGGGCCTCGACGCCGACCAGGTGGGCCTCGCCGGGGCGTGGACCGAGGTCAAGGACATCACCGCCCGGCCCGCGCGCACCGCCGGCACCGTGATCGAGGACGACGGGGAGGGCGGCAAGGCGCTCGCCGGGTTCCTCGCCGCGCAGAAGTTCATCTGAGCCGTCCGGCCGCCGCAACACCTTCTGGAACTTTCTGGAGATATGAGCAATGGGTGAGATCCTCGTCCTGGTCGACCACGTGGACGGCCAGATCCGTAAGCCGACGCTGGAGCTGCTGACGCTGGCCCGCCGCCTGGGTACCCCCTCGGCGGTGGTGCTGGGCGCCGGAGCCGCCGCAGCCGAACTGGTCGACAAAGCAGCCGAGTTCGGGGCGGCCAAGGTCTACGTGGCCGATGGAGACGAGTTCGCCGACTACCTCGTGGTGCCCAAGGTGGACGCGCTGACCCAGATCGCGCAGTCGAGCGGCGCCGAGGCCGTGCTGGTGACGTCCTCCGCGGAGGGCAAGGAGGTGGCGGCCCGCACGGCGCTGCGGCTGGGCTCGGGCCTGATCACGGACGCGGTGGACGTCGAGGCCGGGGCCGGCGGGCCGGTGGCGACCCAGTCGGTGTTCGCCGCCTCCTTCACGGTGAGGTCGACGGTGTCCCACGGCACCCCGGTGATCACCGTCAAGCCGAACGCCGCCGCACCGGAACCGGCCCCGGCGGTCGGCGCGGTGGAGCACGTCACGGTGACCTACTCCGCGGGAGCCACCGGTACCCAGATCCTCTCCCGCACCCCGCGCGTCTCCTCCGGCCGCCCGGAGCTGACCGAGGCCGCGATCGTGGTCTCCGGCGGCCGTGGCGTGGGCGCCGCCGAGGGCTTCGGCGTGGTGGAGGAACTGGCCGACGCGCTCGGTGCCGCGGTGGGCGCCTCCCGGGCTGCCGTCGACGCCGGCTGGTACCCGCACAGCAACCAGGTCGGCCAGACCGGCAAGCAGGTCTCCCCGCAGCTGTACATCGCCAACGGCATCTCCGGCGCCATCCAGCATCGGGCCGGCATGCAGACCTCGAAGACGATCGTCGCGGTCAACAAGGACCCCGAGGCGCCGATCTTCGACCTGGTCGACTACGGCGTGGTCGGTGACCTGTTCGACGTCCTGCCCCAACTCACCGCGCAGGTCAAGGAGCGCAAGGGCTGAGCAGTGCACGTGAGCCGGCGGCCGGGGCGGCAGTCCCCGCCGCCGGCTCGGCCATTGTGCCGGCCGAGCCGCGATCACAGTCACGTCACAGCTCGCCTCATGGCCCACGGGGATCTTGACGTCGCAGACATCGCAATGGTTGAACCTTAGAAGTACGGACAAGGAGGTCCTTGTGCTTGAGGCTGAGACGACGATGCTTCCCCTGGACGGCCTGCGGGTCGTCGACTTCACCACCGTGATGGCCGGCCCCTACTGCACGCGTGTCCTGTCATCACTGGGTGCCGACGTGATCAAGATCGAATCCCGGGACGGCGACTACACGCGTGGTGCCGCGCCCCTGCGGGACAACAGCAGTGCCTATTTCGCCGAGCTCAACAACGGCAAGCGCGGTGTGGTCCTCGACCTCAAGCACGAACTCGGCAGAGCCGCCGCGCAGGAGATGATCGCGCAGGCGGACGTGGTGGTCGAGAACATGCGGGCCGGCGTCATGGCGCGACTGGGCCTGGACTACCCGAGCATGAGCCGTCGTAAGCCGGACCTGGTCTACTGCTCCATCACCGGATTCGGCCAGGACAGCCCGTACGCCACCCGTCCGGCCACCGCGCAGGTCGTCCACGCGACCGTCGGGTACGACCGCGCCTTCGCGGCCTACCAACGCGACGACACCGAACTGCCGGCGACCGGCCTGTTCGCGGCGGACGGCATGGCGGGGGCGCTGGCGGTCAGCGGCATCCTCGCGGCGCTACGGGTCCGCGACCTCACCGGCCAGGGGCGCCATGTCGATGTGGCCCTCGACCAGGCGCTGCTGTCGATGATGGTCTACGAGGTCCAGACGGCCCGGTTCCCGATGGACTACACGCGCAAGGGCTATCGGCCGGCCCGCACCAAGGACGGCGCCGTGATGATCGCCGCCGTCAACAAGCGCAACTTCGAGGCACTGAGCCGCGTACTCGAACGACCCGACCTGCTCACCGATCCACGGTTCGCCACCACCGCACCGCGCTGGCGCTCCTACGGCGAACTGCACGCGATCATCGAGGAGTGGACCGGCACGCGCACCAGCGAGGAGTGCGAGCGGGCTCTGGTGGACGCCGGAGTACCGGCCACCCGGTACCGGACGGTGGAGGAGTACCTCGCCGAACCGCAGGCGCGGGAACGGATGATGACGCCCGCGCAGGACGGGGCAGGCAGGCTCGACGTCACCGGTCTGCCGTTCCGCCTGACGCCGTCCCGGCCGACCGCACCGGGGGCCGGAGCCGCCGCGGTCCGCCATGTTCCCGAACTGGGCGGCGACACCCGGGCCGTCCTGTCCGAGTGGCTCGGTCGCGAGCGCGCCGACGCGGTGCTGGACGCGGGGGCGGCCTATGACGCGGGCGACGGCGGCGATTTCTTCTGACCACCTCCGTACGGAGGGTTGTCACACCGAAGGGCACCCGTTAATGTCCCGTTCATAGGTTCAACCTTTGGTCAAACCTTGTGACTTACTCGCCACGGCCGTAGACCGCATTGGTTCCGCCCCGACACGACGGGCGGACGAACGAGCCGTCGGCTTTCACCCGCCGAGCAACGGACCGCATCCCCGTATGCGCCCGGCTGCCCGCACTTCTTGCTCTTTCCTCATCCGTGCTCAGTCAGGAGGCCACGGTGTTCGAACATGGCAGTACTCCACCCGGCAGACGGCTCATCAGCCGTCTGCCGCACGCGCGGACGGGGCGACGCCCATGCTGAGCGTGCTGAACGCCCTTACCCTGTCCGCCCTGTTCGCCCTGCTTGCGTCAGGTCTGGCGCTGATCTTCGGCCTGCGCAAGATCATGAACTTCGGCCACGGCGCGCTGTACATGCTGGGCGCCTACCTCGCGTACTCCGTGGCACAGGCGAGCAACTTCTGGGTCGCCCTGGTCGTCGTACCCATCGCCCTGGCGGTCGCGGGTGCACTCCTGGAGTTCCTCGTCTTCCGCCCCCTGAAGAAGCGCTCCGAACTCGACATCGCCCTCATCACCTACGGCATGTCCCTGGTCATCGGCCAGCTGATCATCAAGGGCTACGGCGGTGAGACCCGGCCGGTGCAGGCGCCCTCCGCCCTGCGGGGCGCGGTCCACCTGCTCGGCGTCCAGTACCCCGCCTACCGGCTGCTCATCATCGGCCTCGGCCTCGGCACCGTGCCGGCCATCTTCGCCTGGCTGAAGTGGACCCGTACCGGACTGTTCGTCCGCGCGGTGAGCCACGACCCCGGCACCGCGCACATGGTGGGCGTGGACAGCAAGCGCATCGGTCTGTTCGTGGTCTGCCTGGGTACGGCCTTCGCCGGCGTCGCCGGTGCGCTTGCGGGGCCTTACCTCGCGGTGCAGCCCGGCATGGGCGACTCCATCATGATCAGCAGCCTGCTCATCATCGCGATCGGCGGCCTCGGCAGCATCGGCGGCGCCATCGGAGCCGCCGTCCTGTTCGGCGTCGTGTCCGCCGTGGGCCAGGAGTACGTACCCGACGTGGCGTCACTGCTGCCGTACATCCTGCTGATCGTGGTCCTGGCGCTGCGCCCGCAGGGCTTCGGCGGAGCGAGGTCGTCATGAGCGAAACCCAGACCGAAACCCAGACCGGACCCCAGCCCGCAGTCACCCAGCCCGAGCGCACGACCGCCGGCGCACGCATGCGCGGCGACTGGAGGCGGGGGATCTCCCCGCAGCGTGCGGCGATCGTCGTGCTCGTAGCCGTCGTCGGCTACTTCGTGCCGAACGCCGTGCGCGACGCACACGGCATGACCGTTCTGGTCAACGGCCTGCTGCTCGGCATCATGGCCCTGTCCGTGGGATTCTTGCTGAACCTGCTGGGATGGGTCAGCTTCGGCGCCTCGGCCTTCTCCGGCGCCGCGGCCTACCTGTTCGCCGTCCTCTGCGTCTCCTCTCACCTGGACGTCCTCCCCGCCGTTCTCCTCGCGATCGTCGGGGCCACGGTCGGCGCGTTCCTGATCGGCATGGTCTTCGTACGCAGCAAGGCGCTCGTCTTCACCATGCTCACCCTGGCCCTCGGCCAGCTGCTGCTCCAGGTCGTCTCGCTGGACGGCCTGCGCACCAGGACCGGCGGCTCGGACGGCATGGTCGTCAACTACAGCGGAACCCTGGGCGGCATGACCGTCGACGAGGTCGCCGACCCCGGACTGTTCTGGCCGCTGGTGTGGAGCGTCACGGTGGTGGCCGTGCTGATGGTGCACTGGATCGGCCAGGGCCGGCTCGGCCGGTCGCTGCGCGGCATCCGGGAGAACGAGGACCGCATGCGGCACTCGGGCTTCAACACCTACCTGCCCAAGCTGCTGGCCTTCGCATTCGCCGGCCTCCTCGGCTCGGTGGCCGGAGTCCTGCAGGCCCTCAACACCGGTTTCGTCTCCCCGGACCTGCTCAGCTTCGGCGCGAGCGGCAACGCGGTCATCGCCGTCCTCATAGGCGGCTTCGAGACACCGCTCGGGCCGCTGGTCGGCGGTCTGCTGCTGGTGTGGGGCCAGGACAAGTTCGGCTCCAGCGGAGAGCTGTACCTCTACACCGGCCTGGCCGTGATCGTGGTCCTGACGGCGTTCCCCCGCGGCCTGCTCGGCCTGGTGGCGAAGGCCTGGCAGTGGGCCCGTACATCCGCGCGACCGGCATCCGCAGCACCCGTGTCCGACCTGGGAGGCACACATGCTGTCGACTGACGGCGTCCGCGTACAGTACGGCAGCCTGGTCGCGCTCTCGGACGTCACCATGGACGTCGCCGAGGGCACCGTCCACGGCGTGATCGGCCCGAACGGCGCCGGCAAGTCCACGCTGATGAACGTACTGTCCGGAGCGCAACGCCCCAAGCAGGGAACCGTCCTGCTGGACGGCCAGGACATCACCCGCCGCTCCGTGCAGTGGCGCCGCAGACAGGGCCTGTCCCGCTCCTTCCAGCGGACCAGCATCTTCCCCGCCCTCACCGTCCGCGACCAGCTCGGCCTCGTCGCACGCGGCGACCACGCCCACGTCGCGCACGTCGCACAGATCTTCGGCCTGAAGCATCTGCTGGACTCCCGCGCCGACACCATCGCCTACGGCGACCAGCGCCGCGTCGACATCGCCCTCGCGGTGGTCGGCCAGGCCCGCCTGCTGCTGCTCGACGAACCCGCGGCCGGCCTCACCGTCCAGGAGACCGCCGACCTCTTCGGCCACGTCGCCGAACTGGTCCGGCAGGAAGGCCTGACCGCGGTGATCGTCGAGCACGACGTCGACGCGGTCTTCCGTACCTGCGACACCGTCACGGTGCTCGACCTGGGGAGCGTGCTCATGACCGACGAACCTGCCGTGGTACGGGCCGACACCCGTGTCATCCAGGCCTACCTGGGGACTGCCGCATGAGCCTTCTCGAGATCTCCCACCTCAGCGCCGGGTACGGCAAGGCGGTCGTACTCCGCGACATCGACCTGACCGTCGACAGCGGCGAGTCCGTGGCCCTCGTCGGACGCAACGGCGCCGGCAAGTCCACGCTGGTGCTGTCACTGTTCGGACTCGCCCAGGTCCACGGAGGCGAGATCACCGTCTCCGGCCAGCCGCACCGCCCCTCCCGCGGCGCACGCGCCGCCGCCATGGGCCTGGCACTGACCCCGCAGGGCCGGCGCATCCTGCCGCAGCTCACCGTGCAGGAGAACCTGCTGCTCGGCACCGCGGCCAGGCGCCGGGGTCAGTGGACCCTGGACACCGTCTACGACCTGTTCCCGGTACTGCGTGAGAGGGCGAACAAGCCGGGAACCGCGCTCAGCGGCGGCCAGCAGCAGATGATCGCGATCGGACGGTCCCTGATGGCCAACCCCGACCTGCTGTTCCTGGACGAGCCCTCGGAGGGTCTCGCCCCGGTGATCGTGGACGAACTGGTCGAGGTCCTGACGGCGATCCAGCAGACCGGTACGGCGGTCTTCATCGTCGAGCAGCACCTGACGATGGTCCGGAAGGTGGCCGACCGCGTCATCGTCCTGTCCAAGGGCGAGGTGTCGGCACACGCCCCCGTGACCGAACTGGACACCCCCGAATTCCGCGAAAAGGTCTCGCTCTGACCCACCCACCCCCCATCGATGACAGAACTGCAGAGAGGTCGGTTATGACAGCTAGACACGCGATGCGATGGGCCGCCGCGGCAGCATCCGGTGCCCTCGTGACGTCGCTGGTCACCGGGTGCGGGTACGCCACGACCACGGTGGGCGCGGAGGCCGCGACGCTCAAGGTCGGCGTGATCACCGTCAACAGCGGAAGCTTCGCGGGCATCAGCAAACAGTCCCTCGACGCAGCCACCGTCACGGCGCAGGAACTCAACGCCGCCCAGCACACCTACAAGGTCGACATCGTCCGCATCGACACGGACGGCACGCCCATCAACACCCTGCAGGCCGTGCAGAAAGCGGTACGGTCCAACGACGTGCGGTACGTCTCCGGGTTCATCAGCACCAGCACCGGGCAGGCCCTGAGCGCCCAGGCCAAACGCCTTGGCATCCTCGTCCTCGCCCCGGTGGCCCAGAGCGCCACCCTGGTCGGCCCCAACTGCAACGCCAACTACTTCCAGTTCGGCACCGTCGACAGCCAGTACACCCTGGGCGCTGAGGAAGTCCTCAAGAAGGCGAAGCTGTCCTCCTGGGACACGATCACCCCGGACTACTCGGCAGGCCATGACAAGGCCGCCATCTTTGAGAGGGCCGTGAACAGGACCGGCGGCACCGTCAGGACCTCGGTGTTCCCGGCGCAGGGGGCCACCGACTTCGGCCCCCAGATCTCCAAGCTGGGCCGCAAGAAGTCAAAGGGCCTCTTCGTCGGCATCCTCGGCGGCGACGCGGCCACATTCACCAAACAGGCCGCGCAGTTCGGCCTGTTCGACAAGTACCGGTTCATCATGGGCAGCGGCTACCTCCAGGCATCCGAACTGCCGGCCATGGGCAACGCCGTGATCGGCGCCCACGAGGTGCTGAACTACTCGCCGGACGCGGTGAACAAGACCCCGTTCGCCAAGAGTTACGCGGCCAGGAACAGCAGCGGCATGTGGCACGTACCGATCGAGGGCAACCTGGCCCTGACCGTTCTCGCGGAGGCGGCCGACAAGGCCGGCTCCACCGCCCCGGCGAAGGTCGGCAAGGCGATGAGCGGCCTCAGCGTCGACACGCTCGTCGGCAAGGTCACCATGCGGGCCGCCGACCACCTGCTGCTCCAGCCGCTCTACCCGGCCCACGTGGAAACCGGCCCGAAGCTGGTGACGGACTCGACCATCCCGATCGAGGAGGCGACACCGGCGGTGAGCCCGGAGTGCAAGATGTGAAGCAGTGAACCGCTCCGCTTCCATGGTGCCTTGCAACGAGGCGCGGCCGTGACGATCCCGGCCTCGGATGCCAGCGATTGCACCCGTTGGCGACAGCCGGGTGTTCACATGACAGCGCCTTTCGCGGTCGTGCGAAGGCAGCGGACACCCGTCCGGTCCCCTCCCTGTCCCGGTCTTCCTCTGTCCTCTGGCGGCAAGTTCTGGAGAGTTCTGTGTCCGATGTGGTTCCGACCGAGTACCGCGATGACAGCGACGACCTCGCCGCCGTCACCGCCAACGGCCCACTGGCCGGGATACGAGTCCTGGAACTCGGCGGCATAGGTCCCGGCCCGTTCTGCGGCATGCTCCTCGGCGACCTGGGCGCGGAGGTGATCCGGGTGGAGCGGCCCGGAGAAGCAGGGCGTACGGCGGCGCATTCGTGGCTGCACCGCAACCGCCGCTTGATCGCTGTCGACCTCAAGGACCAGGCCGGGGCAGCTGCTCGCTGCTCCTGGTGGAGGGCGTCGACGCCGTGCTCGAGGGTTTTCGCCCCGGCGTCGCCGAGCGCCTCGGCCTCGGTCCCGAACAGTGCCTGGCCCGTAACCCTCGTCTGGTGTATGGCCGGATGACTGGCTGGGGACAGGACGGACCGCTGGCCCACGAGCCCGGACACGACATCAACTACGTCGCCCTGACTGGAGCGCTGCACGCCATCGCCCCTGTCGGCGGTGGCCCGGTCGTCCCGCTCAACCTGGTGGGCGACTTCGGCGGCGGGGGGATGCTACTCGCGCTCGGCACCCAGCGCCCTGCTGCACGCCCGCGCCACCGGGCGGGGCCAGGTCGTCGACGCGGCCATGACCGATGGCACCGCGCTGCTGCTTGCCATGACCTATGGCTTCCTCGCCCGAGGTCGTTGGAAGGACCGGCCCGCCAGCAATCTGCTGGACGGCGGCGCCCCGTTCTACGGCGTTTACCGCTGCGCCGACGGGCGCCACGTCGCCGTGGGCGCGATCGAGCCGCAGTTCTACGCCGTCCTGCTACGGGACGTCGGCTTCCTCGGAGAGTCGGTGGAGCCGGTGGAGCACGAGGTGTGGTCCGAGCGGGTGGCCGTCGGGCCAGCAGAAGACCAGCCCGGTGAACGGATCGCTGGGGTCGTTGTGGGTTTGGGGTGCTGATCGTGCCCGGTGCCGGAGGGCGGTGGCGACGCGGGGTGAGATGGCGACCCAGCCGCGGCTCGATCGGGTCTTGGGTGTGGTGATGACCAGCCGGTTGTTGTCGATCGCGGAGAGTGTGGAGCGCACGTATACAACGCCCCCGTCGAGGTGGACGTCGTTCCAGTGCAGGCCGAGGGCTTCGCCCTTGCGCATGCCGGTGCCGATGAGGAACTCGAAGAGGTCGGCCATCTCGGGGTCGGCCTGGTGGCAGTGGGCGAGGAAGCGGGCGGCTTCCTTCGCGGTCCAGATCCGCCGTTCCGGCGACGGCGGGCGGCGTAGGACGGGTGGGCTGGCCGGGTTGTGCGGAGGGCGGTGCTGGCGGACGGCGTCGCCGAGGGCGCTGGAGAGGGTGGCGAGGCATCGGTAGAGGGTGGTCCGGCCGCGGCCGGTGGCGAGCTGGCTGGTGGTGAAGGCGGCGATGTGCCGGTGGCCGAGCTGGTCGAGCTTGAGGGTGCCGAAGGGTGGGATGAGGTCGTTGCGGACGTAGTCGCGATAGCGGGCCATGGTCGGCTTGAGTACCAGGGCTTTGGCGGCCAGCCAGGAGTTCAGGTATTCGGCCACGGTCTGGTTGGGGTCGCCGTTGATCCCGCCGGCCTCACACTCCAGGAATCGACGGAGCGCGGCTTCGGCGGTGTCGTGGCTGTCGAAGCCGCCCCTGCGGACGGTCGTCCGATGATGGTCGGGAGTGGGCATGTCGACGGCGAAGGTCCAGGTTCCGTGTTCGGTGTCGGTGAGCAGGTGAGGGCAGCGAGCGCCGAGCTGGTGGCGCTGGGTGTCGCGGCAGCCACACCGGCGATAGACGCGGCCGCGGCCGACGGCGGTACGCATGAGGATCGCCTCCAGGAGGCGGAGGAAGTGCTGACATCTCCAGCCTGCGGGAGCGGGTGGAGGAGGCCTGGCGGAGCTGGCAGTCCTCCAAGGAGCGCTTCACTGAGGCGGCCAGCACCCTGCCCGGGCTCATCGGCGAGGTCGAGCACGCCGTGCGCATCCACCGCGCTGGCGGCGATCCTGAGGCACGGCGCGAAGTGCTGCGAGTCGCCTCCGACCCCTACGGACTGTTGCGCTCGTACTGCCGCCGCGCGGGACGACTGGACCTATCGCTCATGGTCGCCGACCGGGCCATCCGCGCTGCGGAAGACGCAGACGACCCGGTGCGTACCGCAGCCGGGCAGCGGAACCTTGGCCACTACTGCTGTCGAGCCCCGAGCCGGGCGCCGTGGAGGAGGCCAAAGGAGTCGCCCTCCTCGCCGTCGAGCAGCTGCGCCGGCGGGCTGTTGGGGGAGGACGTGGCGCGTTTCTTGGGCCGTGGGGGAAATTTCCTGTGGAACCCTCCAGTTGGAAATCATGTCGACGCGCGTGCGGAGGGATCCTTTTTCGATGACTGATGACACGAACGCTGCCACGCCCCTGAAGCAGACCGTCGGAAAGTACGGCATCTGGACTGTCGGACTGCGCGGCGAGAATCCGGACCGGCGCGCCGAGCGCGCCGAGGCGGCCGCCGAACTGGAGGAGTTGGGCTTCGGCGCCATCTGGCTGGGCGGCAACAGCTCCATCGACAACGCCGCGCCGCTGATCGAGGCGACCTCGCGGATCGTGGTGGGCACCAGTATCCAGAGCGTCTGGGACCACGACGCGGATTCCACCGCGGCCGCCTTCTCCAAGCTGGAGACCACCCACCCGGGCCGGTTCGTGCTGGGTCTCGGGGTGAGCCACGCCAAGAGCACCGAGGGCTACCGCCGCCCCTACGCGACGATGGTCGAGTACCTGGACGGGCTCGACAAGGGCGGCCTGCCCGCCGGGCGTCGGGTGATCGCCGCGCTCGGCCCGAAGATGCTGGGCCTGGCCCGTGACCGGACGGCCGGCTCAATCCCGTATCTGGTGACGCCCGAACACACCGCCGAGGCGCGCGACCGGATCGGCCAAGGTCCGCTGCTCGCACCGGAGTTGAAGGTGGTTCTGGAGACCGATCCGGAACGTGCCCGTACGCTGGCCCGCGGGGTGCTGGCCATGTACCTCCAGTTGGAGAACTACGTCAACAACTGGCTGCGGCTCGGTTTCACCGAGGGCGACGTGGCCGGCGGAGGCAGCGACCGGCTGGTCGACGCGGTGTTCGCGTGGGGCGACGAGAGCCGGATCCGGGAGCGCGTCGAATCCTTCTTGTCGGCGGGCGCCGACCATGTGGCCCTTCAGGTCGTCACCGAGAACGGTGCGGCCTCCATCCCGAAGGACGAATGGCGCCGACTCGCGGCCCTGCTGAAGTAAGCGACGGCCGCGCGCGAGCCTGAGCCGCAGGGCGAACCCCCGCGGCTCAGGCCGGACGCCGGTGCCTTGCGACTCGGAAGCGTAGTGTGCCTGCTCCGTGGCGAGCGTGACCCAAGCGGGTGTTGCTGAACGCCTCGATACCCCACAGGCCGCCGAACCGCCCGTAGCAGGAGGCGGCGAACCCGCAGAAGGGCGCCTGCGGCTCGTCGCCGACCGACTAGTCGTTGACGTGGACGATGCCGGTGCGGATACGGCGGGCGACCTTGCGGCCGTGGGTGCCGTTCTCGGTGATGATGCCGCAGGTCAGACCGTGCTCGGTGGCATTGGCCAGGGTGACGGCCTCGTCGTCGGTGGTGAACGAGGAGATCGCGACGACCGGACCGAAGGCCTCACCGTGGTACAGGACCGCGTCCTCGGGAAGGTCGCTCAGCACGGTCGCCGGGTACAGCGCGCCGTCCGGGGCGCCGCCGCCGGTGGGCACGCGCGCGCCCTTGGCCACTGCGTCCTCGACCTGCTTCGCGAGCCGCTGGGCCGATACGGCGGTTACCAGCGGGCCGGCGACGGTGGCCGGGTCGGTGGGACCGACACGGAGCGCGGTCACCTTGGCTGTGAACTGGCGGATTGTTCATGCGACGCGGGGCAAGCGGGCTCGGGCGGCTCAGCGGCGCAGCTGTACGAGCAGGCTCGTGTGCATCACGTTAGTTCGGCGCGGGTCTTCCGGAGGTGGAGGAGCAGATGACGACGTTCGTCGGCCAGGGTGAGACGGAGGACTCGGCGGTCTGGGCGCTGCGAGACCTGGGTCTTCAAAGTTGAGCGGTGCGGAGGTGTCCGCGGGCTCGGCGGGTGGTGACGCAGCGTGTCCGCAGCCGCTGGTTGTATCGGCGTTGCGGAAGCCGAACGTGTTGCGGGCGACGAGCTTGATCACGCGGTTGATCCCTTCGCTCTTGGCGTTGCTGTGTCCGGTGTCGATGAACGCGGCGACCTCGGGCCACCAGCGGTCGACGGTGGTGGCGAGCTGGCGGACTTCAGGGATGTCGGAGTCCGCGCACCAGGTGAGGAACTTCCAGCGGGCGTTGCCAACTTGGTGGCGGTCGGCTCCGGTGCGGGCCAGGGCGAGGAGGGTGCGCAGGTTCTCCTTGGCTATCCAGGCCGTCAGCAGCGTCTGCCCGATCTTCCCCTCGCCCAGGAGCGTGTTCCGCATCGTGGCGAACTGGTCGTCGGTGAGGTCCTCGCGGTTGCGCAGAAGCCGCTGTCTGGCCTTCCACTCCGGGTCGCTCGCCCGTCCGCGCCTGCCGCGGGTCTCGGCGGTGGTGCGGCGCCTGACCATGGACAGCATCTTGTTGGCAAGCTGGACCACGTGGAAGTGGTCGACCACGACAGTGGCGTGCGGCAGGCCGATACGGATCGCGGCGCGGTAGGTGGCCGACATGTCGATGGCGACGTAGCCGATGCCCCTTCTCCAGTCCAGGTCGGTGGTGGCGAGCCAGGCCAAAACGTCGGCGACGGTGCGGCCCTCGACCTGTCCGAGCAGCCCGCCGTGGCCGAGGGCGTCGACGAAGCCGGTGTGCCACCGGTCCCGGGTCAGGCGCCACTTGCCGGTATCCGCATCCTGTTCCCAGCGGGGCCGTCCGCGCCGGGTCTCGTCGATGCCCAGGACTGCGACCTGCGACAGAGGTGCCTCGGTGACGTCGCCTGTGTGCGGAAGGCTTCCATCACGGTCGGCCAGGACAGATGCAGATCCCGCGCGGCCTGGATGACCGTGGAGCCGGCATCCCGTACGCGGCGCCCGGCCGCACCCCGCAGCCGGGCGGTAAGCCTGGCACCAGCCGGGATCTGCTCGGTGAAGGACCGGCGAGGGCAGTCGGCCTCGCGGCACCACCAGCGGCGCTTGTGCCAGCGGAACTCCAAACCGCTCTCGCCGTAAGGGAGATCGCGCGGGCGGGTCACCGCCGAGCCCTTCACCCGGGTGGCGAACACCCCGCAGGCCGGGCAGGCCCTGGCTGTCTCGTCGGCCGTGACCAGGTGAACTCGGCGCCTTCCGTCGGCCAGCCGCTCAACCCGCGCGACGGACACCCCGTCGAGGTCGAGCAGCAACGTCGTATCGTTGAGCAAGCCCGTGGCTCCTGCATGATCGTTCTGCGTCGAGAACAGGGATGATCACGCAGGTCCACGGGCATCCTGCATCCGGGGCCGTGCCCGAATGCGTCACGACAATCGGCCGGGTGTGGTTCGCTGCTGGGGTGACTCAGGACTTGGAGATCGGCGCATTCGAATCCGCCGAGGCATTCCAGGCATGGCTCGGCGAGAACCACGCCGTCTCGTCCGGCATCTGGCTCAAGCTTCGCAAGAAGGGCCCCGGAATCGTCGCGCTGGACTACGCCCAGGCGCTCGACGTGGCACTCTGCTACGGCTGGATCGACGGCCAGAAGGCCAAGTTCGACGACCAGTGGTGGCTCCAGCGGTTCACCCCGCGCAAGCCGCGCAGCAAGTGGTCCAAGGTCAACCGGGACAAGGTGGCCGCCCTGATCGAGCAGGGCCGGATGCAGCCCCCGGGGCAGGCCGAGGTCGACCGCGCCAAGGCGGACGGCCGCTGGGAGGCGGCCTACGACGGCGCGAAGACCGCCACGGTGCCGGACGACCTCGCGGCGGCCCTGACCGCCGACCCGGACGCGGCGGAGTTCTTCGAGACACTGGACCGGCAGAACCGCTACGCGATCCTGTACCGGGTCCAAGACGCCAAGAAGCCCGAGACCCGGGCGCGCCGGATAGAGAAGTACGTAGCGATGCTGGCCAAGGGCGAAAAGCTGTACCCGTAGTCCCGGAGAGGGACGCAGCCGTGTAGTGCCCCGGGGGCCCGGCGCGCCTGCGGAGCACCTACAACATCACTCTCCCTGATGCCTTGACACCGCCGCTGGGCTCTCAACTTCGTGGCATTGGTCGAGCATCTGTCGGTGGCAGTAGCCCTCGGGTTGCCAGCCGCGGCCCTCCAACCAGGGCAGGACCGGCATCGCGTCGCGCACGACTGACCACTCCACGTCCGTCATGTCGGAGGGATAGCGGCGCACCCGGTCCGGACGATCGCCCGCATTCCCGAACCGATTTACACGACCGGGCAGGCGAGTCGGACTCCACCGGCGTGAGGACGCAGGACTGCGGCACAGGCGCCTCCTGGTTCAGCTCGTTGGGACTTCAGCAATCCCGAACTGAGCCGAAAGCCCCGCCTTCATGCGCATCCCAGCCGCAGACCACCCGAACGAGCTGTGCTCGTGGAACCGATGCTCACCGTGATCCGCACGACAACGGCGTCTAAAAGGTCGGCCGGGAACGGGATGGAGGGTGTCAGTCGCTGATCACGGGGCTGCGGTGGGTCCACTCGCTGCCATGGACCGCCTTGTGTATGAATGCCGCCACGTCGGCCCGACCGATCGTCGGGTTGCCCTTCATCGGCAGTCTGTCGCCCACGCTGTATGTGCCCTTGGCGGGGTCATTGGTCAGCCGGGTCGGGAGGACGATGGTCCAGTCCAGCCCGCTGGAGCGGATACTCTCGTCGGCTATTGCCTTGTTCGCATAGATGTTTCGCAGGAGCGTGCGGTAGATCATCTTCTGCGGGATGCTCGACCAGGCGAGGGTGTGGCCCACGCCGAACGATGACATCCAGACCAGGCGGGAGACATCCGTTTCCTTGGCCGCGGCGACAAGGGCCGTGGAGGAGCGGGTGAAGAGGTCGTCAGCGCGTACCGAAGTCAAGGAGTTGCCTGCGCCGAGGGCGGAGATGACTGCGTCATGACCAGGCAGGGTGGCGGAGAGATCCTGGAGTGATGTGGCGTCTCCGGTGGCGAGCGTGACCCGATCGGCCAGATCGGCCAGTGCCGCCGGGTTGCGGACGAACGCCGTGACCGAGTCGCCGGACCGTAGGGCCGCGTCGACGACATGGCGACCGGTGAGTCCGGTCGCTCCAAGGACGAGCAGCTTCATAGCAGAGGGACCTTTCGTGCTGCGTGATCGGCAGGCTGGGCGTCGTGTTGGTCAGGCAAGGTCGGCGAGGTCCTCGTCCGAGAGCGCGACCGATCCGGTGGCCATGTTCTCCTCCAGATGACGGACCGAGCCGGTGCCGGGGATGGCGAGAGTGACCGGCGAGGAGGCCAGCAGCCAGGCCAGTCCAATCTGGGCGACGGAGGCCCTGTGCCGGGCGGCGACCTTGGCCAGGCGGTCGTCGTCGAGCTCGCGTCCGCCGCCGAGAGGGAAGAAGGGCGCGAAGGCGATGCCCGCCTCCTCGCAGGCGGCCAGCATCTCCACGTCGGCGCGGTGTGCGGCGTGGTACTCGTTCTGGACTGCCGTGACCGGGGCGATGGCGCGGGCCTCGGTGAGGTGTCGGGTGTCGACGTTGCTCAGCCCGAGGTGACGGATGAGGCCCTCCTCGCGCAGTTCGGCGAGCGCCTCGAAACGGGCGGCGATGGACTCGCCGTGCGGGGGCTGCATGTGTCCCACACGCAGGTAGACCAGGTCGAGACGGTCGATGCCGAGACCGGTGAGGTTCTCTTCCACCAGGGCACGCATGTCGCTGGGCGCGCCGGCGGAATAGCCGTCGGGCCTGATGAGCGGGCCGACCTTGGTCGCGATGACCAGGCCGTCCGGGTAGGGGTGAAGGGCCTCGCGGATGAGCGTGTTGGCTTGAGCCGTATTGTCGCCGCTGCGGTAGAAGTCGGCGGTGTCGATGTGGTTGACGCCGAGCTCAATGGCACGGCGGAGCACCGCACGGCCGGTTTCGAGGTCGCGGGGCTCGCCGCCCATGCCGCTCCGGGACGGCAGGCGCATCGCACCGAACCCCAGACGGTTGATGGGGAGGTCGCCGCCGAGGCGGAATTCGCTGCTCATGTAGCCCCTTCGGTTCGATACAGGGGGATGGTTTCGGACGGCCGAGCCCGCGCATCAGATGATCCGCACGTTCGCGGTGGGAGCCTTGCAACGGTCCGCCGCCACGACGGCTACGGTCGCCCGTCCATCCGTATAAGATGCACATGTGCACTCTATGCGGAGAGGGAGCACCGGTCAATTAGATGCATCAGTGGATCGTATGGAGGGGTCGTGACCAACCGGCAGACCCGTCGCCGCGGAGCAGCACTCGAAAGTGCGCTACTCACGGCCGCGTGGGACGAGTTGATGGACAACGGCTACGAAAGGCTGACCATGGAAGCGGTGGCCGAACGCGCCCAGACCAGCCGCCCCGTGATCGCCCGGCGCTGGGGAAGCCGGCAGGAGCTGTTCACTGCGGCCGTCCTGCACTGGATCGACCACAACAGGCCGCCCGTCCCTGACACCGGCACGCTGCGGGGAGACCTCCTGGCCTACCTGGTAAGCAAGTCCGACAAGCAAGCGGAGATCAGGGCCGTCTTCGGGTCGCGATTCGGCGGGCCGGCCGAGGAGAACCAGGACCTCGCGCAGCAGCTGCGACAGCGGATCTACCAGGCCCTGGGCACCCAGGACATCTGGGACCGCGCTGCCGCGCGGGGAGAAGTCGACCCGGCCGCCCTCACACCGCGCATCCGGGACCTGCCGCTCGATCTCGTCAGCCTCGAACTCACGCAGACCCATGAGGCGGTGCCCCTCAGCGTGATCGAGGAGATCCTGGACACCATCGTCCTGCCTCTCGTCGTCCCGCGCGACTGAGCCGTCGTTGGCGTACCGAACTTGATCGGCGTGTTTTCGCGAAAGAGCTGCCCCCTCGAACCAATGCTCACGGTGATCGGTACAACAACGGCGTCTGAGTTCGTCCGGTGGCGGCGTCGAGTGGAACAGGCCGACGACGCGCGCCCCGGCCGCGAGGAACACGGACGCGGCCGCCGCGCCGATTCCGCCGGCCGCCCCGGTCACCACCACGCGACGCCCGGCGAGCGGCAGGCCAGGCAGGACCGCTTCGTCACGGCTACCCATGGACCGTCCCGGAACGCGGAGGACCACCGCGACGCGGAATCTGCCCCGGGTGTGTGGTCTGCGCGCGCGCCGACCCGGGCGCCGACGGCAGGTCGAGACCGTCGGAGTGCCGGGCTGCCGAGTCGCCGTGCGCCTGCGAGCCTGTAACCGGCGATCTGGGTACGCACTCCGGTTGGTGACCCCGGCCGGCAACCCTCGCGGGGACCGACGCCGGACGCCTGTCCCGATGCAGGATGCGCACGGGCGTCACAGGTGGCGGACTGGGTGCCAGCCCTCGCGGGGGACGGCCGCCAACAGGTCACGGGTGTAGGCGTGTTCGGGTGCGGTGAGTACCTGGTCGGTGGTGCCGTGCTCGACGACTTGGCCCTGGTGCATCACGATCAGCTCGTCGGTGACCTGCTGTACGACGGCGAGGTCGTGGGTGACGAAGAGGTAGCCGATGCCGAGTTCGTCGCGCAGGTCGGCGAGCAGATTGAGTACCTGCGCCTGGATAGACACGTCGAGCGCGGAGACGGCCTCGTCGAGTACGAGGACCTTCGGGCGGGACACGAGAGCACGGGCGATGGCCACCCGCTGGCGCTGCCCGCCCGAGAGGGCGCTCGGTGTCGAGCGCGCCATCCGAGCGTCCAGGCCGACTTGGTCGAGGAGCTCGGCGGCACGGTCACGGCGCCGGTCACGGTCGGGTTCGTGCAGGCGCAGGAGCTCATCGATGCCGGCGCCAATGGTCTGGCGGGGATCGAGAGAGGCGTACGGGTCCTGGAAGACGAGCTGGATCCGGCGGGCGCGCCGCAGCCGCTTGGTGCGGCCGTGGCGGGTGGCCCCGCCCGTGGTCAGTGATTCGCCGTCGATGCTGACTGTGCCCGCCGTCGGGGTCTCCAGGCCTACGAGCATCCGGGCGACGGTGGTCTTGCCGGAGCCGGATTCGCCGACGACGCCCATTGATCCGCCGGGCGGGAGGGTCAGGGACACGTCGTCGACGGCGACCCTGCCGCCGGCGAATTCCTTGCGCAGCCCGGTGGCTTCCAGAACGGGCGTGGTCATGGTGTCGTCTCCAGGAGGCTTCCGGCGGCAGCGAGTTCGGCCACGCGGTGGCAGGCGACCAGGTGGGTGCCGTGCGGTTCGAGTCGCGGCCGGACCGAACGACAGCGCTCCTCGGCGAAGGCGCAGCGATCGGCGAAGACGCATCCCGGCCCGGCCTCGAACGCCGACAGAGGCCGGCCGGGAAGGCTGACCGGGCGAGCCCGGGTGCCGACAGCCGGACGGGAGCGCAACAAGCCCGCCGTGTAAGGGTGTTGGGCGGTGCGGTGCAGACCTTCGGATGGCGCGAGTTCGACGATCGTGCCGGCGTACATCACGGCGATGCGGTCGGTGACGGCCGCGGCCAGGTCGAGGTCGTGGGTGACCAGGATCATGGCTAGGTGATAGCGGCGGCGTTGCTCGTCGAGAATGGCCATGACCTCTTGCTGGGTGGTCACATCGAGCGCGGTGGTCGGCTCGTCGGCGAGCAGGAGCCGGGGTTCGGCGGCCAGGGCCGCGGCGATCATCACGCGCTGGAGCAGGCCGCCCGACAACTGGTGAGGGTGCTGGCGCAGCCGCTGCTCCCCGTCGGCGATGCCGACCTCGGTGAGTTGCCGTACCGCCTGCTCGGCGGCCTGCCTGCGTGCAACGCCACGCGCGCGGACCAGGACTTCGGTCAGGAAGTCGCCGATCGTGCGTACGGGGTTGGCGGCGGTGCGCGGATCCTGCGGGATCATCGCCACCTGGCCGGCCCGGAAAGCGCGCAGCTCGGACGGGTTCATGGCGGTCACGGAGTGTCCGTCGAAGGTGATGCCTCCTGCTGTGCGGGCCCCGGCGGGCAGCAGGCGCAGCACGGCCTTGAGGCTCATGGACTTGCCCGACCCGGACTCGCCGACCAGGCCCAGCGAGTCACCGGGCCGGACGGCGTACGAGACGTCGTGCAGCACGGTCCGTCCGTCCCTCAGGTCGACGCGGAGGCCGGTGATGTCGAGCAGCGGCTGCTCTTCCGTAGGCGCGTTCATGCCCGTGCTCCTGCCGTGTCCGTGTTGCCCGTCCGTTCGCCGATGGTGGTGACCGCGAGGACGACGAAGATGATCAGCACTCCCGCGGAGAGCGACTGCCAAGGTGCACCGCCCAGCAGCGCCGACTGCCCCTGGGCAACCATCAACCCCCATTCCGCGGAGGGTGGTTGGACTCCGAGCCCCAGGTAGGAGACCGCCGCCAGGTCCACCAGCGCCGAGCCGAAGGCGATCGCGGACTGGGCACGGATCACCGGCCACACGGCCGGGGCCAAGTGGCGCAGGCAGATGGCCCAGCCGCCGAGGCCGTGGCTGCGCAGCGCCTCGACGTAGGCGAGGTTGCGTTCGCGGACGGCGATGATGCGGGTGACGCGCGCGATGTACGGCGTGTACGCGATAGCGAGCGCGGTGACCGGGGCGAGGAATCCGGTGCCGATCATGGCGACCGCCAGGACGGACAGCAGCAGGCCGGGGAAGGCGAAGAAGAAGTCGAGAATCCGGCTGGTCACCGCGTCGAACCAGCCGCCCAGCCAGGCGGAGGCGATGCCGAGGGCGGTGCCCAGAACGGTGGCCGCAGCGATGATCAGCGTGGGACCGAGCAGGCTGAGTCGGGCGCCGTACAGCAGCCGGGACAGGACGTCACGGCCGAGATCGTCGGCCCCCAGCCAATGAGCCGGGGAGGGAGCGGAGTTGGCGGCCAGGATGTCGGTCGCCGCCGGATCGTACGGGGCGATCAGCGGGGCGAGAACGGCGGCGAGGGCCAGAAGGACCATGACGGCACCGAGCGCGGCCGAGACGATGTCGACGCGGCTTCTCCAGCCGGGCTTCTCCGCAGGGAGGGTGAGAGCGGTCGCCGTCATCGGGCCTGCCTTTCGCGGGACTTGGCCGCGGCGCGGATGCGGGGATCGAGCGCGCGGTGCAGGACGTCGGTGGCGGTGGTGGTGAGGATGAAGGCGGCCACCATCAGCAGGCTGATCGCCAAGACGATGTTGCTGTCCTTGCTGGCGACGGACTGGACGAGGAACGAGCCGATGCCGCCGATGCCGAAGGCCTGCTCCACCACGACCGTGCCCGCGATGAGTCCGGCGACCGCGAGCCCGGACACGGTGGTGATCTCCGGTGCCGCGTTGCGCAGTACGTGCCGGCGGAAGACTCCGGCCGGGCTCAGGCCCCGCGAGCGGGCGATGGCCACGTGCTCCTGGCCCAGCTGTTCCCGCAGGGACGCGCGCACGACCTGGGCCAGATAGGCCGCCCACGACAGGGCCAGCGCGAGGGCAGGAAGGATCAGCCCGCGCAGTCCGCCGACCCCGGTGGAGATCGCGGGCAACCAGCCCAGCCAGAGCGCGAAGACCTGGATGAGCAAGGTCGCGGCCACGAAGGAGGGCACGGCGACTCCGATCCCGGACAGGACGGTCAGGACGGCGGAGCCGGGCCGGCTTACCGCTCCCACGAATCCGGCGCCCAGCCCGCCGACCAGGATGAGCAGCGCGGTCAATCCGACCAACGCCAAGGTCTGGCCGACGCGGGGTGCGAGGAGAGAGGAGACGCTCTGCTGGTACTGGAGCGAGGTCCCGAAGTCGCCGTGCAGACAGCCCTCCAGCCAGTGCAGGTAGCGCAGCGGCAGGGGCTGGTCGAGGCCATTGGCGTGGCGGATGACCGCGATCTGCGCCGCGGTGGCCTTGGAGCCGGCCAGCCGGGAGGCCGCGTCGCCTGGCGAGGCCGCCAGCGCGAGGAAGATGACCAGGCTGGAGGCGAGCAGGGTCAGCAGAGCGCCTGTGACGGTGCGGAGTGCGGCGCGCATGGTGGACGCCCCTTACTTGGCCGAGCCGATGACGGCGAGCGAGGGCTGGAAGATCGCGGCGGTGGTGAGCGGGGCACCGGTGACGCGCTTGTTGAGGTAGGTGACCTCGTTGATGCTCAGCAGCGGGACGGACCAGGCGACGGCCTCGTACCGGGCCTGCGCCTGGACGATGTAGTCGGCACGCTTACTGGCGTCCGTGGTCTGCCGGGCCTTGGCGATGAGGGCGGCGGTCTTGGCGTCGCTCCAGCCGATCCAGTTGAACTGGCCGTCCGGCACCGGGCCGAGGGCGAGGTAGTCCAGTGGGTCGGCGACGCTGAGGAAGCCCTTGGTGAGCAGGAAGTCGATGCCGGCCCGTGCCTTGGGGTCGTAGAAGGCGGTGTTGAACTGGAGCGGCTGCATCTGCTTGATCTGCACCTTGAATCCGATCCTGCGGGCCTGCTCCTGGATCAGAGTGACGGTGGTGACCTCCGTGGCATCGCCGGCCTGGACACCGATAGTGACCGTGCTGTCCTTGAGCGGGCTCTGCGCGAGCTCCTTCTTCGCCGCGGCCGGGTCACCGCCGGAACCGGGCTTGTCGAGCTCGTCGTAGGCGCTCTGGAAGGCCTGTTTCGCCTCGGCGTCCCATCCCGAGGGCGGGATGAACGTGTAGAGCGGGGTGGCGCTGTTGTGGAAGATGGCGGTGGCGAGGGCCTTGCGGTCGATGACCTTGAGGAGGGCCAGGCGGATGTGCTCGTCCTTGCCCGCGGGTGTGCCGTTGGGTGCCAGCTGGTACGAGCTGAGTCCGGAGCCCTGGTGGATGGCGCCGTTCGTCGTGTTCGCCAGGGCAGGGAGCGCGGCGGCGGGGACGCCGAAGGCGCCGTCGAGCTGGCCGGACTTGAGGCCCAGGGTCAGGTTGGTGGTGTCGGAGATGAAGGAGACGTCGACCGTGGCGGCGCGGGCGCGGAAGGCCTTGTCCCAGTAGGCGTCGTTGCGGACGAGGCGGATGCTGGTGTTGGCCTTCCAGTCGGCGAGTCTGAACGGGCCGGTGCACATGACGCCGTTCGCGCCCTTGCCGTACGAGCTGCCCATCTTCTTGATGAAGTCGGCCTTGGCGATGACCCCGGAGGTGGCCGCCATCTCCTTGTTGAACAACTCGTCCGGCTGCTTGAACTTCACCGTCACCTCGAGCGGGCCGGTGGCCTTGATGGAGGTGACGTCGACGAAGTTGGGAAAGTTGTTGGAGGCGACTTTGTCGTCGAGGTTGCGGTTCAGGCTGTACGCCACGTCGGTGGCGGTGAGTGGCGAGCCGTCCCAGAACTTCACGCCCTTGCGGATCTTGTAGACCAGGGTGGTGGGGTTCGGGTTGGTCCAGGAGGCCGCAAGGCCCGGCGCGTAGGAGAGGTCGGCCTTCATGCGGACCAGGGTGTCGCAGAGGTTGGCGACCATGACGTTCGAGCTGTAGTCGCCGGCGTGCGCATAGTCCAGGCTGGCGGGCTCGCCGGAGGGCAGGTCCCAGCGGAGGGTGCTGATGTCGCCCTTGGCCGCGGGCGTGGTCACCTCCACGGTGGGCGTGGAACCGGACGAGGCGCTCCCGCCGGAAGCGGCCGACTGGCCGCCGGTACACGCCGTGAGCCCCAGAAGGGGGACGGCTGCCAGGAGCGGCAAGCGGGATGCGCGGTGCTTCGGGGACACGTAAGCCTCCCAGGCAAGGGTGGGGTGCGGCGCGAGGCCGAGGCGGCGGCAAGAGTGCCCGTCCCGCTCGTCGCGGTTCCCCGACAGTGACAGGGACCGAATACCTTGTCAACGAAGACAAAGTAACGACGAGGTTTCCCCACCCCCGAGGGGAGGCGTCAGGCCCGTGCTGCCGTGACCGCGCCCAGTTGCGCCACCAGGGCCTCGCCCGCGACCCGGATCAGCCCGCCCGATCCCAGTGGACGGTCGAGGTCGGAGATCACGGCATTGCCCAGTGCGAGACACAGCAGGCCGTACGCGGTGCCGCGCCGCACGGCCGGTGCACTGTCCGGGAACTCGGCGGCCAGTCCCGAATCGATCGCGCCGAGCATCAGCCGGTACCCGGACATGATGGCCTCACGCAGCTTCTCGTCGCTCTGACCTGCCCTGATGAGCTCCAGGATGACAGCTGTCTCGTCACCCACGCTCAGGAACCAGGGGCCGAAGAGGTGGTCCATCGCGACCCCGAGGCGCTGTTCGGGTGGCGCCTGCTCCACGGCGACGGCGAAGGCCCGGTCGTCGCGCTCCTGCACCCATTCCACGAGGGCGAGCAGCAGGTCCTCCCGGTTGCCGACGTAGTGCCGGACGTGGCTGCGGCTCAGCCCGGACTCCTCGGCGATCTTCTCCAGCGTGGCACCGGCCAGCCCGTTCCTGGCCAGGCACCGGCTCGCCGCCTCCAGAACCTGCTGTCGCCGCTCGGCGGCCAGACTCGGGCGCCCCATGGCTGATGTGCCTCCCCTGCGATCCGAGCATCAGATGGGCTGAAGCATCGCACACCGCGACGATCGGGCTCCTGATGTCGAGCTTTTGTTTGTCGGTATTGAAAAACTAAGACACTGGTGCCACTGTGTGCGAATCCGTCGGGCTTCTCGCCCGCGCCTCCACCCCACGACAGCATGTGAGGCTGCCCCGTGAACGTGCCTTTCGAGACCGTCACGCCCGCACCCGTCGACCCCTCCGCCCTGCCGTTCAGGGTCCGGATGCGGGACGGCGTCCGGCTTGCCACCGACGTCTACCTGCCCGAGGGTGAGTCGATCGACGAGCCTGGCCCGACCATCCTTGTCCGGCTGCCGTACGACAAGTCCGGGGCGTACGCCTCGATGCCGCTCATCGCCCCCTACCTCACCCGGCGCGGCTACCGCGTCGCCGTCCAGGACGTGCGCGGCAAGTTCCGCTCCGAGGGCGAGACGCTGCTGTTCGTCAACGAGGTCCACGACGGCTACGACACTCTCGAATGGATCACCCATCAGCCCTGGTCAGATGGGATCGTCGGCATGTGGGGCGACTCGTACTACGGCTACACCCAGTGGGCCGCCGTGGCGAGCGGGCACCGGGCGCTGCGCGCCATCGCTCCCCGCGTCACCGGCACCGAGCTCGGCCAGGTCGTCGACAACTCCGACGGTACGCGGGACGTCGAGATGGGCATTCACCTGGGTTACATGGCCACCCACTACGTCGGCCCCGACACCTATGAATGGGAGCCGGACCCCGACCGTCGTCCGCTAATAGCCCCGTTCGAGGAGTTCTTCCGGACCCTGGGGCGCCGCTCACCCTCCTTCGATGTCGCCTTCCCCGAGGAGGTACGGCTGCGCCGCTGGCCCGAAGGTCATCCCTTCGACCACCGATCCGTCCCGGTCCTGCACACCGTCGGTTGGTACGACAACTGTGCCCCCTGGCACTGGCGCGATATCGAGGAACTCGCCCGCCGTCCCGACTGGGCCAACCAGCAGTACCTGCTGATCGACGCCATCGACCACGAGAACTACCGCCTCTCGGGCGCCCCGTACGACGACGAGTCGCGTGATCATGCGCTCAGCCAGGAGGCGTTCCGCGCCCTCCTGCCTGGCTACCTCGACCCGGCCCTGGACTTCTTCGACGTCTTCCTGCGCCGCCAGGGCAGCCCGGCCGACCTGCCGCGCGTGCGTTGGCACCTCGTCCACGGCGACGAGGAAGGCTTCTGTACTGACGCTCACTGGCCACCAGCTGGCAGCCAGGCCGTGAACCTCCACCTGGGACCGGACGCCGGAACCCCGGACGGCGAAACCCCCGGCCTGCTCAGCCCGACCCCGCTCGAAAGTCCCAGCGCGGCGAGCTGGACCCACGATCCCGAAGACCCGGTGCCCTCGGCTGCACCCAACGCCTTCGCCTACCTCCAGACCAACCCACGCCTGCACGAGTGGTCCAAGCGCGGCGACGTCCTGGTCTTCGACGCCGAACCGACCCCGGCACCTCTCGACCTGGCGGGCCCGGTCTCCCTCGACATCGCTCTCACCACCACGGGACCTTCCACCGATCTCTTCGCGAAGCTGCTGGATGTCCACGCGGACGGTGACGCCGAACTCGTCGCCCATGGCCGCGTACACATCGACAACCCGGCGAGGCGGTTGACGCTCAGCCTCGGCCACGCCGGATACAGGCTGCGCACCGGGCACCGCCTGCGTCTGCACCTCCACAGCAGCGACTTCCCCGAGTTCGTCCTCCATCCGGGCACTGACGAGAACCCATGGCTCGCGACCCGCGGCGAGCGGACAACTCAGCGGATCCGGCTGGGTGGCGCCGACGGCGCTCGGCTCGTTCTGACCGTTGCGTCTCCGGAACATTGACCTCGCGCACACTTGACGGATGAGTGTGGGAATAGAGGCTCCGTCCCCTGGAACTTGAGGGCGGGGGCCTCTGTGTATTGGAACGAGAAACCGGTGCGGGCGGGTCTGCTTCCCGCCGGTCCGGCCGACCGGACCTGGTTTCGTGATCTATCCAGTGGGCCCGTCGGCGGTCCGTCGTCGGGAGTGGGTGCGTCGGGTTGTTGCCAGTGGCGTCTGCGCCCGATGTACCAGAGCGAGCGAGTGTCACCTTTTCCGGTAGCACCCCAACGACACCCCCGAGCACTGCTGAGCCGGTCGAGGCGGTTGTCGAGGATGAGCCTGGCGGGCGCGGTGCGTCGCAGCGTGAGCGGATGCAGATGGTTCTGATCGTTGAGCGTCTCCTTGCTGAGACCGGGCATCTCGTCCGCTCCCGGCACTGACCATCGCCGGCGCGTGTCGGCGCGACAGAGGAGCGCAGCATGCACAAGACCATCGCCATTGTCGGAGCGGGACTGGGCGGGGCATCCCGGATCCGCTCGGCACGGCGCAGACCACGCTGCTGCCGCGTGTCCTCTCGGTTGGGTTACGTGTTGCTGGTGGTCATAGCCGTGCAGGGGCACGCGTCTCCCTAATGGAAGGGCTCGATGGCCCGGCATCCGATCAGTCGTTCGTGACCCCAGCTGCCCGCGGGGTCCTCGGTCTTGGGCGGGAACTTGAGAGTTCCAGGCGCCGCGAGAGGTGGTTCCTGCGAGGGGCTCGGACCACGAACACCAACGATCTGATTAGCGGTTGGGATGCGTTGCTCGCCCTGTGGTGGCGGCGGACGGAGCCGGGGGGTCGACCCTTGACCAAGGGGTCTGGCCCCTGGGGTCGCATACGGCTTCCCCAGCTCCGACCGCCGCCACCACAGGGCACCCGGATGGTGGTGGAGCGGGTTCGTAGTGCCCCATTAGGGGTCGCAGGTTCAAATCCTGTCGTCCCGACAGAGATGTCGGAAGTTTCCGCAGGTGAGGGGCCGCTTTCCCAGGAATGGGAAGGCGGCCTTTGTGGTGCTGGTGGGGTGGTGGTCGCAGGGTGGTCGCACTGTCGGCACTGTCGATGGCTTCGCCAAGGTGAGAGCGGTACCGGCTCGGGTGGGGTGGGCGCGCGGCCGCTCCACGGCGGCTTTCGTCGGACTGCGTGCACCCCCGGATGGGTCAGCCGTGCTGCCGCCGGCCGTTGCCTGGACACAGAATCGTCAGCGGACGGCTGCGCGACGCGAGGAGTGGTTCGGGATGCGGGTTGTTGTGGATCTCAACCGCTGCCAGGGGTACGCGCAGTGCGTGTTCCTCGCTCCGGATCTGTTCGAACTGCACGGCGAGGAGGCACTGCTGTACAACCCAGAGGTCCCCGAGGACCAGCTCGAACGCGTTCAGCGGGCCGCGGCTGCCTGCCCGGTGCAGGCCGTCCTCGTGGGAGAAGAGGCGAGCACAGTTGTCCAGTGATCTGCGGAGCGGCCGGGTCGTCATCGTCGGAGCATCGCTGGCCGGGCTGCGCGCTGCCGAGACCCTCCGCGAGAAGGGCTTCACCGGCTCGCTGACCGTGGTCGGCGACGAGCCGCATCCGCCCTACGACCGGCCGCCGCTGTCCAAGCAGGTGCTGCTCGGCAAGACGGCGGCGACCTCCGTCGAGTTGCCGATGCGTCGTGACCCGGAGGCGGACTGGCGGCTCGGGGTCCGCGCCACCGGCCTCGACCCGATGGAGAAGCGAGTACTGCTCGCCGACGGCGGGTCCCTGCCGTTCGACCGGCTGCTGATCGCCACCGGCACCCGGGCCCGGCCCTGGCCGAACCCGGACGAGGGCGCCCTGGACGGGGTGTTCACCCTGCGCACCATCGAGGACGCGGGCCGTCTTGCCGAACGCTTGGACGCCGGGCCGCGCCGGGTCCTGGTGATCGGCGCCGGGTTCACCGGCTCCGAGATCGCCTCCGCGTGCCGAGAGCGGGGCATCGACGTGACGGTCGCAGAGCGCGGGCCCGCGCCCCTGGTGGGGGCGCTCGGCGGCACGCTCGGCAAGTTCGCGGCACGCCTGCACCGCGCCCACGGCGTGGACCTGCGGACCGGGGTGACGGTCACCGCGCTGCGCGGAAACGGCCGGTTCACCGGCGCGGACCTGTCCGACGGCAGCCATGTCGAGGCCGATGTCGCCGTGATCGCCCTCGGGGCGGTCCGCAACACCGAGTGGCTGGCGGACTCCGGACTTGCCGCGGGGCCGCGCGGGGTCTCCTGCGACGCCGGGTGCCGCGCCTTCGACATGTACGGGATCGTCACCGACGACGTCTTCGTGGCCGGCGACGTGGCCCGTTTCCCGCACCCGCTCTTCGAGTATCAGCTGCTCTCCTTGGAGCACTGGGGCAATGCGGTGGAGCAGGCCGAGGTGGCAGCCCACAACATGGTCAATCCGGGGCCGCGCCGACGCCCGCATCTGGCGGTCCCGGCCTTCTGGTCGAGCCAGTTCGGCCTCAACATCAAGTCCGTCGGCGTGCCCACCTTCTCCGACCAGGTGGTCATCGCTCAGGGCTCGGTCGAGGAAGAACGCCTGGTGGCGGTGTACGGCTACCGGGGCCGGATCACGGCCGCGGTCACCATCAACATGGCCAAGTGGCTGGAGCACTACCAGCGCCTGATCGAGACGGCCGCCCCGTTCCCGCCCGAGCCCGGCGCAGCCGACCGCCGGGCCGCCGCCGACTTCCCGATCCCCTCCGACGTACCGGACCCGAAGGTCCTCTCGCACGGCCCCACCGTCAGCCTCACCGGCCACCTGCCGGACCGCCGGTTGACCAGGGTGTGGCCCGCCGGCTGACACCACCCTCCCTCCCAGTCGACGAGGAGTCCGGGCATGACCGCCGACACCCTGCTCGCACGGATCACCGACTACGCCAACCGCCCCAACCCTTACCCGCTCTACGCCGAACTCCGCGAGGCAGGTCCCGTGGTGCGCCAGACGGACGGCAGCTATGTGGTCAGCACCTACCACGAGATCAACTCGCTGCTGCACGACCCGCGCATCAGCTCCGACATCCGCAACCTCGCCGTCCCGCTCAGCGGCCTGCCCGATGAGGAACGACAACCGCCGGCCTTCATCCGGCTCGACGAACCCGAGCACCAGCGGCTGCGCAGCATCGCGATGCGGCCGTTCGGCCCACCGCACAGCCCCGGTCGGGTCGACGCCCTGCGAGGGGAGATCACGCAGATCACCGAGGAGCTGATCGACGCGTTCGGGGACCGCAAGCAGATCGACATCGTCGACGACTTCGCCTACCCCCTCCCCGTCACGGTCATCTGCCGGCTGCTGGGCGTGCCGCGTGAGGACGAGCCGACCTTCCGCACCTGGTCCTCAGCGATCATCGAGGCCGCCGACGTCCGGCCAGGAGAGGACCGCACCGAGCGCGAACGGGCCGGGGAACAGGCCCGGGCGGAGACGGGCCGTTACCTCATCGACCTTGCCGAGCGCCGCCGCGGCCACCCGACCGACGACATGCTCTCCGCGTTCGTCAACGAGCAGGATCCAGCCGCGCGCCTCACCCCTGAGGAGCTGGCGGTCACCGGCACGACTTTGCTGGTCGCCGGGCACGAGACCACCGTCAACCTGATCACCAACGGCATGCTCACCCTGCTGCGCCATCCCGATCAGATGGAACGCCTGCGCCGCGAACCCGCCCTGATGCCGAAGGCGGTGGAGGAACTGCTGCGCTACGAGCCCCCGGTCCACATGCTGTCGCGGCGCACCCCGCTCACCGACGTGGAGATCGCGGGTGCCACCATCCCCAAGGGCGCACGGCTGCTGCTGATGCTGGCCTCCGGCAACCGCGACCCCAGGCGCTTCCGTGACCCCGAGCAGTTCGACCTGACGCGCGAGGACAACCAGCACTTCGGCTTCGGCGGCGGCATCCACATCTGCTACGGCGCGGCGCTGGCCCGCCTGGAAGCACAGATCGCGCTGAACACGCTGATCCACCGCCTCGGCACCCCGCGACTGGTCGAGGACCCGCCCCCGTACCGGACCAGCGCCACGCTCCGGGGCCCCCGCCACCTGCCCGTGGACATCTGATACGTAAGCGGTGGTGCCGACCACGGTGCTGTCATCGGGGCGATCGAGTCGAAGAATCCACTCACCGCGGTCTGCCTTGGAAAGATCATCTGCATCGCTG
Source organism: Streptomyces sp. NPDC002577 (assembly GCF_053594815.1). Lineage (NCBI taxonomy): Bacteria > Bacillati > Actinomycetota > Actinomycetes > Kitasatosporales > Streptomycetaceae > Streptomyces > Streptomyces sp. NPDC002577. The sequence goes on along the minus strand of NZ_JBSFWK010000012.1, from coordinate 64,551 downwards.
CGCGGTGCGTCAGGAGTGGTGGCCGCCAACATGCCGACGTGGGCATGCGTGTTGGGGGAGCCCGGCACGCCACAACGGGTGTACCCGCCGAAGGCGCCGGGACTGCCCAGGCATGCCGTCCCCCGACCGGCCATGCCGAGCCTGGCGACGCCCTCGAGACCCCCGTCTTCGCCTGCCCCGCTGGCGCCCGCACCGATGGACGCGGGCGGAGGAGCGGGAACCTGCCCTCCTCACCCAGTCCCAGGCGGTCGCCGAAGCAGTCCTGAGCCTGCTCACCACCGACTGAATCGCCCGCCAGACCCAGCCGCCTGTAGCCCAGCACTACCAGTTCCAGGAGAGGCCCCAGGTAGTCAGCAGCAACGTTGCTGACTCGCTGTCGGCTGACACCCGCACCGACACACCGGCTTTGTTTTCTACGCCGAGTGCCAGGGCTCCACGTATCCGCGGGGATGGTCCCGACGACAAGGGGTCATGTCCCTTCTGGTGGTGTAGCGGGGGAGAGCTGATCTTTGTCCTGGGGGTAGATCGCGTCCATGCTGCCTTCGGGGAGGTAGCGGCGGGGGAAGGCGATCCATTCGTCGTGCATCTCGATGAGGACGGCGGTCGTGAGGCGTTCGAGGGCGCCTGGGTTGGGGAAAATCTGGACGACGTCGACGCGGCGCTTGATCTCCCGGTTGCCCCTGCCCTTGCCGGAAACCCCATCCGTACAGGTCATGCGGCGTGTTGGTACTCGTGCAGGATGCCGCCGAGTCGCTCGCGTCTGCGTATGTCGAGGCGGGCGATCTGCTCCGGATCGGCGATCGGGGTGGGCAATGGATATTGCGGGCGGGCATTGGCGATGCCCTGGTGGGGGCGGTGGGAGTTGTAGAACCGTTCGAACTCGCGCAGGGCGTGGAGCAGATGCCGCTGGTTCCAGATCAAGGTCCGATCGAGGAGCTCGCGGCGGCAGGTCTGCACCCATCTTTCCGTGATCGAGTTCATTCGCGGCATCTGAATGCCGCTGAGTACGACCTCGATCCCCGCGTCCCTGAGGACGGCGTCGAACAGGGCTGGGAACTTGCCGTCCCTGTCCCGGATCAGGAACCGTGGCCGGCGGCCGGCATCCTCCAGATCCATGACGAGATTCTTTGCGACCTGAGCCACCCAGGATGCGGTCGGGTGTGCTGTCGCGCCCAGGATCCGGACCCTTCGGTTGGCGTGCTCGATGACGGCGAATACGTACATCCGTGCCCCGGACAGCGTGACCGTCTCGAAGAAGTCGCACGCCAGCAGGGCCTCTGCCTGGGAGCGCAGGAAGCCGGCCCAGGTGCCGGAGGCACGTGCGGGCGCAGGGCCGATGCCGGCCTCCTTGAGGATCTCCCAGACGGTGGACGCGGCCACTTTCACTCCCAGCACGAGCAGGTCGCCGTGCAGGCGCCGGTAGTCCCAGCTGGGATTTTCTCGTGCCAGGCGCAGCACCGGGGCGCGGACGGAGCGGACGGTGCGCGGCCGGCCCGGGCGCTTCGGCCTGGACGCGGCAGCATGCCGGCGTGCGAGCGGGTCGCGGTGCCAGCGCAGCACCGTGTCGGGTTGCACCACCAGCCGCAGCCTGCGTAGTACGTTCCGTGGCAGCCGGTGCAGCAGCGCCGCCAGGAATGCCCGATCGCTCCGGGTGAACCGCACCCTTTCCTTTCCGAGTTGGCGTTCCAGGACCGTGATCTGATGGCGCAGGGCGAGGATCTGATCTCTGCGTCCTTCTCCCGATCGCTCATCGGTAGCAAGCGCAGCAGCGCGAACGCGTTCGTGACACCCAGGTAGGCCAGTCTCAGCAGCACAGTCGATCATGTTGCGGCGTGGAGCGACAGCCGTGCGAGAGCGCCGACTTCAGTGACCGTGGCCGCCATCCGCGAAACCCCCGGCACACCCGCTCCCACCAGCGCGGACGAGGTATTCGGCAAAGGCAGCGCTCGGGCATCGAGCAGGGCGCGACCTTGCTCACCGGCGGCAGTGAGGTGGCCGACCAGGAGGGCTTCTTCTGCCAGCCCACCGTCTTCACCGATGTGCAGGACGACATGCGCATCGCCCGCTAGGAGATCTTCGGACCGGTCCTCGCTGTACTGCCCTTCGACGACGAGGACGACGCCATCGCCCGCGCAAACGACAGCGAGTACGGCCTTGCGGCCTCTGTCTGGACGCGTGACATCGAGAGCGCTCACCGGGTGGCCCACGCCATCCGGTCCGGGACGGTGCTCGTCAACATGCCCAACCCCGTGGATGCCGCGGCTCCTTGGGGCGGCTTCCGCTCCAGCGGCTGGGGCAGGGAGATGGGACGGGGCGCCATCGACCTGTACACGGCGACCAAGAGCGTCTGGGTCTCGCTCGGCTGAGCCTGAGCCGTTCGAACCTCTTTCCTTTCCTCGCTTTGGGGGTGCTCTGGACTGATCGTCCGGCTCCTCGGCCGGCGCCGGACGATCAGTCCTCCTGGCCCTGCAGCAGGAAGTCGCAGTTCGTGGCCCGGTCGGCGGTGACGCCCACCGCGATGACCTCCGGGCGTCGACGCGGGCTGGTGGCCAGGATCTGGTAGAAGCCGGGTGACAGATTGTCGATGCGGAAGGTGTCACCGGAGACATCAACGGCCAGGATCCGCTGGGAACGGTCCGGGTGCAGGACCGTAAGACGCGCGACCGTCCGTGACCGGTCGGGGTCCAGGTAGACCAGGTGGCCCTCGACGGAGCCGACGGGCCCCGCGGTGAGCGTCGCGACGGCCGCAGTGGCGGTGACCGGGGCCGCCGCACGGGCGAGGCCTTCCGTGCCTCCTGTCGGCAGGGTCTGCCCGGCACCCGCTGCCTGCTCCGCGCGAAGGGCGAACAGCTCACGGCTGAGGGCCTGGGCACCGGTGCGGTAGTTGCTCCCCCGCACGGGCATGTCCAGCCGGGCGGCGAGGTCGCCCAGCAGGTCGTCCAGGTAGCCGAGGTAGTGGAGCGCGTGCCGCAGTTTGGCGTTGGCCGGGGAGACGGACAGGGCGTCCTGCAGCTGCCGGATGTCTTCGGCGCTACGGACCCAGGCCCCGGGGGAGGCCGCGGGCGCGCTCTCGCCGTCCGACACCTTCTCGGCGTCCGAGACAGTCTCGGCCAGGGCTTCGATCGAGTCGGACAGGTTGCCGGTGATCCGTAGCAGCTGCTCCCGCTGTCGCGCGGTCAGCACGGCTTCGCCGCTGCCGACCGACATCTCACGGGCGTAGACGGCGGCCCTGCGCATCGTGGAACGGATGTCCTCGGCACGCTCGTGGCCGGCGCTGGCCGGAAGGCGAACGAGCGAGCGGGTGAACCGGTGCAGCTCATGCGCGGCCTGGTCCACTGCCCTGGCCTGCTCGCGGGTGCCCTCGGCCCCGGAGGAGCCGCTCCAGACCTCGCCGGACTCACGTACGAACGTGGCCAGTGCGTGAACGTGGGAGGACTGGGCGCGGCGCAGCAGGGTGCGGGTCGCGATGGGCAGGACCACCAGGGCTACCAGCGTGGCGATGACTGCCCCGACCGCGTTCTCGCCCGCGCGCAGCACGATCACGGAGTCCTTGAACCCGCTGGTGAAGGAGTAGAGCTGGATGAGCGAGAGGGCCAGGCAACCGGCCCATATCGAGTAGTAGGTACTGATCGAGTAGGTGCCCACCACCATGGCCACGCAGATCAGCGACAGGGTCGCCATCGGGTGGTCGGATCCGAGGAGGTTGGCGAAGCCGATTCCCACGGCGCCGCCGATGAGCGTGCCGATGACGCGCTTGGCGGTCTTGCGCATCCGGTCGTGCGGCGAGTCGGTGTTGCTCAGGACGATCAGCGCGCCGATCATGGCCCAGTAGAACCGATAGCCGCTGATCATGTCGCCCAGCGGAACGGCGATCATCAGCGTGATCAGGACCTGGATGACGATCCGCATCTGAGCGTTGGGCTTGCTCCAGGCGTTCCACGGGCGGCGCATGCCGCCGGAGGCAAGGGTGCGGCTGGCCAGCAGGCTGGTGCCGGGGAGCTTGCCCTTGACCAGCGTGACCGGTGTCGTGAAGCGCTCGCCGCCCTCGGCGGTGATGCCCGCTTCCAGCTTGGCGTCGGCCTCGGTGGTCCAGGCGTCGGCGGCGCGGTGCAGATCGCCGAGCACGGCGACGAACCGGTAGAGCCCCGAGACGAGCCGCTCGTGTTCCGGATGCCGGGAGTCGTCCTCGTGCCGGGCCAGCCAGTCCAGCAGCGGGGCGGTCGAGGCCGGGAGGGTGCCGTCGTGCCGGCGGCCGCCGCGGTCGAGGTCGGTCAGGGCCGCCAGCATCAGCGTGCGCACCTCGTCGGGCAGCGGTTGGCGGCGCAGCTGGATGACCGTACGGCCCAGAGCGTGCGCGGCCAGTTCGGTGTCGAAGACCAGCCGGTGCATGCGGGTGGCGAGGTGCCCCGGACGTCCGGAGCTTGCCAGGTAGCCGTCCACCAGCATGGCCGCCTCGTTGAGGTGGATCATCTCGCTGCGCAGCTTGCGGGTCGCGCGGCCGGTACGGTCACCGGCTTCGACCAGCTTCGTGGCTCGCCGGACGACGTAGCGGGTACGGGTCAGAAAGCCCCGTTCGATGTGCACCAGGCCGGTTGCCGGACGCATCCGGCAGGCCACCACCTGGATCACTGCCGCCGCGACCGCCGCCACCGCGATGGTCGGGGCGATGTACTGCATCTGCGACAGCTGTAGGGGCACCAGGATGCCGCCCAGGAACCCGGCGAAGAACATGGTGCCGGAGTCGTGCCCGAAGTCGCCGAAGGCGCCCTTCAGCGCGAGCTGCACTCCCATGGCCGCAGCGGCCGCGATCAGCGCGGGGATCCGGTAGGGCTGGATCTCGATCGCGCACAGCAGTGCGACGAGGAAGGCCGGCACGCCCCAGACACAGCGGAGCGCCAGCTTGCCCGCCTTGGGGCCGGCGACGGTCAGGCCGACGATCAGTCCGACCATGCCGCCGTACATCAGGCCGAACATGCTCGGCTGTCCCATGAGATGAGCCATCCCGTACCCCGCGGCCAGGGTGGACGGGAAGACCATCAGCATCCTCCACCCCGAGCGCAGGCGGGCCAGGGCGGGGTCGGTGGCCTGCAGGTGATCGCGCAGGCGGATGGGCCAGGCCGGGAGGCAGGTGGGGCACCTGCCTCCGCTGCCGAACACTTTCGACAAGACGCTGTTCTCCTCGATGTTTTTTCTGTGGTTCGTGGGCTCCTGCCGGCTGTTCCGCTCTGCGCGGTGCTCTCTCCACGACCCCGTCACTAGTTACTTAGTCATCCTAAGTTATTTTTTGCATTGGTGCAAATATGCAGCGGTGTAGTATTGTGCCGTGAATGCTGTGAGCACAGGCGTCGGCATCAGGGAACGCAAGAAACAGCAGACCCGCGAGGCGCTGCACCGCGCCGCCATTCACCTCTACGTGGAGCGGGGTCCGGACTCGGTCACGGTCAACGACATCTGTGCCGCCGCCGGAGTCTCCCGGCGCACATTCTTCAACTACTTCGAGTCCAAGGACGACGCCGTCCTGGACATGAACGAGGAGCGGTCCGGCGGATCGCTGGCCGAGCGGATCGCTGCCCGCCCGGCAGAGGAGGACCCGCTGCAAGCGGTGCACCAGGCGATTCGCGCAGGGATCCGTCACCTTCTGGAGCACCCGACCTGGCGGGAGCGCCAGCAACTGGTGCGGCAATATCCCAGGCTGGTGCCGATGGCCGTCGCCAACAACCGCCGCACGCAAGCCTCAATAGCGGAAGGCGTCGCCCGGCGGACCGGCCTCCAGGCCGACGACCTCTACCCACGCGCTCTGGCCGGCGCCGCGCACGGGGTCACGCGGGCGGCCCTGGCGCAGTGGAACCCCGAGGACCCGGGCTCCGAGCTGCTGGCCATAGTGGACACGTCGTTCGAGATGGCCGCGTCGGGGTTCCCTGCCCCCTGACCGGCGCGCGGACACTGCGGGTGCCGATTACTGGTAGCGCGGTTGCGAAGGCGCTGGCCAGCGGATATGGATCCGGATCATCCCCTGCTCCAGCTCCGGGAGAACCGTCCGAACCCCGCTGCACGACCTTGAGACGCAGATGCAGCGAAGTGACCCTCATTTCGCCCGCGGTCTGCAAACAGGGCGCCCGCGCCAGCCGCGCGAATACCAGCGCCGCCGCGGCCCGGCCTGGGCGCTGCTGGCCCTCTCGTTGGCGATGCTGGTCATGGGCATGGTGCTGCCGCAGGGCCTGCTCCTCGCAACGGGACTGGTCAGCGCGGGGATGGCGTTGTGTCTGCTCGCGCCGCCGTACGACCCGGACCGCCCCGACCTCCCCTTACATGCGGCGGCGCAAGCACGCCTGTACCGCTACGGCCCACAGCCCACCGCGAACATCGCCACCACTCTCGTGGCACGCGGCGAATTCGCGCTGATCCTGGCCGCCGAGCCCGCCACCCCACGGCCGCCATCCCACACGCCGACCCGGCACCGGACACGCCCGAGGCCACCGCGTCCCGCCGGCGACATCACCCCGTCGGCCTCGTCCGCCCCCTCCGCGGAAGCGGAGCGATAGCGCCAGCCCAGGAACCGCGCAATCCGCCCATCGGTGGCCACCCGCAGGTGCGGGGCCGGGCGGGTGGAGGGGTTGGCGCTCAGGGCTTCAAGACCCCGTGGGCCCTTTGACGCGTATCCGGGTCGCACCTCGGGTTGTGCGCGTCCGCGCCTACACCACCGGCTGCGGCCCCTGGGGTGCTGACCTGCCCGGAGCGCCGCTGGTGCTTATCGTGAAAGAACACGTGATCGACATAGCGTCGCGGGCAGGTGGCATCGTGAACGCATCCGGGATCGACTACGAGGCGGTATTCCAGGCGCTGCCGAGCGCGGTGGCCCTGTTCACCACGGACCTGGTGTATGCCGACGTCAACGAGGCGTTCCTGAGCAGCATGGGGCGTACCCGTGACCAGGTGGTAGGCCGCCATCTGTCTGAGGCCTTCCCCGACGACCCCAAGGACCCCGCCGTGACCGGCATGCGCAAGCTGCACGCATCGCTGCGGTGGGTGGCCGCCACCGGCGAGCGCGACGCCATGACGCTGCACCGCTACGACGTGGAGTACCCGGACCGGCCCGGCGTGTGGGAGGAGCGGTACTGGAGTCCGGTCAACGTCCCCGTCGTCGGCCCAGATGGGCGGGTGGCGCTACTGCTGCACCGGGAGGAGGACATCACCGAGCTGATCCGCACCCGCGGCGGCCAGGGCAGCGGCGACCGCGCGACGGTACTGGAAGCCGAGCTGTACACCCGGGCCCGGGAACTGCAGCAGGTCAACGAACGGCTGCGCCAAGCCCACGCCCGCGAACGCGAAGTCGCCCTGAGCCTGCAAGAAGCGATGCTGCCCGCCCCCAGGCCTGTGGGTCGTCACCGCGCGGCAGTGCGCTACCGCCCGGCGGTCGGGGCCCTGAACGTGTGCGGGGACTGGTACGACCTCGTCGACCTGCCTGGCGACCGCATCGCGGTGGCCGTCGGCGACGTCGTCGGCCACGGCCTGGCCGCCGCCGGCGTCATGGGCCAGCTGCGCAGCGCCCTCAGCGCCGCTTCCCGCGTCGCCGAAGGCCCCGCCCAGGCCCTGGAAGTCCTCGGCCTGTACGCCCGCTCGGTCGACGGCGCGGAGTCGACCACGGCGGTCCTGTCCGTCATCGACGGCACCAACCGCACCATCGCCTACAGCAGCGCCGGCCACCCTCCACCAGCCCTGCTGCACCCCGACGGTCGTGTGGACTTCCTGGACCAGGCCACCGACCCCCCGCTCGGCGCCCGCCCCGAACACATCCCCCGCCCCCAGGCCGAGACCACGTTCACCGAGGGGGCCACCCTTGTGCTGTACACCGATGGGCTGATCGAACGCCGCCACGAGGACATCGATGCCGGCCTGGCCCGGCTTGCCGACTCCCTTACCCGCCACCGGAGCGCCGACCCCGAAACGCTCGCCGACGCCCTCCTGGGCGACTTGACCCCAGCTGCCGGTGCTACTGACGACACCGCCCTGGTCGTCCTCCGCCCGTGACAGAGGCGGCCAACGCAGGCCCTCACTTCACGACGGCTGGTCCGTCCGCCCGGCCGGTACGACGACGACCGGGAGATGGGCGTGATGCACGACCTCGGTGCTGGTGGAGCCCAGGGTGAGGCGCCCCCACACGCCTGAGCCGCGGCTGCCGACCACCAGGAGGCAGGCGTCATTGCTGGCGTCCAGCAGGACCTGCGACGGGCGGCCCCGTTCGACTCTGATCTCTACGTCCACCGATGCGCCGCCGACCCGCTCTCGCGCGTCCTGAAGCGTCTTGGCGACCGCCTCCGACGTGGCGTCGCGCAGTTGCGTGTCCAGGTCGTAGAAACCCGAAGCGGCAGGCCACTCGAAACCGCTGTACCGGGCGGCGAAGTCGTACGCGCATACGGCGCGGAGCCCGGTCCCGCGTAGTTGTGACTCCTGAAGGGCGAAGCGTACGGCCCGCTCGGAGGCGGGGGAGCCGTCGGTGCCGACAACGATCGGTGCGGGAGGGGTGGTGTGCGTCATCGAGGATGCCTCCGAACCGTGTCGTGTTGTGCGCTTCCTTTGCGGGAGGCACCTGGTCAGGCCGCCCTGCGGACCACGAGCGCGGTGATGTCGTCCCGAAGTTCCCCTGCGGTGTGGCAGTTGAGGTCATCGACCAGGTTGCCGGCGAGCTCCCATGGGGAGCCATCCGCCCAGGCCGGCAGGCGCTCTTCGAGGGGATAGAAATCACCGGTGATGCTGCGGGCCCCGGTGACGCCGTCACTGCAGGCAAGAAGGGTGGCGCCGGATGGGAACGGGAACCAGACGACGATCCTGGGTATCGCAGCGAGGTCCGCAAGACCAAGTGGCACGCCCGGGTCGCCGAGCGGCACGGGGCTCACCGGGTCGGCATTCAATAGGTACGGCGGAGGATGCCCGCAGTTGACGGCCTGCGTCTCGGTCGATTCGTCGATCCCCAGGATCAGAGCGGTGACGAATCGCTCAGGTTCGCCGATCTGTTGCGCGAAGGCGTTGTGCCGGACGACTGCTCTCTCCAGGTCATCCACGAGTGCCGTGAGCGTCGGCTCACGCAGGGCAGCCTCGCGGAACGCTCCGAGCGTGGCGAAGGCGGCTCCGATCGCCGGCAGCCCCCTTCCCTGGACATCGCCGAAAAGCAGCCGCGTACCGTACGGCGAGGCCACCGCTTCGTAAATGTCTCCTCCTACCAGCCGGTCCTCCTCCACCGGTAGGTACACGCCGTCGACGATCACCTGGTCGGTGAGGATCGGCAGGGGACGCAGTACCTGTCGTTGGAGGGCGACAGCCGTGGACCGCACGCGGTGCAGTTCGCGCTCACGGCGGATCCGCCAGTGACAGGTCAGGACGCACAACGCGCCAAGCACTGCGGCCAGCACCATGATGATCACGTAGTTGTACCAGGAGGGGAGCGGCCGGTAGATCAGTACTCCCGTGATGACGATCAACACCCAGCCCACTGCGTACACGGTCTGGCGCACGGTGCCGACCGCCGCAGGGAAGGCGGGCAGCAGGATCAGCAGGGGGATGAGCCGCACCGTACGGTCGTCGATCACCAGCTCCAGTGCCACAATCGGCACGGTCAATGCGGCGATATACGCCATCGGGGCCTTGACCGGGCTTGTGGGTGATGGCTCGGCCTTGCTCTCGGCACGCGACTGCTGCGTCGTGTCGGGCGCCCGGAACGACACACGCCGATGAATCACACATCCAGGCTCCCGCAGGCCACCCGCCCCGGCAAACCGCGGGCCTGCGCGGTTTGCGGGCATCATCTCCTGCTCGTCCGCTACGTCCCCGAACCCTGGGCCTGTCGAAACTCGCCCGCGTCCCCCACGCCGGGCTCCCAAACCGCCGCTGTCTTCTCTGGCGCCTACATCTTCAGGCCTGCCGTAAATGGGTGCTGTGTCAGAGGACACGGCAGACTCCCCGCTGGCGGTCAGTTGGCCTCCCCGCAGGCGGACATGAAATCTCCGCGGTGACGGACAGCTGATCTCCCCGCAGACCCACCAAGCCCATGACACAGAGTGGGCATGGTGGAGAGCGATGAGGAGATCACGGAGATTCTTGAGGCCTACGACCTCACCGGGAGTTACCGGAAGGCGGCCGAGCTGGCCGGCTGCGACCACCACACCGTGCGGCGTTACGTCCAGTTGCGCGGGCAGGGGGTCGACCCGACCGAGCGGGCAGTGCGGTCGAAGCTGATCGACGGCTTCCTGCCGAAGGTCGAGGAACTCGTCGAGAGGTCCCGCGGGAGAGTCGGGGCCGACGCCGTTCACAAGAAGATCGCCGCGATGGGTTTCACCGGCACCGACCGCACGACCCGCCGGGCCGTCGCGGCAGCCAAGGAGTCCTACCGGGCCGGGAACCGCAGGGGCTTCCGTCCGTGGATACCCGAGCCGGCGATGTGGCTGCAGTGGGACTGGGGCGAGGGCCCGCGCATCGACGGCAGACGCACCAGTTTGTGGTGCGCGTGGCTGGCCTGGTCCCGCATCCCGTGCTCGACAAGACCCCCACACCTCCGACTTGTAGGCCAGCTTCCCGGCCTTGCGTAGGGAGGTGTACTGGCGCAGCCGCTTGGGCTGCATGTGCTGGTTGTAGACGGGCGCCTGATCCTCCAGGCGGGACCAGTCGTACACGCCGTACTCGCCGGTGAGGTCAGCGACCAGCTGCGCCGCGTCCAGGGACGGGTAGGTCCACGCGAGGACGTCGAAATGGTTCTTCGCGGCGACCACCGCATATTCGGCGTTCAGCGCGATCTGGCCCTGGTCGTCGATGACGACGCTGCCCCACGCACCGTGGCCGCCGGTCATGTAGGACATGGCCTGCTGGAAGGGCTTGTTGCGGGAGACGGCGACCTCGATGCTCTGCCACGGGATCCGTGACCAGGCGCCGATCTCGCCGGGCTGCACATACACGATGCTCGCCTCGGTCTCGACGCGGTTGTGCAGCAGGTTGAACTGGATCTCGTCCGTCAGGCGGACTTTGGTGCCGAGCATTACGGCGGGAGTGTGCGTCATCCCCAGCGCGGTCATGGCCTTGGTTCTCTGGTGGCCTGCGACCAGGGTGCCGTCGGCGTTGAGGATGACCGGCTTGACGATGCCGTGGCGGCCGATGGACACCTTCAGCCGCTCGAAGGCCTCCTCCGACAGGTGGCGCGGGTTGTAGTCGGCCGGGCGCAGGTCCTTGAGCGGATACGCCTCGTAGAAAGTGGTGGTGGGGGCGCTCATGCGTCCGAGTCCTCCTCGCCGTCCTCGTCGCCTGCCAGTTCGGCCTGGTCGGGGCCGGGGGCGGGTTCCACACCGACGGTGGGCGCCTCGACGGTCTCGGTGTGGGCCTGCTGCAGCAGGTGCCAGCCGAAACCGAGGTCGGACCGGTACTCGCCGACGTACTTCTCGTAGATGGCGTTGAGCGTTTCCACCTCAGGCGCGGTGATCTGCACGCGAATGGTGTCGCGCTCGCGTACATCGCCAGCGTGGCGTGCACAGCCGCGGTCCGTCTCCACCAGCAGCGCCACCCTGTATGAAGGGACCTTGACGTCTGTCCTCGGCAGCTTCATGTAGAAGTCTGCCGACAATGCTCCTGTCCTTCGCGGTGCATCAATCTGTCACTGAATCCCCGGCTGCTGGCCTGCCTCACGCGAGTATCCTCAATCGGAATATTACGCACTTAGTGGGGCGTATTCTTGAGCTGCAGCCGCTCATCCAGTGGGTTGTGGTGTGTGGGCACAGGTGGCGCCGGGAGGCAGCATGGTGCGCAAGGCCCATCCGGTCGGCCCGTCGGCGCCGGCCGAGGACCCTGCGTTCCCGGCTGTAGCGGCTCCCGGGGCCTGCGACGTGGCCGGGCTGGACGCGGTGATGACGGGCTGTCGCGCCTGCCCGCGCCTGGTCGAGTGGCGCGAGGAAGCAGCTCGGGTCAAGCGCAACGAGTTCCGCGACTGGGAGTACTGGGGTCGGCCCGTGCCCGGGTTCGGGCCAGAGGACGCCGCTCTGCTGATCATCGGACTCGCACCGGCAGCCCACGGCGGCAACCGCACCGGCCGGATATTCACCGGCGACCGCTCCGGGGACGCGCTGTACGCCGCCCTGCACACACTCGGCCTGGCCTCCCAGCCGACCTCCATACGGCGGGGCGACGGGCTGGAGCTCTACGGCGTGAGGATCACCAACCCCGTACATTGCGCGCCTCCGGCCAACCGCCCCACAGCCCGCGAGCGGGACACCTGCCGACCATGGCTGAAGCGCGAGCTGCGCTTGCTGCAGCCGACCCTGCGTTCCATCGTCGTCCTCGGTGGCTTCGGCTGGCTCGCCACACTGCCGGTCTTGGAGGCTGCCGATTGGTTGGTGCCCCGCCCCCGCCCGGTATTTGGCCACGGCGTGCGGGTCAGTTTGCGGGCGGCCGACGCCGGTACCCCGCTGAGCCTGTTCGGCTGCTACCACGTCAGCCCGCGTAACATCTCCACCCGCCGTCTCAGCCCGGCGATGCTACGCACGGTGCTCGGCGCGGCAGCCGAGGCCGCCGGACTGTAGCCCGCACGGGCTCGGGGGGTTCAGTGCCGCCTGTTGCGAATGAGCGCCCTGCCTTGGGGAGCACTTACGGTGTCGGACGTGTGCGCTGCGTTCGGTGGCGGTCGCCTCGCGGAAAGTGCCTCCCGCGCAGCCGTGCCCAATGCCGCCTCCAGGTGAACTTCCCGCCGCCCACCCACCGAACCATGCTTGGGTCATCGAGGTCGTGGACCGTGATGCCTGCGGCAGCCGCGGCCAAGAGCACATCCGTCATCGACTTAGCCTCACCGACCACCTCCCCATCGATCTCCACGATGCGAAAGGGAGGATTACCGGGCTGCACTCCCAACACCGTGATCCTCGGCGTCCAGATGTGAGGGCTCGCACTCTCGGTCATGCAAAGACGGGTTCCACATGGGTCCGTCAATATGCCCGGCGGAAGGATCTGTAAATCGGCGCCGCCTGTCACCCGGCACTACCCGGCCCCGCCCAACTGCGCAGGCATCCGTCATCCACGGATTCGGTCTTGACCGAAGCTGTGGATGACAGGCTGGGAGACCTGCTTACTGGAACACGGCGTGGATTTCCTCCTCGGTAGCCGTGTGGGAGACCAGGAGGATTTCGTCGCCGGGCATCAGTCGTGTCTGGTCGGTGGGGACAGTGGGTTGACCGGCTCGGATGACGGTGGCGATGACGGTGCCTGTGGGGAGGTGGATGTCGGCGAGGGGGCGGCCGACGACTTGGGATTGCGGAGTGATGGCGGTTTCGATCACATTCACGCCTGCCTTGCTCAGTCTGAGGAGCGCCACGGTGTCGGTGGCGCCGGTTGCTTCTTCGATGAGGGAGATCAGGGGGCCCGTAGCGGGAACGGCTACGTCGACGCCCCAGCGGTGATCGAACAGCCAGGTGTTCTCCTCGTCGTTGACGCGGGCGGCTACGCGGGGGACGGCGAATCGGCGATTCGCCCTTGCAGGAGCCTCGCAGGTCTCGCTGGGCTGCTCCGAGCCAGCCCAGCCCAGCGCAGTCCGGCCAGGATCCGCCAACGGCGGGCTGTTGTGTGGCAGCGAGCCCCCTGGCCGCCGCCTCCCGAGGCACGTCGGCGTCCGCCTCGGCGGCGTCCCGCAGGGCGCGGCCGCAGGGCTCTGCCGCGCCTCTGCGCCGATGGGGTCGTACCGGTTCGATGAACCAGTAGTAGTTGGGACGCTGCAAGGGACGGTGTGGCGGCTGCCGACCCTGTGCCTGGAGCCCTGCCCAACGAACGCCGACGCGCCGTCTGCGATCGCTGCGGGCACACTGGCCGGAGCGAACGGAGTCGGGAATTCAGGAGGCGGCCCGTGGAGGAGGCTATTCCCCTCAGGCTGCTGGCGGATGTCACGAACGCGCTCAAAGCGGGTCGGGGCTGGGAGGGCAGCCTGCAGAGGCTGGCGGAACTCCTGGTCGAACGGCTCGCGGACTGGTGTGTGATCGATCTGTTGGACGAAAAGGGCCGGGCTCGCCGGGCTGTGGTGACGGGGCGTGGGGCCGGCCGCCCGAACAGCCCCCGTCCGGGAGAATCGTCCCAGCTGCTTCCGTCATGGCCGCAGGGCTCTGCCGCGCCGCTGGCCCAGGCCCTGCGCCGAGGCACCGCAGTGCTGATCCCCGACGTGCCGTCACCTGAACAAGCAGCGGATCCTTTGGAACGCGCACAACTGGAGTTGTTGGCCCGGTTGGGCGCGACCACCGCGATCGCGTGTCCGCTGGAAGCCGGTGGGCGCCCATTCGGGGTGATCATCGTTGCGCGCACCGAAGCACATCGTCCCTTCACGGAAGCTCAGGTCCCGTTGATCGGAAGCCTCGCGCATCAAGGCGCGCTCGTGGTGGACAACGCGCGTCTGTACGGTCAGCAACGCGACATTGCAACGCACCTGCAGCGCTCTCTGCTGCCGGAAACTCTGCCTGACGTTCAGCCGTTTCGTCTCGTCGCCCGGTACTCCCCGGCGCGCACGTACGCGGAGGTGGGAGGCGACTGGTATGACGCCATTGCACTTCGGGACGGGACCTTGGCGTTCACCGTCGGTGACGTGGCCGGCCATGACGTGCGGGCCACTGCCCGGATGAGCCAGTTGCGACACATGCTCCGGGCCCTCGTCCTCGACCGTCCTGGCCCGCCGGACGAGGTGGTGCGCCGCCTGGACCAAGTGTTGGAGAGGCTGAACGAGCCCGACGTCACGGCCACGCTCGTCTTCGGTGTGGCGCGTCCGTCGGCTGCCGGCCCCTCCTCGCTGGCCTGGGCCAACGCCGGGCATCCGCCCCCGCTGCTCGTCCGCCCACATGGCCGGGCACGGTTCTTGGTCGGCGGGCAAGGCCTTCCGCTCGGAGTGGACGCCGACGTGCCTCGGGAGGCGGCGGCCACGGCGCCGCTCACCAAAGGCAGTCTCTTCCTGCTCTATACCGACGGTCTCATAGAGCGGCGCGGTGAGGATCTGTCCATTGGTCTCGAGCGGCTCCGCGGCGAAGCTGGGAACCTGCGCGGTCTTTCGCCAGGCCACTTCCTGGACGAGCTGGTGGAGCGGGTCGCCCCCACACATGGCGATGACATTGCGCTGTTGGCGTTGTGGAATGAGTCCGCGTCCCGGTGACCGCACCGCCCGAGCACGCTGGATGGCGAGTAGTCAGTGCGCGGTCACGCAGTCGCGTGGCTCCCGCCGGAGAGCCGGTCGGCGAGGACAGCGGCCTGGCTGTGGTCGACGTCGCGGGTGGCGGTGAGCAGGGTTACCCGGCCGCGACGGGCCAGATCGGCTAGTTCGCGCAGGGCTTGCTGGTGGTCGGGATCGCGCAGTTCGGCGAGGTAGCGGCGGCGGAACTCCTCGTAGCGCTCGGGATCGTGGGCGTACCAGCGGCGCAGTTCGGTCGACGGAGCGACGTCGCGCATCCATGCGTCAAGGTGGGCGTCCTCTTTGCGCATCCCACGCGGCCAGACGCGGTCCACCAGAACCCTGACGCCGTCCTCGGGCGAGCTTTCCTCGTAGATGCGGTGATACCTGATGTCCTTGGCCTTGGTCATGATGTCCTCCAGGGCACATCGGTGCCGCCGCCCGCATGGTTGGCGATCGGTGGCCTCACGGATACGGCTACCGTGAAAGCGGGTGGACCATGCCTGACGCCGAGGCTTTCCCGCTCCGCGCGGCTGCCCGAGCTCGCACATTGGCGGGACCGGACGGGCAACTGGTGCGCTGCCGAGCCTGCCCGCGCCTGGTGGCGTGGCGGGAGGAGGCCGCCCGGGTCAAGCGTCCGGCGTTTCGGGACTGGGAATATTGGGGGCGGCCGGTACCCGGCTTCGGTCCCGCAGACGCCGCCATGGTGATCACGGGGCTGGCACCCGCGGCACACGGCGCCAACCGGACGGGCCGGATGTTCACCGGCGACCGGGCCGGCGACCTGCTGTACGCGACGCTGCACGGGCTCGGGCTCGCATCCCAGGCGGCTTCGACTCGGCGGGACGACGGGCTAGAGCTGAACGGGGTCAGGGTCACAGCGCCTGTGCACTGCGCGCCGCCGGGCAACCGGCCTACGCCGGGTGAGCGGGACACCTGCCGCCCGTGGCTGGTTCAGGAACTGCGGCTGTTGCGGCCGACGGTGCGTTCCGTCGTCGTCCTGGGCGCCTTCGGCTGGCAGGCCGCGATGCCGGCCCTGGAGGCAGCGGGATGGAGTGTGCCCCGGCCCCGCCCGGCGTTCGGCCACGGGGTACGGGCAACGCTGACGGCCGTGGACGGGTCGGGCGACGTGGTGACGGTGTTCGGCTGCTATCACGTCAGCCAGCACAACGTCTTCACCGGCCGGCTCACCCCGGCCATGCTGCGCGCGGTGCTCGCCGAGGCCGCGCATGCGGCAGGCCTGCCCCTGGACGGAAGCGCGTCAGGTCCCGGACAGCGGTGAACCGGCCTCGACCACCGTGTGCCCAGCGCACCAGCGGTTGCCGCAGTTGGCTCGTGCACCGTCGTCGCCGGACATCGTCCTCGAAGTCGGTCAACAGCGGGACGTCGTGAGGGGCCGGTGGCCGATGGAATGCGGCGGTCTCGCGCCCGGGCATGTCGTTCAGCACCATCATTCGTCCCCAGTGCCTCCCGGTTCCGGATGGGCCCGAAACCGGGAGGCAGTCGGCTACGTGCCAGTGTGGATAGCGACCAGGTACTCGTGGTAGCCCAGCGGCTCGACCTGGAGCTTCGCTGATGTCGGCGGTCACGTGTGCGGATTGCGGGCCGCTGGCCTTCCAGAGACGATGGAGCGACAGGCAAGCTCTGGTGCGGGCCGCGGACGAGCAGCAAGAAGCCTTGAGCTCCTCACTCCGCCTGGCGCGCGGGAGGAGCGGCGTGTCATGAATCCCTTGAACACACTGAGCGATGCCGGAGTGTCGATCTGGCTGGACGATCTCAGCCGGGAGCGGCTGGTATCCAAGAGCCTGGCGGACCTGGTCGCGCGGGACCGGGTCGTGGGGGTGACCACCAATCCGACGATCTTCGCCAAGGCCATCACAAGCGGCGACGCGTACGACGCACAGATCCGTGACCTGACGGCCCGCGGAGTCGGAGTCGGTGAGGCGCTGCGGGCGCTGACCACAACCGACGTCCGGTGGGCGTGCGACGTACTGCGCCCGGTCTACGACGCCACGGACGGCGTCGATGGGCGGGTCTCCATCGAGGTCGACCCCCGGGTCGCGCACGACACCGCGGCGACGATCGCGGAGGCGCGGGCGCTGTGGTGGCTTGTCGACCGGCCCAACCTGTTCGTGAAGATCCCCGCAGCCCGGCAGGGCCTGCCGGCGATCGCCGCGTGCCTGGCCGAGGGAATCAGCATCAATGTCACGTTGATCTTCTCCCTCGCCCGCTACGACGAGGTCATGGCCGCCTTCCTCGACGGGATGGAACGCGCCCGCGATACGGGCCGGGAGCTGTCCGGGATCGGCTCGGTGGCTTCGTTCTTCGTCTCCCGTGTCGACGCCGAGGCAGACGCACGCCTGGACAAGACCGGCACCGCTCAAGCGGCCGAGCTGCGCGGCCGGGTGGCGATCGCCAACGCGCGGCTGGCCTACCAGCACTACGAGCGGGTGTTCTCCTCACCCCGCTGGCAGGCCCTTAGGAAGGCGGGGGCCCACCCGCAGCGTCCGCTGTGGGCTTCGACCTCGGTCAAGGATCCCGTCTACCCCGACACCCGCTACGTGACCGAGCTGGTCGCACCCGGCGTGGTCAACACCATGCCCGAGGCCACCTTGCGCGCGGTCGCCGACCACGGCCAAGTACCGGCCGACTCGGTCCGCGCCCACTACGACGACGCTCAGCAGGTTCTCGATGGGTTGCCGGCAGTTGGCGTGGACTACGACGACCTCGTGCAGACGCTTGAGGACGAAGGCGTGTCGAAGTTCGACGCCAGCTGGGAGCAGCTCTCCGAGCAGCTCGCCGAAACGTTGCGGAGCCGGCCCGCAGTCCGGGAAGGGAACTGACGATGTCCGCAAACGACGGGTGTGTGATCGTCGGGGCCAGCCTGGCCGGGGCCAAGGCCGCGCAGACCCTGCGCGAGGAGGGCTTCGACGGCCCGCTGGTTCTGATCGGGGAGGAAAGCGAACGGCCCTACGAGCGGCCGCCGCTGTCGAAGGGCTACCTGATCGGCAAGGACGCGCGGGAGCAAATCTACGTCCATCCGCCCCAGTGGTACGTCGAGCACGACGTGGACCTGCGGCTCGGCATGGCGGTCACCGCCGTCGACCCGGCCGCGCGCGAGGTGACGCTCGCGGACGGCAGCCGGGTCGGCTACGGCAAGCTGCTGCTGACCACCGGATCCTCGCCGCGCCGCCTGCCTGTCCCGGGTGCGGAGCTGGAGCGAGTGCTGTACCTGCGGCGGGTCGAGGACAGCGACAGGATCAAGGAGGCGTTCCGGTCCGCGTCACGGGCGGTGGTCATCGGCGCCGGCTGGATCGGCCTGGAAACCACTGCTGCCGCCCGCACCGCCAGTGTGGAGGTCACCGTGCTGGAGAGGGCCGAGCTGCCGCTGCTGCGGGTCCTTGGCCGCGAGGTGGCTCAGGTTTTCGCGGACCTGCACACCGACCACGGTGTGGACCTGCGGTTCGGGGCGCAGGTCGCCGAGATCACCGGCAGCGGTCGTGCGGCGGACGGGGTGCGGCTGTCCGACGACACCCGCATCGACGCCGATGTGGTCATCGTCGGGGTAGGCATCATGCCGAACACCGTGCTGGCGCAGGAGGCGGGCCTGGAGGTCGACAACGGCATCCGCGTCGACGAACGGCTGCGTACCTCCTACCCGGACATCTACGCCGCCGGTGACGTTGCCAACGCCTTCCACCCTTTGCTGGGCAAGCACATCCGCGTGGAGCACTGGGCCAACGCGCTGCACCAGCCGCAGACCGCGGCCAAGGCGGTGCTCGGCCAGCAAGACGCGATGTATGATAGAATTCCGCATTTTTTCACCGATCAGTACGACCTGGGAATGGAGTACGCCGGCTACGTCGAGCCTGGCGGCTACGACCAGGTCGTCTTCCGCGGTGACGTGGCCGGACGCGAGTTCATCGCCTTCTGGCTCGCCGACAGCCGGGTGCTCGCAGGCATGAACGTCAACACGTGGGACGTCAACGACCAGATCCAGGCACTCGTCCGCGCTGCGCAGCCAGTCGACATACACATGCTCACCGACCCACAGGTACCCCTCGAGTCTCTCCTCCCCAACGCCCAGCACCGATGAGCGGATCACTGCCCGACCGTCCGACGCGAGCCGCCTTGGAGGGATTCCCGATGACCGACGCTCCCGCGCACGTCCCGGCTGGTCCGATCGTGGTCGGCACGGACGGCTCCCCGCACGCCAGGCAGGCCGTGCTCTTCGCCCTGCGCGAGGCACAACTGCGCGGAACCGGGTTGCGGGCGGTCTGCGCCTTCGAATACACCCCTGCTGCTTACACGTGGATGGCCGTGCCGGAGGCCCCGTATGAACAGCTCCACGATGTGGCGCGGCAGGCGGTGACCGACACGGTCCACGAACTACGGGAGCAGCTCGGCGGGCCCCGCGTGGAGGTGGAGATCATCACCGAGGCGGGACGCCCGGCGCAGGTTCTGCTGGACGCGAGCAAGGATGCCTGTCTGTTGGTGGTCGGTACTCGCGGTTCGGGCGTCTGGGGTCGCCTCGCCCTCGGGTCGACCAGCACCGAGGTCGTGCACCATGCTCACCTGCCCGTCGTCGTCGTGCCGCCCGACTCCCGCGGCGCTCCCGCCTGACGCGTTAAGGAAGCGACTACGGCCCCGGTCCGCCGCCTGTCTGCGGCGGATGCGTGTGCGACGAACGCCGTGGAGATCTCGGTGTCCGGGAGGAGCGCAGGTGGCTCCCCGCTCCGGGCGTTGCGGATGCTCTGGTCGTGATGCTGCCCGGATGTGGACTCAGTCGTTGTGATCCGCCCATCTGCGGCGGGCCGGACCACGGTTGGGAGGCTGCTGTGGCTCCGGCAGGTCGGGGACAGCGGGTAGCGGCCCGCTGCGGGGGACGTCCCTGGTCACCTTCAACGGGCTGCCATGGTGGTGGATCTCGAGCTCACTGCCCGTCAGCAAGGTGTACATGGCCTGTTGGTGGGAGATGTCCACACGCACGCAACGCTGGCGGAAGTGTATGGCGAAAGCCAGCCGACTGATCTGCTCGGGCAGCCGCGGGGCGAAGGACAGGGTGTCCCCATGGTGTCTCATCCCGCCGAAGCCCACTACCAGCGCGGTCCAGGTCCCGGCCAGCGAGGCGATATGCAGGCCATCGCGAGTGTTGCGCTCTAGGTTGGCCAGGTCCATGGTCGCGGCCTCGCCGAGGTAGTCGTATGCCAGGCGCAGCTGGCCGACCTCGGCGGCCATCACAGCCTGACTGCCAGCGGACAGCGAGGAGTCCCGGACTGTGAGCGGTTCGTAGTAGGCGAAGTTGCGGGCCTTCTCTGCCTCGGTGAACGCGTCTCCGCGCAAATGCATGGCCAGGACCAGGTCAGCCTGCTTGATCACCTGCTTGCGGTACAGGTCGAAATAGGGAAAATGCAGCAGCAGCGGGTAGCGGTCCGCCGGGGTGCCGGCGAAGTCCCACACCTGGTGGGAGGTGAAGCCCGCGGACTGCTCGTGCACGCCGAGCTCCTTGTTGAACGGCAGCGCGATCCGCCGGGCGGCATCGCGCCAGGCGGTGGTTTCCTCGTCGTCCACGCCGAGCGAGGCGGCCAGATCGGCGTGGCGTTCGGCCGCGTCGGCGGCCGCGCGCAGATTCTGCTGGGCCATCACATTGGTGTAGACGTTGTCGTCGGCGATCGCGCTGTACTCGTCAGGCCCGGTGACGCCGTCTAGGTGGAACACTCCACGCTGGTCGTGGTGGCCGAGCGAGAGCCATAGCCGGGCGGTGTGCACCAGCAGTTCCAGCCCCGCCTCCCGCTCGAAGACCAGGTCGCCGGTGGCCGCGGTGTAGCGCACCACCGCGTCCGCGATGTCCGCGTTGATATGGAACGCCGCCGTACCGGCGGGCCAGTAGGCGGAGCACTCGTCGCCGTCGATGGTCCGCCAGGGAAACGCGGCCCCCGCCAGACCGAGTTGGCGGGCCCGTCCCAGCGCGGCGGGCAGCGTGGTGTGCCGCCAGCGTAGTGCTGGCCCCACCGCGTGCGGCGCGGTATAGGTGAGCATCGGCAGCACATACGTCTCGGTGTCCCAGAAGCAGTGGCCGTTGTAGCCCGGGCCGGTCAGGCCCTTGGCGGGGATGGCCCGCTGCTCGGCGCGAGCCGCTGCCTGAAGCACGTGAAACAGCGCGAACCGGACGGCCTGCTGGATCTCGGTGTCGCCCTCGAGCTCGACATCCGCCCGGGCCCAGAAGGCGTCCAGGTACCCGCGCTGTTCGCCGAGCAGGCCCTCCCAGCCGGTGCTGGCCGCCCCGGCCAGCGCGGCGTCGACCTGGTCGCGGACGGCGGGCAGCGACCTGGAACCCGACCAGCCGTAGGCGACGGTCTTCTCGACCCGCAGTCGCTGGCCCGGGCGCAGCAGCGAGGTTACCGTCAGTCGGCTGAGATCCTGGCCGCTTTCCGCGGAGGCGGCGGTGCCCTGTGGGCCCGTGATCAGATGGTCGGCCGCCGCCGCCACGCGCAGGCCGCTGCGGGCCGTGCGGTGCACTAGCCGCAGCCTGTTGTCCTGCGCGGAGTCCTCCTCGGGCTGCAGGACCGAGCCCAAGGAGGCCGAGACCCGAGGATCGCCCTCCTGCTTCGGAAGCTGTTCGTTGGCGACCAGCTCGGACTGGAGCACGATCCGCACCTCCTCGTCCACCGCCTCGACCTCGTAGGCGATCGCGGCGGTCGCCCGCTGGGTGAGCGAGACCAGCCGGGTCGAGCGGATGCGCACCGTGCGTCCTGACGGGGTCGTCCACTCGACCGTGCGGTGCAGTAGCCCGGCGCGGAAGTCCAGCACCCGCTCGTGGCTGTGCAGTCGGCCGTAGCGCAGGTCGAACGGCTCGTCGTCCACCAGCAGCCGTATCACCTTGCCGTTGGTCACGTTGATGATCGCCTGTCCGGACTCCGGGTATCCGTAGCCGGCCTCTGCGTACGGCAGTTGACGGAACTCGAACACGCCGTTGAGGTAGGTCCCCGGTAGCCCGTGCGGCTCGCCTTCGTCCAGGTTGCCGCGCCAGCCGATATGGCCGTTGGCCAGTGCGAACACCGACTCGCTCTGCTCCAGCACGTCCAAGTCGAGCTCGCTCTCACGCAGGCACCACGGTTCGACGGTGTACGCAGGATGGGTGATCATGTCGGGCCTCCGGCACTCGGTGACGGTCGCGGACGATCGGGCCGTGGCCCTGACTGCCGCTGGTCTGTTCCGGGTCGCTCTCGTGCTGCGGGGCGGTCCGGCGGCCGGGCTCGGCGAGCTGAGTGGTTGGCGGGTCGGCGTCGGCCGACTCCCGTGTTCACTTCCGGGTGGGTGCGACGGCGGGTCCGCTCGACTGCGGTGGGGCGTTCACCGTGGTTGAGTGATGCCGAGCACGGAGAGCGCCTCGCGGACCATCTGGTGCGTGAAGCCCCACTCGTTGTCGTACCAGCTCATGATCTTGACCAGGGTGCCGTCCACGACCCGGGTCATCGCCGCGTCGACGATCGAGGCCCGGGAGTCGCCGATGATGTCGCTGGAGACGATCGGCTCGTCCGACACGCCGAGGATGTCGCGGTAGCGGTCGGTGGTGGCCTCCGCGCGGAAGAGGTCGTTCACTTCCTCGGGGGACGTCGGGCGGGCGGTGACGAGCACGATGTCGGTGATCGATCCGACGGGGATCGGGATCCGGACGGCCACGCCGTCGAAGCGGCCGGTCAGCTCCGGGAGTGCCTTGGTGGTCGCGAGCGCGGCGCCGGTGGAGGCGGGAAGCATGTCGGCGGCCCCGGCCCGGCCGCGCCGGAAGTCCTTGCTGGGCCCGTCGATGAGTTGCTGGGTGGAGGTGTAGGCGTGGACCGTGGTCATCACGGCCCGTTCCACGCCGATTCTGCGGTCCATCACCTCCACCACCGGGGTGATGCAGTTGGTCGTGCAGCTCGCGCAGGAGATGACCTGCGATCTTCGCCATCCGGAATCTCCGTCCCATCGGTTCCGGGCATACGGACGAGGTCCCCGATCCCTCCTATCACCCCATGCTCCGCGCGCAGGCGGGATGCGCCAAGCCGAGGCCGCCAGGCACCCCCTGCCCCGGGCTCCCGGATTCGCACCATTTGCGGGCCGGGTACGTGCGGTCGAGACTGACCATGGTTGGTTCTGCCCGTCTGGGCGCAGCCCTGCAGGGCTGCGCCGGACCTGTCGACACGGCGGAGCGGGCCCCAGGTGAAGGGGGTGCCTGAGGTGACGGCGAGAGCGGTCGGCGAGCCGACCGGTACGCGAGCCTCAGGGCGGGTGGCCGATCTGGGCGCGGACCTTGCGCCGGGACGCGTGGTGGGCCCCGGCCCGCGTCGACCTCCGCCGATCCGTACTGAGGAGGCACGCACATGTCCCTGGACAGCTTTGCCGCCCGCGGCGAGCTCGACGCCGACGGCACCTCCTACTTGCTCCACCGGCTCGACGCCCTGCCCGGCTCGCAACGGCTGCCGTACAGCCTGAAGGTGCTGCTGGAGAACCTGCTGCGCAATGAGGACGGCCGCACCGTCACCGCCGACCAGATCGCGGCGCTGTCCGGGTGGGACCCGGCGGCGGAACCGACGACCGAGATTCAGTTCACCCCCGCGCGGGTGCTGATGCAGGATTTCACTGGGGTGCCGTGCGTCGTGGACTTGGTGGCGATGCGCGAGGCGATGGCTGTGCTCGGCGGCGATCCGGCGCTGATCGACGCGCGGCGGCCCGTGGAGCTGGTGATCGACCACTCGGTGATCGCCGACCACTTTGGTTCCTCAGCGGCGTTCCGCCGCAACGTGGAACTCGAGTACCGGCGCAATCGGGAGCGCTATCAGTTCCTGCGCTGGGGGCAGAGCACCCTGCGGAACCTGCGCGTCGTCCCGCCTGGAACCGGAATCTGCCACCAGGTCAACCTGGAGCACCTGGCCCGGGTGGTGTTCGCCGAGGACTGCACAGCCTTCCCCGACACTTTGGTCGGGACCGACTCCCATACCCCTATGGTCAACGGGCTCGGCGTGCTCGGCTGGGGGGTGGGAGGCATCGAGGCGGAGGCAGCGATGCTCGGCCGTCCGGTGAGCATGCTCATCCCCAAGGTTGTCGGCGTGCGGCTCACCGGCGCGCTGCCCGAAGGGAGCACCGCCACCGATCTGGTGCTGACCATCGCCGAGCGGCTGCGCCAGCACGGCGTCGTGGGCGCCTTCGTGGAGTTCTACGGACCTGGCGTGGCCGAGGTGCCACTGGCCAATAGGGCCACCATCGGCAACATGAGCCCGGAGTACGGCGCCACCTGCGCGATCTTCCCGATCGACGCCGAGACCCTTTCGTACCTGCGGCTCACCGGCCGGGACCCCGGCCAGGTAGCGCTGGTAGAGGCGTACGCAAAAGAGCAGGGACTGTGGCACGATCCCAGCCACACCCCTGACTACTCGCAGACCATCGAAGTGGACCTATCGGCCATCGTCCCGTCGATCGCCGGGCCCAAACGGCCGCAGGATCGCATCGTCCTGGCGGACGCGTCGCGGGTCCTCCGCGCTGTCCTGGACGGCGAGGTGACCTGCGACGCGGCCCCTGTCGGGCTGGACCAGAGCGGCGTGGAGTCCTTCCCGGCGTCCGACCCGGTGGCCGTCACCGGCAGCCACCCCGGCGACCAGCCCGGGTGCCTCGATGCGACCGGACCGGACCGGACCGGACCGGACCGGACCGGACCGGACCGGGCAAGGCACGGCCGCCTGAGCGCGTCCCGGTGACGCTGGAGGACGGCAGCAGCTTCGAGATCGGGCACGGCGCCGTGGTGATCGCGGCGATCACCTCGTGCACCAACACCTCCAACCCGCAGGTGATGGTCGCCGCCGCGCTGCTGGCCAAGAAGGCCGTGGAGCGCGGCCTGCGGTCCAAGCCCTGGGTGAAGACCAGCCTCGCGCCGGGGTCGAGGATCGTGATGGACTACTTCGAACGCGCGGGTTTGATCCCGTACTTGGACACGCTCGGCTTCGACCTGGTCGGCTACGGCTGCACCACCTGCATCGGCAACTCCGGGCCGCTGATCAGTGAAGTCTCCCGGGCCGCCGCCGAGGCCGACCTCGTGGTGGCGTCCGTGCTCTCCGGCAACCGCAACTTCGAAGGCCGGATCCACCCCGAGACGAAACTGAACTATCTGGCCTCACCGCCGCTGGTGGTCGCCTACGCGCTGGCCGGATCAATGGCCGTCGACCTCACCAGCGACCCGCTGGGCACCGGCAACGACGGCCAGCCCGTCCATCTGCGCGACATCTGGCCCACACAGGACGAAATCCACCCGCGACGGTGGCCTGTCCCGGTTCCGCCTCCGGGCCTGGGGCCCACGTCAGCACCGCGAGGGTGCCTGCCGCCATCACCGCGCTGGTCAGCAGGATCCGTGCAAGCCGCGGTCTGGCGAGGATGGGTTCGCCGGTCGGGCGTGGGGGCCAGGCTCGTCGCATCCCGACTGACGGGGTCGACTCCGAGAGACATCGCCGGCGGGCCGTCCATCACCAGGTTGACGAACAGGATCTGCAGCGCCGTGAACGGTGCCCCGCCTGCCAGACCGGTCAGCGAGCTGACCAGGAACGTGGCCACGAAGCCCAATGCCGTCGAGACCTGGAAGCGGACGAACTTCACGATGTTGTCGTAGATGCCCCGGCCCTCGCGGACGGCGGCCACGATGGTGGCGAAGTTGTCGTCGGTCAGGACCATCGTCGAGGCTTCCTTGGTCACTTCCGTCCCGGTGACGCCCATCGCCACCCCGATGTCGGCCCGGCGCAGCGCGGGGGCGTCGTTGACTCCGTCGCCGGTCATGGCGACCACGTCTCCGCGGGCCTGCAGCGCCCGGACTATCCGGATCTTGTGCTCCGGCGATACCCGGGCGACCACCCCCACCGCGTCGAGCCGGCCGGGCAGGGCATCATCGGACGGACGAACTCCCACTCAGCATCAGACAGTTCATGGCGACGTATCACCCGACCATGATCCACTACTCAAGATCATTTGAAGACACGGCCTAGGCGGGCCTAGGCGGGCGGAAGGCGACGACGATCTCGTGCGGTGCATAGAGGGTGTCCCTCCCCGTGCCTGCATCCGGTCGATGACATGGCCGAGGACCCAGCCCCCGCTACACTCACGCCCGCTCGGTTATGACGGCGACCGGGCAGGCGGAGCGGTGGAGTACCGCGTAGGCGATGCGGCCGAGCTGGAGTCCCACGTACCTGGGGTTGCGCCAGGCTCCAACGACCAACAGGTCGGCCTCGTGCGAGGCATCCACGAGCACCCTGCGGGCGGGCCCCTCTACAGTGCGCCGATGCACCTCCACGTCCGCGGGAGTGTCACGCAGTGCCGCTTCTAGCGCCTCTGCGGCCCGCTGCTCGTGCAGGCGGGCGGGTTCACCGGCGAGCAGAGGATGGTCGTCGGTCTCGTGCGCGGGGCGCTTCCAGGCCCGTACGGCCTCCAGCGGCACTCTGCGCAGCTCCGCCTCCTGGAAGGCGAATCGGACCGCCGCCAAATCCGTCGGCCTCTCTCCGACACCCACCACGAGGCCGCGCATCCTGGAGTCGCCCTGGTTGCCGCGGAGCACGATTACCGGGCAGTCCGCGTGAGCGGCCACGGTCAGGCTGACGGTGCCGAGCAGGAGGTCGGCGATGCCGCTGCGGCCACGGCTGCCCAGGACCAGCGCGGAGGCGTTCCGTCCTTCCTGCACCAGCGCGTACTCCGGTTGCTCCGGCAGCAGGTCAGTGGAGATCTTCACGTCGGCCTGGCGGCGGTGGGCGCGCCGTGCGGCTGTCTCGACGATGTCCTCGGCCAGCACCTGCACGTCCGGTTTGCCGAAGTCCTTGGCGAGGGCGGCACCCTCGTACCGCTCCCACAGCGACGCGTACACCAGACGCAGCGGCACCCCACGCAGGGCGGCCTCGTCGGCCGCCCAGTCCGCGGCCTGCAGGCTGGGCTCGGAGCCGTCGACGCCGACGACCAGCGGGAGTTCCATTGTCCTCACCCGCCCGCACCGAGGTCGAAGACGATCTGGGCCTTGATCTGGGCGCGCAGGACCTCATCGCTGACGGCACTGAGCGGACCTCTCTCGACACCGGTGTGACACCGCCGAAGCCCTTCGGCGGTCTCGCGGTGAACCCACTCGGTGCAGTCCTGCTGCGTCTCGGCACCCAGCAGCGGATCCTGCGCCGTCGGGCTGGGCACGGGCTCCCAGACATGGACCACCTTCAGCGGCAGGCCACACAGCTTCGCCTCCCAGGCCGCCCATTCGGCGGCAGCCCGGCTCTCGGGCGGGCCATCGAGGCCCACAGTCACGGGGCGTGGCATGATCTCCACCTCCTGAATCGGGGCATCCCTTTCCAGTGTCGTATTCACGGGGAGCGGGTTGCAGGGGCCGCAAGTCCCAGGCCGCGGCCGCCCGGCCCATGGGGCCGGGCGGCGCGTCGGACCGCCCAACGCTCCCGCATCCCTATTGGTCGGTCAGCGCAGCCAGCCGTCGTGCCGGACGTGCTGCGCATCCTCGGATTGCACCCGTCCCCCACTACTGTCTGCCACGTGGGCCGGGTCCCACGCCGGGCGCCCCAACCGTGGCTGTCTTCTCCCTAACCAGCCTGCCCGCAGCGAGGGGTCCGGGTCGATGGGGTGCGGCAGCCATCTGGAACCTGCAGCCCGGCCTGTCACCCCTGGCGCCTACATGTTCGGGCCTGCCGTAATTGGGTGCTGCAGCCGATGGCCCCCCATGACGGGGCCGAGCAGGGTGGGAGCCATGAACCACACATCTCACCCGACGCCCCGGCCACAGGCAGCCGTGGCCCGCAGCCCACCACGACAGCCATCATTCCCATGCTGCTCGATACCGCCCGACCCGAAGCCCGCCCCGAACGTCTCACGGCGCATGAGGGCCGCCAGCGTCTCGCGCATGAGCGCAACGCGCGGCTCCTCCAGCTCACAGCGATCGAAGAGGCCGGACCGTGGGCGGCCGATGACTTCACGGCCGCGCAGCAGGGCTCCCTGCGGCGCGTGCTGAAAGAGGTCAATGCCGCCTTCGAGCGTATCGACGACGGCACGTACGGAACCTGCCAGGACTGTGCCCAGCCCATCCCGGTTGACCGGCTGGAAATCCTTCCCTACGCGCGCTGCTGCATCGCATGCCGAGCGCCGCACCGCCTGAAACAAGACGGCCGGGTTGCAAGTGGACCGCATTCGTGTTCCGCGCTGAGGAGGCATGAAGAATTGATCGGTCAGGTCATCGGCGTCGACAACACGGGCCTGAGCCCCGAGAACCTTGCCGCGTTGCGCGAGAGCCTGCACGAGCAGCGCCTCTTCCGTCAGGAGCAGCTGCAGCAGATCGGAGGGGCCTCGCGACGCGGGCAGACCAGGTGCGCGGCCAACAGGGCCCTTCGCAGGTCGAGGGCCACATCAAGCTCGCCGTCTCCGCACTCGCCGCCTCCGCCCGCATGGTCCTCGCCGAAGTGGCAGCGGCATTGCAGCGCATCGACCAGGGCCAGTACGGCAGGTGCCAGCTGTGCACACGGCCCATGGCTCTGGACTGGCTGCGCGTCGTGCCGCAAGCCCGCTATTGCTCCCGCTGTCAGCAGGTCGGAGAGGCAGGACGGTGACCAACATGGATACCCGCCCCGTCGCCATGCGCCGCTCCAGGGCTAACGCACCCCAGGGAAGGCGCCCAGCGGCCAGTGCCGCTCGGGCTTTGCCTTGGGGCTCCAGCGGGCAGGACGCGGGCCGGGTAGCGTGGAAGCCGGACCAGGAAACGGGCAGGAAGGCTTCATACCGCAGCTGAACGCCGAAGGTCCGTATGACGTATGGCAGCGGGACTGGACACGCGCGAGCCACAGCTGGCCTCGGCCGTGGTCTTCGTCCACGGCCTCGACGAATCGGCGGACTTCTACCAGGAGCTGCTGAACATGGAGGTCACGGTCCGCACCGCCACTGCAGTGCTGCTCGTGGGCCACCACGGCTTCCAGGTGTACCTGCGCGCTGTGGCTCGAAGGCCGCTCACCCGGCCGGGGAGGGCCACGTCGGCGCACGCACAACCGCAGCGTCGGTAGTTGAACGCAATGGGTACCGCGATGGAGCCGACGCAGACCAGGGAAACCGTCCCGGCATTTTCGCAAGGGCCCCTGGTCGGGGTTCGGTCGCGCTCCTCACGGGGGAATACGTGCAGACAGTGACTCTGAGGACGGGAGGACGGTCATGACCACCACGACAAATCTGCTGGGCATGCTTGCGTCCGCAGACCGCGACCGGCTGTTGGAGTTCGCGACCGAGGTGTCCTTCCCCGCAAGCGCCCGCATCTTCGAGGAGGGCAGCACGGCCGACCGGTTCTGGATCATCCACACCGGAACGGTCACCCTCGACGTGCACGTTGCCGGCCGCATCCGACCGGCCACCGTCGACTCCATCGGTCACGGCGAACTGCTCGGCTGGTCGTGGTTGATCCCGCCGCACACCTGGCAGCTCGGCGCCGAGGCACAGAGTCCGGTGCGTGCATTGGAATTCGACGCGGCTGCGGTGCGCACCTTGTGCGAGGAGGACCCGAGGCTGGGACAGGCGCTCACCCGCGGCGTCGCCGAGGTGGTCGGGCGTCGGCTCCAGTCCACCCGGACGCGTCTGCTGGATCTGTATGGGCCGGGCACTGCGGGCCGATGGCCCGCTTGACCTGCACGCAGAGCCCTGGCCAGGGACTGGCCGCCGCTCGCGTTCGCCGCCATGCTCGCCGCTCCTGTGATCCGAGCAGGAAGTGATGGCCAGCCACAGGGGGCCGGGGCGAGAGCATGCCGCCGCCTTCGTCGTGGTCGGTGACGGCGCGGCTGCGGCCCACGACGAGCACGCTCCAGACCTGGCTGAAGGCGTCGTCGATGTCGTCGACCTCGAAGGCGACGCTCGATGCCATCGCCGCGGCCGGGATGGTGCCCTCGGCCGTGCGGAGGGCGATCCCGGTCTCGTCGACCAGTAGTTGACCGGCACGACGGACGGCCCTTCGGAAGTGAAGACGGCGACTCTGCCCACGCCGTGTGTCGACAGCAGCTCGCGACATTCGTCGCGTCGAGTTAGAGCAGCTCGGGTTCCCGGGGCGTTGCTCCGGCCTGGCGGCTGGTCGGCCGTGCCTCCGGTGAGGATGACGACCAGCTGGCTGATGAGGGACGGCAGCATCACCCGGAATGCCTGCGGCAGCAGGATCAGGCGCAAGGTTTGGCCGTGGGTGAGGCCGATGGCGAGCGCTGCTTCGCGCTGGCCGCGGGGCAGTGACTCGACGCCGGCGCGTACGAGTTCGGCGATGATCACGGAGTTGTACGCGGTCAGGCCGATGGTGTCCTTCCACGCCTTCTGGTACGCGCCGGACTTGGCCGCCTCTGCCAGGGTCTTGTTGATGAACTCGCAGAACGCGGTGTCGCCCTTGGGGATGCCGACGCCGTAGGGCTCTTTGGTGAACTTGGGGCCGATCACCTTGAAGGCACCGTTCGAGTCGCCGGCCAGGCCCATGAGTACGACATCGTCCGTGGTGACGGCGTCCACCTGGCCGGTGCGCAGGGCGTCGGCGCATTTGCTGTAGGTGTCGAACAGCACCAGGCGGTCGCTGCTGGAGAGGTACTGCTTGATGTTCTCGTAGGGAGTGGAGCCGGTGACGCTGCACACCTTGGCCTTGGTCTTGGCGAGGGTGTCGGGGCCGGTGATGGTCTTGTTGTCCTTCTTCACCATGAGGCGCTGGCCGGCTTCGTAGTAGGGGCCGGCGAAGGAGATCCGCTTCTTGCGCGCGGTGTTGATGGTGTAGGTCGCCGCGACGAGGTCGACCTCCTTCCTGCCGATGATCTCCTCGCGGACGGCGGAGGGGGCCTCGGTGCAGTCGATGTGGTCGGGGCTGATGCCGAGTTTCGCCGCGATGATCTTGACGATCTTGACGTCGAAGCCCTGTGGCTTGTCCGACAGGCCGGTCATGCCGAAGCCCGGCTGGTCGAACTTGACGCCCGCCTTCAGGGTGCCCGCCTTGGCGATCCTCGCCATGGTGGTGCCGGCGGGGAACGTGGGCGCGGCGGCGACCTTCGTCTGCGCGCTGCTGCCGTCGCCACCGCACGCGGTCAGCGCCAGGGTCAGCGCGGCGGCGCCGGTGAGGGCGGGGATGGTGCGGCGGAGGTTCATGGATGTCCTCGGGGTATCGATGGGAGCGTGTCGCGGTGGTGCGGGTGCCGGGTAAAGGGGGGGGCGGCTCAGTGACTGAGGCCCGGCGCCAGTTCGACGAGGCGGCCATGCAGGCGGGATTCACCCCGCGCGTCGCCTTCGAGTCGGCGAACTACGACGTCGCCCAGTCCCTGGTGGGCACCGGGGTCGGGGTGACGATGCTCTCCAGGCTCACGGTCGCGCCCACCGCCGGCGCCGTGCACTGGGAGCTGGTCGAGCCGCGGCTGAAACGCGAGATCTACGCCGTCACCCCGGCCGACACCGGCCTGGTGCCCCTGGCCGACGTCCTGGTCGGGCTGCTGAGGGAGGTCGCCGACGACCTCCGCGAGACGTGGGGGGCCGAGCCGCTTGGTGTCTCCTGAGGCGCCGTGCTGACCTGGGCCAATGCCGGGCCGGCCGTCGTAAGACGTTTTCGGTATGAGTGAGAGTCCGAATCAGACTTTGCCTCTACGGGGGGCGTCTGGTGCAGTGAGCAGGCGACTGGCGTCTGCCAGGAGCCGTACGCGATCACGACGGGGAGGAGGGCGCGGCGAGACTGCCGACCGCCTTCCCGTCTGCGGAGCCCCAGCCCTGATCACCGAAGGGACACGCGACTTGTCCGACATCCACACCCGACTGCGGGAACGGGGGCTCCGCATCCCGGAACCCCTGAAGCCCGGCGGCAATTATGTTCCCTTCGTCCGATCCGGCCGGCAGCTACTCGTGGCCGGACAGATCTGTCGAACCGACGAAGTCGTCCAGTACGAAGGAGTCGTCGGCGTCGACCTCACCGTGGCACAGGCCCGGCAGGCCGCCGCACTGTGCGCGCTCAACACGCTGGCCGTCGCCGGCCTCGCCTGCGACGGCGACTTCGACCGCCTCCGGGCACTGAAGCTGACCGGCTACATACGATGCGGCACCGACTTCGCCGACCAGGCGCTCGTCATGGACGGAGCTTCCGACCTGCTCGTCCTGGCACTGGGCGAACGGGGCCGCCATGTCCGCGCCGCGGTCGGCGTAGCGGCCCTGCCGCGCCGCGCTCCGGTCGAGATCGAGACTCTCTTCGAGGTAGCCCCATGAATACGACGGCCCTGACCAACGACGCCGTGCCCGGCTTCAGCGTCGATGCCATCCATGAGGCCGCGAAGCGCCTGACCGGCCACGTGGTGCGCACGCCCCTTTTGAACTCCCCGATGCTGGATGACCTGGTCGGCGCCCGCGTCCTGGTCAAGGCCGAATGCCTGCAGCTGACCGGCTCGTTCAAGGTGCGCGGAGCGCTCAACGCCGTGCTCACCCTGGATGAGGACGCGCGCCGCGCCGGGATCGTGACCTACTCGGCCGGCAACCACGGCCAGGGCGTGGCCGCCGCGGCGCGTCTCGTCGGTTGCCCCGCGGTCATCGTCATGCCGCGCGACGCGCCCCGTATCAAGGTCGACAACTGCCGTTGGTGGGGCGCCGAGACGGTCTTCTACGACCCGGAGACGGAGGACCGGGAAGAGGTTGCCCGGAAGATCCGTCAGGAACGCGCGATGACGCTGATCCCGCCCTTCGACGATGCCCGGGTCATGGCGGGTCAGGGCACCGTCGGCCTCGAGATCGCCGAGCAGGCGCGCGAGCTGGGCCTGACCCCGGACGCGGTCCTGGTGAACTGCAGTGGCGGTGGCCTGTCCTCCGGTGTGATCACCGCGCTCAACCACGCGTTCCCGGGCCTGTCGAACCACATCGTCGAGCCGGAAGGCTTCGACAAGATGGCCAGGTCCCTCGCTACCGGCCGCGCGTGCTCCAATCCGCGGCCGCCGGGTGGGGTGATGGACGCGATCTCCGGCCCGGCGGCCGGCACGCGCCCCCTGGCCGTCCTCGGCGGCTACGACGTGAGCGGCCTGACCGTCACCGACGAGGAGGCGCTGGCCGCTGTGGGTGTGGCCCACCGCATCCTGAAGATCGTGGTCGAGCCGGGCGCCGCCGCGTCCCTGGCGGCACTGCTGTTCGGGAAGGTGGATGTGCGGGGGAAGGTCGTGGCGCTCGTGGCGTCGGGCGGCAACGTCGATCCTGCGGTCTACCGCCGGGCCCTGTCCGACTGAACCACCTCAGGGCGCTGTCCATATCGTTGGGCGGTCACAATCAGCCTTTGAGCCTATGGGCAGCGTCTGCTGGACTCGATGTCATGGCAGTGATGAAGGAACGCCTCGACTCTCGGCCGCCAAGGCGTCGACGGACCCGGCCACCGGCCAGAAGGCGTCGATCTCGAGAACGGCGCGGGTGAGCGGACCGGCCGCCATGGGGGTCCGTGCTGTCCCCGCCCGGCGAGTACGGGTTGTCGCCGAGCACCCACCAGCCGTCGTGAAGGCGTAGTGCGTTGCTGCGCCGAGCGGGGTGAGCGAGAGGCGGCCGCCGTCGGCTGCCACCATCCCTCTCCACGTGAGTGACAGTACGTCGTCCTGAACCGCCCCGGGTTTGATCGAGACTCTAGGTTGTGATTGTGACCTGGGGTTTCGCGGTTGCTCGGTAGTAGTTGGTCTCGTATTCGGCGGGCGGGGTGTGCCCGATCTCACCGTGCAGTCGGCGGTGGCAGTACCAGTCGATCCACTCAGCGGTGGCCAGCTCGACCTCGGAGGGTGTCTTCCAGGGCCGACGGGGCTTGATCAACTCAGTTTTGAACAGGCCGATCGTCGACTCCACCAGGGCATTGTCGTAGGCGTCGCCGACCGATCCGATCGACGCGGCGATGCCTGCCCGGTCGAGGTGCTCTGCGAGCGCGAACGATGTGTACTGCGACCCGGCATGGGAGTGATGTATCAACTCACCCTTCTGATAAGGGTGTTGATCTCGGATCCGCTGCCACAAGGCCATCTCGAGGGCGTCCAGAACGAGCGGGGTCTCCTTCGAAGTGGCTGCTGACCAGCCGACGATGCGGCGGGAGAAGGTGCCCACGACGAAGGCGACGTAGACGACGCCGGCGAACGTGGTGACGTGGGTGAAGTCGGCGACCCAGCAGCGGTTCGCCATCGCACAGCGGCTCCCACCAGGGCGGATGAGGTTATCGGCAAGGGCGACGTCGACGGCGTCCTCGTGGCCGGCATGTGCCGCGACCGTGGAGCCGCAGAAGTGCATGGCTCCTGTGAATCCGCCGACGGGGCATGGCCATTCGGGATACGAGCCGTCACCCGGCCAGACCGACGCTGGGTGAGGACGGCGGGTGCGTGGTGATCATGGTCGTGCCGCGACTCCGCGTACGTGTACTCCGCTCGCCCGACCTGCTGCCCGCAATAGCAGGAAACTCTATTGACGCGATAAGAGCAGCCTGTCAAACCCATAAGTGAATTCCGTGAATTTGCGCCCATGCTGCGGTGCGGCTCAAGAAAATTCTGTTCACCTGACGACGCATTGAGATTTCGGTAAGAGTGTCGATAATCTTGTCAACAATCGTGCGAGTGCCCGACTGGCTGTCTGCCGTGCGTTTCAATCGTGCGAAATGTCCGATGTCTACATGGATGTGACGTTCTCGAAGCTAGCTGACGTGTGCTTCCCGTGTGGCCGGGACGTCATTCCAGTATTGAAGGAGTGGTTCGTGAGCAAAGAAAGAACCCGTCGAGTACGCATACGACGGACTTGGCGGGGCGTGGCCGGCGCCATCACGGCAATTGTGTTGGTCGGCGGCGGCTTTGCTGTGGCAAATGCGTCGACGGATACGCAGACATCCAAATCGGCGGCAGGTGTCAAGCGCCCGGTCGACAAGCACGCCACCGGCGTCGGGGCCGTGGTCAGCGCGGCCAACGCCTTCCTGAACACGCTGGACGCCGACCAGCAGGCGGAGGTGCTGCTGGACTTCTCCCAGGCGAACGCGACGGCGTGGTCGAACCTGCCGTGCGGCTCGTCTTGTCGGCCCGGCATTCAGCTCGGTTCCCTGACCGACACTCAACTGGCCGCCGCCATGAAGGTGTTGAAGCTGGCCACGGGCACCGGCAAGGGCACCGGGTACGACCAGATCACGCAGATCATCAAGGCCGACGACGTGCTCAACTCGGCACAGAGCACCAGCTCCGCGGGGCCGGCGCCCTCGGGCGGCGCGTCGAGCACGGCCTCGGCGGACCCGTCCGCCACGGCGGACCCCAGCTCCTCGGCCACCGACGCCCCGACCGACGTCCCGACGGGCACCCCGCCGTCCGGCGGCACCGGAGGCGGCGGAATGGGCGGCTACGGCAGTGGCGTCTACTTCCTGGCGTTCCTGGGCACCCCCTCGACCGACGGCACCTGGCAGCTGCACTTCGGCGGCCACCACATCGCCGTGAACGAGACCTACAAGAAGGGCAAGGTGGCAGGCGCCAGCCCGTTCTTCATCGGTGTCGAGCCCACCACCTGGACCGACGACGACGGCACCACGTACTCGCCCCTGGCGGCCCAGCGCAACGGCCTGCTCGCCCTGACCGGCAGTCTGAGCACGGACCAGCTGGCCACCGCCAAGCTGTCCGAGTCGTTCAGCGACGTGCTCCTCGGCCCGGGTAAGGACGGCCAGTTCCCGGAGACCAAGGAAGGCATCAAGGTCAGCTCGCTGTCGCCGAAGCAGAAGCAGCTGGTCCTGAAGGCCATCCACCCCTGGATCGCCAACGTGGACGACGCCACCGCGAAGAAGCTCATGAAGACGTATGAGCGTGAGCTGAACCAGACATACGTCGGCTACTCCGGCGGCACCGGCCTGGACACCCAGGGCGATTACGTGCGCATCGACGGCCCCGGCGTGTGGATCGAGTTCGTCTGCCAGAACGGCGTCGTGTACCGGGACCAGATCCATTACCACACCGTGTACCGCGACCACACCCGCGACTACGGCAGCGAGTTCACCTTCTCATGACCCGACCGCGAACTTGGCTGACCACAGCACTTCGTCTGGTGGCCGGGATCGCGATCGCGGTACCGGCGGCGCTCCTGCTCGGAGCGTCGCCGGCCGCCGCGCACCCGATGCCGCACTCAGTGGTCCAGCTCGACGTGTACAAGGCCTCCGTCACCGCGCGGCTGGAACTGCCGGTCGGCGACTTCGCCACGGCCAGCGGGATCGACCTGACCAACATCGAACCGTCGGCCCTGCCCACCAAGGCCACGGCCGTCCGCACCTACCTCGGCCGGCACATCCGCCCGACCACCCTCAAGGGCGAGGCGTGGCAGGTCAGTATCGGCGCGCTGAGCCTCAGCCGCACCCAGCAGACCTCCACCGGCCCGTACCGGGAGCTGGTCGCCAAGGCCGTGCTCACCCCGCCATCCGGCGCTGACGTACGGCACTTCACCCTGAACTACGACGTGATCGTCCATCAGGTCGTCACCCACGTGGCGCTGGTGTCGGTACGACAGGACTGGGCCGCCGGCCGGGTCAGCGGCGAGGATGCCACCCAGGTCGGCACCATCCGTCTCGACATCCGGCACATGACCGTCCCGCCGCTGACCGTCGACCTCGGCAAGGGGAGTGCCTGGCGCGGTTTCGTCGCCATGGTCGAACTCGGCGGCAACCACATCCTCACCGGCACCGATCATCTGCTGTTCCTGCTCATCCTGCTGCTGCCCGCACCTCTGCGGGCAACCGGGGGACGCTGGCGCGGCCTGGTCGGCGCCCGCGCCGCGCTCGGTCGCATCGGCCGCATCACGCTCGCCTTCACCGCCGGCCACTCCGTCGCGCTGGCCGCCACCGCCCTCGGTCGCCTGGAGATCCCCGGCTGGCCGGTCGAGGCGTTCATCGCCGTCAGCAT
This sequence comes from Streptomyces sp. NPDC002577, assembly GCF_053594815.1. NCBI lineage: Bacteria > Bacillati > Actinomycetota > Actinomycetes > Kitasatosporales > Streptomycetaceae > Streptomyces > Streptomyces sp. NPDC002577. Next base: position 27,495 of record NZ_JBSFWK010000012.1, on the reverse strand, counting down.
CCTCGTCGGCGCCAAACACGCGATCCGCCCCCTGTTCCCGGGCCGGGAAGCGGTCGTGGCCGGCGTCTTCGGCCTCGGCCACGGCATGGCGTTCTCCTTCGTGCTCGCCGAGATGCATCTGTCCACCGGACAGCTCGTGTTCAGCCTCCTCGGCTTCAACCTGGGCATCGAACTGGTCCAGCTCCTCCTGGTCTGCCTGGCCCTGCCCTCGCTGCTGGTCCTCGCGCGCGTGCGGATACAGCCCGCGCTAAGGCTGTCCGGCGCGCTGCTCACCGGCACGGCGGCCGTCGGCTGGCTGGTCGACCGGCTCGGCGCGCCCAACCCGGTCGCCCGGGCGGCTGACAGCGCCGGATCCCACACCACGCCGATGCTGGCCACCCTCGCGCTGGCCGCGGTCGCCGCCGTCGGCTGGACACTGGCGACCCGCCGGCGAGCATGGTCCGAACAGGGCGGCGGTGTCCGCCTCCGGCCACGGTCGCGACCGGAGGCGGAGACGGAGGCGGCGCCCGGATAGGTGCTCTCACACAGCCCGGTCGAGCGCGCCGGTCGTGCGCTGGACGACTCGAGATCTGGTGGCGGACGGCCTCTGGCACGGAGCCAGGCGTTCGCTGTCAGGTCGAATGGGACTCGCTCTCCCGCGATCAGTGCCCGGATGATGCGGCGCCGGTCGTTTACGGCCTGCGCGATCGCCCGCTGGCGCTCGGCCAGGTACTCCTCGATGATCGCCGTGACGTTCTTGTCGTAGAAACGTGCGACGACACTGGTGAGGGTGTGGAGCAACCCGGGGCGGACCGGTGTCGGCGCGTGGTGTGCCGCGCGGTCGAGCAGGGACTCCAGGACGATGTCCTGGACGCGGCGCCGGCCAGCTATGAACTGCTGGTAGGGCAGGCCGCGCCGCGCCATCTCGTCGGCCGCGGGGATCTGTCCGGCCTCCAACTTGAAAACCTCGCTCAGGCCGGTGAGATGACGGAGCAAGGACAGCGTTGACATCTCGATCGTCGTGCGGGCCTCGGCTTCGAGCACTGTGGCCACTTCGGGCCCCGTCATGATCACCGTCGCATGCGCATCGGCCATGGCGTCATTGTATGAATCGTATGAGCGCTGGATCAAAGCTTGGACGGCCGATCCGATGACCGCAGCGCGAGGCCGAAAGAAGCTGGTCCCGACGTACAGAGACCCCTCCCGTTGGGCGACGGACAGGATCTCTTCACCGCATCGTCAGGGAGTCTGCAATGAAGCACACCACCCACATGGGCACGTCCGTGGAGAGCACGGACGAGGAGCCCCGTAATGCCTATCTGGAGGGTCCTTTCGCTCCGGTTTCGCAGGAGGTCACCGCCCGCGACCTCGAGGTGATCGGAAAGATCCCCGAGGAGCTGAACGGGCGCTTTCTGCGGGTCGGGTCCAACCCCAATCCGATCGACCCGGAGGACCCGCGGACCTACTCCTGGTTCTCCGGGACCGGCATGGTCTTCGGTGTGCGGCTGCGGGAGGGGCGTGCCGAGTGGTACCGCAACCGGTTCGTCCGCGACGACCAGATCTCGCCCAGCCTCGGCATGCCGCGCGTGCCCGGCCCGGATCAGCTGGCCCGCCGCGAGCCGTACCGGCAGCAACCGGGGCCGCGGTTCGTGGACACCAACGTGGCCAACACGTACGTGTTCGCCGTCGCCGGTCGCACGTACGTGTCAGCTGAGGCCGGTGTGCTGCCGATGGAGATCAGCTACGAGCTGGAGACCGTGGCGCGTACGGACTTCGACGGCACTCTGAACGGGTCCTGGACCGGTCACCCGCACCGCGACCCCGACACCGGTGACCTCCACGGCATCGCCTACTACTGGCAGTGGGATCACGCCAGTTACCAGGTCCTGGGCACGGACGGCAAGGTCAACAAGCGGATCGACGTCCCGGTTCACGGCCGGCCGGCCATTCATGACGTGGCGATCACCTCGCGCTACGCGATCTTCCTGGACGGCCCGATGGACTTCAACGTCAAGGCTCACGCCGACGGTCAGGGTTTCCCCTACGTGTGGGACCTGGAGTACCCGGTGCGGTGGGTGCTGTTGCCGCGCGATGGCGAGGCGGCCGATGTGAAGTGGTGCGAGAGCGACCAGACCTGTGTGTTCCACATCCTCAACGCCTACGACCTGCCCGACGGCAAGGTGGCGCTCGACGCGGTGAGCTACCCGAAGGTGTTCCAGAACGACCTGAGTGGACCCACCGAGTCCAAGGGGCGGTTGGAGCGCTTCATCCTCGACCCGGCCACCGGTCGTACCGTCGTGGAGCGGCTGGACGACCGGCCGCAGGAGATGCCGCGCCTGGACGACCGGTTGACCGGAAAGCAGCACCGCTACGGCTACTTCACCGGCCGACGCGGCTCCAGCGCCATCATCAAGCACGATCTGGACAAGCAGAGCACGGAAGCCTTCGAGCACGGTCCTGGCAAGGTCGGCATCGAGACGGTGTTCGTGCCCCGGACCCCGGACTCCGCCGAGGACGACGGCTGGCTGATGACGCACGTCATCGACATGCCCACGCAGACCAGCGAGATGCTGATCCTGCACGCCCAGGACCTTGCGGCCGGCCCCGTCGCCCGGATCAAGATTCCGCACCGTCCCAACACCGGGTTCCACGGCAACTGGATCGCTGACGAGGAACTCGAGCGGGCGAACGGCTGACGGGGGATCATCATGGCAACTCTCCCTCCAGACGTTCTCCGGCAACTGCGCACGATCGGCCGCGACTTCACTCCGGAGGCCATCGATGCGGTTCGCGCCCTGCTCGCGCCGCTGCACGAGGCATACGACTACCGGGCGCCGCGCGTGGAGCGGGATCTGCTCTACGGGCCGGATCCCCGCCATCGGCTCGACGTCCACACCCCGGACACCCAGGCCGCTGAAGGCGCCCCGGTCCTGCTGTTCGTTCACGGCGGCGGTTTCGTCGGCGGAGACAAGTCCGATCCGAGGCTGCCGTACTACGACCATCTCGGCGACTGGGCCGTCCGCAACGGCATGGTTGCGGTGACCATGACCTACCGGCTGGCGCCCCAGTACCAGTGGCCGACCGGCGCCGAGGATATCGCCGCCGCGGTGGCCTGGACCCGTAGCCACATCGCCGACCACGGAGGAGACCCCGACCGGATCGTGCTCGCGGGCCAGTCGGCCGGCGCGGCACACGTGGCGTCGTATCTGGCCGGTCATGCGGGCACCGGGGCAGACATCCTGGCCGGTGCGGTGATGCTGTCGGGGATCTACGACCCGCCCACCGCGGAGCAGAACTTCAGGCTCCACTCCTACTACGGCGAGGACGCGTCCGCGTTCGCCGGGCAGTCGGCGGTGCCGGGGCTGGTGGCCTCGGAGGTTCCCCTGCTGTTGGGGGTCGCCGAGCTGGACCTGCCCGACTTCCACCGGCAGGCGGTCGTCCTCCTTGATGCCTTCCTTGCCGCCCGGGGTGTACTACCGCTCTTCGCGACGGTTCCGGACCACACCCATCTCTCCGAGATCCTCGCGCTCGGACTGGACGACGATGCGTTCGGCGTACTGCTGGCGCGCTTCGTCCACCGTGTCACCGCGGCACGGTCCGCCGCTTTGACCCGCTGATCAGCCAGCCCCCTTATCTCCTTCGGAACCGACCCGTTCCGAAGGAGATAAGGGGGCTGAACTCGCAAGCCACCGGCCCTCCGCGACGCCCATGCTGGCTGACCTCAACTTCGACGTCACCATGGGGCGGGTGGAAGCGAAGCGGGCCGAGCCCAGGTTGCCGATCGGGACGCGGCAGGCCGACTACGGAGGACCTGCCCCTCGCACTCCGTGCTTTCTGTCTCCGGTGCCCCTCACCGGGGTCTCGGCGCACGGCATCGTGGTTGTTGCGGTCGGGGCCGATGAAGCCATACGGCGGAGCCCAGTCGGACGCGCCATTGAGGCGTCAGCGGTCCCCTGCCGCACCCCGACCGATGGCTGCCAGCCGAGTCCGCGGGACACGGCGAGGCCCGCCGCGATGACTGCGGGCCGCAGCGTGTGCAGATCCACCGACCCGCTGCTGACCACGACCGACAGCGCCGCGACGACCTCGCCGTCGGCGTTCATGACGCGGGTGGCGGTGGAGTCCACGCCCGGGGTCGTCTCCTCGCGGACCACGGCCACGCCGGTCCGGCGGCACTCGTCCAGTGCTTGCCGCAGCTGGGCCGGCTGGGTGAGGGTGCGCGGAGTGTGCGCCGTCAGGCCCTTCTCGATCACACGGTCCACGAGGTCGGGCCCCGCGTGCGCCAGCAGGATCTTGCCGACCCCCGAGCTGTGCAAGGGCAGCTTTCCTCCGACACGGGAGATCACGTCGACCGCGTTGCCGGCTGAGATGCGCTCCACGAGGACCGCTTCGGTGCCATCCAGCACGGCGAGCTGCACGTGCTGGCGCAGGGCGGTGTGCAGGTCGTCCATGAACGGCAGGGCGACGCTGCGCAGCGGCACGCTCAGCGGTGCCAGTGTGCCCAGCTGCCATATCCGGATGCCGACAGTGAAGCTGCCGTCCGGCGCCCGGTCGAGCGCTCCGGCCTCGACGAGCTCAAGGGCCAGTCTGCGCACCGTCGGATGCGGCAGCCCGGTCGCGCGGGTGAGCTCGGCCAGGGTCAGCCGGGACCGGCCGGGGCGGAAGGCGAAAAGTACCTCGAACAACCGTGAGCCCACACTGCGCCCGGTCCGGCTCGTCTGCGCCATGTGATCCTCCCTCGTTCTGCGATTCTCCCCGGCGTGGCCAGCGATTTCCCAGTCGGATGTTCACTCAGTGAACATCGCGCTTCAGCCGTCGTCGGCTGCCGGTGAGCATCGGAACCGTCACAGCTTTTGAGTTGAAGGAGCCGCCCCGATGCCCATGAACGTGCCCAGTCATACCGTCGGTGGACCGCGGATAGCCGTCATCGGAGGAGGCATCGGCGGGCTCGCCACAGCCGCCTTCCTCCACCGCGCCGGGCTCACGGCGACGGTCTACGAACAGGCCCCCGCGCTCAAAGAAGTGGGCGCCGGGCTCGTGGTCGCCCCCAACGCTGCCAGGCTGCTGCGCAGACTCGGCGTGATGGACCCGTTCCTCCGCGATGCGGTGCCGCTCGAGTGGGGATGGGAGTTCCGCCGCTGGGAGAACGGCGCGGTGCTCTCCGCAGAGCGGCTCAGCGGCGTCTGCGAGCGGCTCTACGGAGAGCAGACCTACGTTGTCCACCGGGCGGACCTGCTCGACGCCGTCAGGTCGGCCGTGCCTGCGGAGTGGCTGCGTCTCGGCGCGCGCTGCACCGCGGTCGAGGAGCTGCCGAATGGCGCACTGCTGCGCTTCGCCGACGGCAGCACGGTGGAGGCGGACGTCGTCATCGGTGCCGACGGGGTGCACTCGGTGGTGCGCGGCCTGGTCAGCGAGCCGTCCCCGCCGGAGGACTCGGGCATCTGCGCCTTCCGGGCGATCGTGCCCGCCGAGCAGGCACCCGACTTCGCGCGCCGCCGTGCTCAGACTCTGTGGATCGGGCCCGGCCGGCACCTGGTGCACTACCCGATCAGCGGCGGGCGGGCGGTCAACATCGTCGCCTTCGCTCCCGCCGGGGACGACACGGAGGAATCCTGGAGCGCCACGGCCACGGTGCAGGAGTTCCTCGCCGAGTTCGCTGACTGGGACCCGCGCGTGACCGACCTGATCAAGGCGAGCGGTACCCCCGGCAGGTGGGCGCTCCTGGACCGGGCGCCGCTGAGCCGGTGGAGCAGCGCGCGGACCACGCTGCTCGGCGACGCGGCCCACCCGATGTTCCCCTTCTTCGCCCAAGGCGCGGCGCAGGCCATCGAGGACGCCGCCGTCGTGGCCGCCTGTCTGGCCGAGGACCCGGACGACGTCGAGCGTGCCCTGAAGCGTTACGAGTCGACGCGGATCGCCCGTACGACCAGGCTCCAGGAGGTCAGCCACGACCGCGGCCGCATCAACCATCTGCCGGACGGGCCCGCGCAGCAGGCCCGCGACGCGGCACTGGCCGACCGCGACCCTCTGGTGGGCAACGGCTGGATCTATGGCTACGACGCCGCGACCGCGGCAATGGAAGGAAGGTAAGGCCGTCATGCCCGAGACTCCGATCACACCGAGTGACCGGCAACGCCGAGTCGAGGAGGACCTGGTCCGCACCGTACTGGCCTCGTTCGACAACACCCGGGACCCGCGGCTGCGGGAGCTGACGCAAGCCCTGGTGCGGCATCTGCACGCCTTCATCCGCGAGGTCCGGCTGACCGAGGCGGAGTGGCAGCAGGCCATCGACATCCTCACCGCGACCGGCCACATCACCACCGACCGCCGCCAGGAGTTCGTGCTGCTCTCCGACGTCCTCGGTGCCTCGATGCAGACCATCAACGTGAACAACGAGGCCTACGCCGACGCCACCGAGGCCACCGTGTTCGGACCCTTCTTCGTCGAAGAGTCACCCGAGATCCCGAAGGGCGGCGACATCGCCGGCGGTGCGTCCGGCGAGCCCTGCTGGGTCGAGGGCACCGTGACCGACACCGACGGAAAGCCGGTTTCCGGGGCACGGCTGGAGGTGTGGGAGGCCGACGCGGACGGCTTCTACGACGTGCAGTACGACGACGACCGGGTAGCCGGGCGCGCCCACCTGTTCACCGATGAGGACGGCACGTTCGCGTTCTGGGGTGTCACCCCTGTCCCGTACCCCATCCCGCATGACGGGCCGGTCGGCGCTCTGCTGGATAGGACAGGCCGCTCCCCGATGCGCGCTGCCCACCTGCACTTCCTGGCCACCGCGCCCGGGCTGCGCACGCTGGTGACGCACATCTTCGTCGAGGGTGACCAACTGCTCGGCGCCGACGCGGTGTTCGGCGTCAAGGAGTCGCTCGTCAAGCGATTCGAGCCGCAGCCCCTGGGGACCCCTGCGCCGGACGGACGTGACCTGGACGGTCGTACCTGGAGCCGGGTGCGGTTCGACATCGTCCTCGCTCCGGAAGCAGTGACCGCGTCCGCGGCGGAGGCGGATCATGAGTGAGACGGCGTTCACCTACGAGGCATTGCCCATGCGGGTGGTCTTCGGCGCGGGCAGCCTCGTGCAGGTGCCCGATGAGGTGGAGCGGCTGGGACTGCGCCGGGTACTGGTCCTTTCGACACCTCGGAGGCGCGAGCTGGCCGAGCAACTGGCTGCGTCGCTCGGCCCCGCTTCGGCGGGGATTTTCGACCAGGCGCGCGAGCATGTGCCCGCCGAGATCGCCGAGGCTGCCCGCATCGCGGCGAAGGACGCGGGCGCGGACGGCTGCCTCGCGGTCGGCGGCGGATCGACGATCGGCCTCGGCAAGGCGATCGCGCTGGAAACCGGACTGCCGGTGATAGCAGTCCCCACCACCTACGCGGGCTCGGAGATGACACCGGTGTGGGGGCTCACCTCACAGGGCCGGAAGCAGACCGGCCGCGATCCGGCCGTACTCCCGCGCAGTGTCGTCTACGACCCCGAGCTCACCGCCCAACTGCCCGTGGCGGTCTCCGTCACCAGCGGCTTCAACGCCGTCGCCCACGCGGTCGAGGCGCTCTACGCCCCTGACGCCTCGCCGATCATCTCCCTCATGGCCGAGGAGGGCGTACGGTCCCTGCTCTCGGCCCTGCCGGCCATCGCCACCGAGCCGGGCGACCCGGACGCCCGTGGCGAGGCGTTGCGTGGCGCATGGCTGTGCGGCGCCTGCCTGGGAGCGACAACGATGTCGCTGCACCACAAGCTCTGCCATGTCCTCGGCGGAACCTTCGGCCTCCCACACGCCGCCACGCACACGGTCGTGCTCCCGTACGCCACCGCCTTCAACCTCCCCGCAGCCCCGGCAGCGGAGCGGACCCTGCGCCGCGTAACCGACATATACGACGTGCCGGGACACCTCGCCCGTCTGTCCACCGCCCTCGGCGCCCCGCACTCGCTCGCCGACCTCGGCCTGACCGCCGCCGACCTGCCACAGGTGGCCGAGCAGGTACTTGCGGCCCCCTACGCCAACCCCCGACCGGTCACCCGCGATGCGTTGGAGTCTCTGCTCACCGATGCGCTGCACGGAACCCTGGCAGCGGGGGAGCGGGGCTCGTGCTGAGCCGATTCCGGGCAAGGGGACCCGCTGCTGCCGCTCTGGCCCGAGGAGTCGCCGGGGTCACGGTCGGTGGCGGACCGGCTCCGCCTACAAGGCATCCTCCGGGCCCGTCAGGCGGAAAAACAGCCGACAGCTCGCCGAGTACACGGGGCACAGTGCGCCGGGCGGCGATGGTGCCTGACAGCCGTGGTTTCGCCACCAACACGGAGCTGGCCAGGAACCTGGTCACCCGAGCGCTGGCGTCGTCACTGCGAACGGTCTGGACTTCTCCCGGACGGCTGTCGACGGCTCCCGCATTCGGGCGCCGAGTTCGGCCCTGACACCGCTTCGCGTCGGCCAGGATCAGCTACGCGGTCCCAAGCTCCCCACGAACCTCGCGAGCATCGTCCCGAAGGCCGCGTCGTCCATCCCGAGCGAGAGGATCTCCGACAGGTGCGTGTGACCGGGGACGGTCACGAACTGCGGGATCACACCGGTCCTGCGCCGGGCGGCGTCGAGCAGGGCGATGGCCTGCTGGTGGAAGTCCGGCATGTCGAACTCGGCGAGGCCGATGAGCAGCGGTACCCCGCATCCGAGCAGCCCGTCGATCGCTGATGCCGCCTTCTGCTGTTCCGCGTCGTCGGTGTAGTTGGCGTACAGCGGCGGGTTCTGCTCGGCGCTCGCCGGCTCGAAGATGCCCGACAGCAGGACAGCCCCGGCCACCCCGTCGGTACGAGTGCCGCCGTGCCCGGCGAGGTACGACGCGACGTGCGCGGCGCCCGCGGACTGGCCCGTGACGACGATCCTGGCGGGGTCACCACCGTACGACTCGATGTCGTCGCGCACCCAGTTCACCGCGGCGTCGATGTCCTGGGCGGCGGCGGGCCAGCGGTGCAGCGGGGCGAGGCGGTAGGTGATCGTCACCGCGACCATGCCGTTGCGGGCCGCCCAGCCGCCGACGTTGTCGTAGAAGGGCATGCCCTCCAGCATCTTGTCGCCGCCCGTGAAACCGCCGCCGTGGACGAAGACCAGGACGGGAGCGTCGGTCGTGTCATCAGCTCCACGGTGCACGTCGAGACGATGACGGGGGTCGGGTCCGTAGGCGATGTCCCGCTGGATCCTTGGCGCGGCGAACTCGTGCTGTGCCTGAAGCTGTGCGAACAGCCCGATGTTGGCGTCGATCGCCTCGGGCGTGAAGGCCCGGCCCAGACCACGCAGTTGCTCGAAGACCTCGGGCGTCAACAAGTTGTGCACCATCAGCGCTACTCTCATCTCCGTTGATGTGAGGGACCGGCCCGTTCAGGAAGGGCCGTCGGGTCCCATGTGAAGGGGCGCACTCATCAGGGCCGCCTTCCTGCCCCAGGATCATGTCCGGCACACAGGGGCGTCACCAGATGGTGAGCCCAAAGAATGTCGCGGCCGCTGTACCTTCCGTACAACGCCTGGGGGTCATGTGGGTCGGACACCGTGGCGTCTCAGCATCAGCGCCGCGTGCAGCTCCAGCGGCCGCTCGTCGAGCGGGTGGCCCAGGAGGCGTTCGGCCTTGGCGAGGCGGTAGACCACCGTGTTGCGGTGCACATGCAGCTCTTCAGCTGCCCTCACCAGATTCCGCCCGTGTCCGAAGTAGCTCAGCACGGTCTGCCGCAGGTCGACAACGGCGGGATCCTCGTCGTCGGCGAGGCCGCCCAACTCCTCGGCGACGAACCACTGAGCCTGCTGCTCGTCCTTGCTCAACAGCGCGAGCACGGAAACGTTCGGGTGGTCGAGGACCCCCTCGTCTCCGAGGAACCTGCCGATCCGCTCCGTCTCGCGTGCGGTCACAGTGGTCCGTCTGAACCCTGCCGGGCCCCTGCCCGGCGTCCCGATGGCGACCGCCACACCCTCGTTACCGCCCAGGTATGCGCGCAGGCCGGCCAGCGCCTCCGCCGAGAACGACTGTGGCGCGGCCAGCCAGCACAGCAGGGTGCCGGGCCGCGTGTCGTCCGGCAGCGTCAGCAGACCGGGCGCGCCTACCGTCTCGGCGGCTCGGGCCGCGATCCGCTCCAACCCGACCCGCGCCCGTGAGGCGTCGCGCTTCACGGCCCGCATCACCAGCGCCAGATGCCAGTACCCGAGGTCGAGGCCGAGTACCTCGCCGGCGTAGGGCTCGTCGACGTCCTGGCCCTCCACCAATGCCTGGATCATCTGCCGACGCCTGGTCATCGCCTGCGCGAGAGTGCGCTCCCGCTCGGCGAGATACTCATTCACCATCCCGGCGACACAGAAGTCGAAGAAGTGGGAGACCTCACTGGGCAGAGCACGTACGAGGGAGACACGGTCCTCTTCCGGCCCGATCCGCATGACCTCGTCCAGCAGGGACTCCAGGCAGATCTCCTGGACGAGCCGCATTCCGGTCATGAAGTCCTCGTACGGCGTTTCCTCGCGCGCGAGCGCCTGCGCGACGTTGACCTGCTGGGCGTTCAGCATGAACTGCTCACCGTTGGTGACAAGGTGTTGCAGCAGCGACAGCACGGTGACGCCGATGGCGTCGCGGGTGTCGTCGGCGAAATGGGCGGCGAGGTCCGGCTCCATCGTCGCGATCACCCCGTCGGAGCAGCGACGCGCCACCTCCAACGCCCACCCGGCCGCAGCCTCCCCGATCACCGCCGCTTCGCCTCGCGCTGGCGTTTCGGCCGGCGCGGAATCCCCGACCCGCCCCAAGCCTCGAACGAACTCCGGGGCCAACGGGGAGCGGCGAGCGTTCACCACCCTTGACCTCCACCCTGCGCTGTCCCTGGTCACCACCGATGCCCACCGCCTTCCACTGACTCTCGTCATCGGTATCACCGGGTCACCGGGGGCGCTGCCGTGAACCACGGCCGCGCCCCCGGTTCCCGCCGTGGACGATGTGGTCGTCACAGCGGGATCTCGACGTCCTCCACGGCCTTGCCGCTCTTACGGGCCATCGCGACCACGGCATGCGCCGGACACCCGGTCGGCAATCCGGTAGCCGGGTCGGCTCCGGCCCGGGCAAACGCGATCCGGTGGGCGTTCACGTCCACCGCGTTGGAGATGTCGCCCTTCTTCGCGGCCGTCACCCGCATCCGGTCGGGGACGGAGATCTTCGGGTCCGGGAGCAGGACCTCGGGCAGGAAGTTGGCCTTGAGAGCCCACCGTCCAAGCCGCCTGGCGATCGGTGAAGGCTGCTTGAGCTGGAACGTCTTCATGACCTGCGGGTGGAGCGTGCAGGTGATCATCGCCCGCCCGATCGGCAGCAGCGGACGCGGGAACCAGGTCTCGGCGTACCGGTCCAGTGCGATGTGGGCGAACTTCGAGCCGGTCGGGTTCGCACCCACGTCCTGGCCCAGGTAGTCGTCGACGATCCGCTCCATCTCCTCGAAGGTGCGGGGCAGTTCCGAGGTGACCTCGGTCATGAGGCGTCCGTCGCCGAGTGTGAAGGATTCCGACAGTTCGTTCCAGACCTTGACCGCGGCCGCCTTCTGCTTCGGGCTCCAGCCGGGCAGCCCCAGGGTCGCCAGGATCCGGTGGTGGAAGGTGGCGAAGTAGGCGCAGACGTAGATGTAGTCCTCGATGCGGTTCAGCGCGTCCGGGTACTGCTTGGCCCAGTGCTGGTGGAGCTTGTTGACGACCCCGACAGACACCTCGGTAACCGGCGACCCGGGGCCGTGCTCGTACCAGCTGACGAGGTGGCCCATGGTGTCGGAGCTGCGGCGATCGCTCTTGTTCAGGAAGGCGCCGTCGTCGTTGCGGAAGATCGCCTGGGCCGTCCGCTCGCTGGTCACGAAGTGGAACACGTGAAACCAGAACTGGAAGTTCCCGAGCATCGGCGTGCCGTAGTACGTGGTGGAGAGCCGGTAGATCTCCGCGTAGTCGGTCTCGGGATCGAGTTCCTCGATCCGCCGACGAATCCACTTGCCCGACTTGGCGGGGGACTTCTGACTCGATGCTTGCCGTTCCATCTCCGCTCCTGACCTGTTGAATCGGTAACTGTCTCTGCCAGTCTTGGCTGGGGGCAGGGCAGAGTCACCGGCCACGGTGCCAACGTTGGGAGGCGGCGTTGTGCGAATCGACCAATAACTCCTGCGGCAATAACGGGCCGCTGTCCTTCCAGCCGCCGAATGGCGTGGCGTGGTTGGAGCCGAAGAAATTCACCCCGACGCTCCCGGTGTCCAGGCGCATGGCGAACTCCGTCGCATGCTTCTCGTCGGCGAGGTGCCGCACGCACACCACCTGGTGCAGTACTGGAACCTGGAACCAGGTCGCAGTCATGTAGCCGTCCTCATCCCACACGGTACGGAAGCGGTAGGGCAACGCGACCGCGTAGAGGAGTACCTGCTCGCCGCGAGCGAGACCAGTGCCGAGAGGGATCTGCTCCGGCACCCTGACGACTCGATCACGTCCCACCTGGCCGACAGCGGCATGTCCCGGCAGGACGTGGACAGCAACGTCAAACTGGTGATCTCCGGCGGCGTGAACGAACCCCAGCACTCGCTGCTCACCACGGTCTGGGTGCCGGTCGTGCCTTCTCGCTGCGGCGGATCCACCAGGCGGCGAAGAGGAGATTTGGTACCCAGCTCGACCAGCCTGTGATCGTCAACGCGAACGACGAACCCATGCCGAGAGCGATCATCGTGGGCAGCTGGAACCGGAGGGTCACAGCGGCGTAGGTCATGGCGTAGTTGTAGATGGCCCATCGGCGGTGTGCCTCGACGTTGCCCTTGCGGATGGCCCCGTAGGTGAGAAACGCGGTGCCGACCCAGAAGCTGCCCAGAGCGGCGAAGCCGATGTCGCCGAGGGTATAGGCGATCGAGTTCTTGGCCACGTAGATCGAGGCCAGGCCACCGCAGAGGATGGCGATCAGGTACACCCGGCCGAGCCAGACGTGCACGCGCGGATTGCGGACGCGCAGCGACGACCTCAGCTGAAACGGACCGATGGCCATGGCTATGAGGGAGCCGTAGATATGGAAGTAACCGGTGGGGTTGGACAGCAGGCGCTGCTTCACGGCGGGGTCGCCCGGCGGAGTGCCCACCATGAAGTACAGCGAGTAGCTCGCGATCAGCAGTGCAGGAACCGTCATCAGCAGCCAGCCGGCACGCCGGTCGGTAGATGCGGGTGGAGCCGCGAGCGTCGAAGTCGTCATTCCCTGCCTCAGAAGGTGACGGGTGTGGGTTCACCCGGAGGTACTTGTATGCGTTGACCAGGCTCCGGCAGCACACGCTCGGCGTCATGGTGATGAGCGTCCAAAGTCGACGCCTTCGACTATGCAAAAAATACAAAGGCCTCAGCGCTGTCGCTCCAAGGTGGGGACGGCTGCGGCGATCGACGACATTCGATTCGGGCTGTACCGGGCCCTGCGGAAGATCCGTCACGACTTCAGTCGTACGACGCCGTGTTCACCGGCAGCCGTCATCGATCTGCTCGCCGACCTCACGCGGGGTGACGATGATCGTGGTGACCCACTCGACCAGGGCGTGAGGTAGGTCGAGTGCGGCAGGACTGAGAACCAACCAGGCTTCTGCGCAGGTGAGTTGAGACTTTGAACACCTCTCTCAACGGCACGGGAGCCTCGTGCGTTGCGGACACCGACACCGACACCGACACCGACACCGACACCCTCACTCGATCAGCGGCCCCGCGTCGTTCGTCGCTTTGAGACCCCCTGCCCAAGAGTCCGGTAGGTGTTCGGGCCGCGAACGACCGGCCGGGCCGCCGGGGCGTGGCTTCCTGGCCGGTCGCGGCCAGTCGCTGCTTGCGACTGGTTGTTCAGACGAGCGCCGGTGTGGCAGCGGGCAGGTAGGGGTTGATGTTGCGCCAGGCGCGCTCGATGTATTCCTCCTTCTCGCCGACCGGAGCGACATAGTGCAGCGCGCTTTCGGCGGCGTCGTTGCCCTCGAGGCGGGCGATGATCCAGGCAGCGAGGTAGTGCGAGGCCAGGCAGCCGCCGGCGGTGGCGATGTTGTCCTTGGCGTAGAAGGGCTGGTTCAGCACCTCGACGCCGGCGGCGACGACCCAGGGCTTGGTGATCAGGTCGGTGCAGGCGGGGATGTCGCCCAGCAGGCCGAGCTTGGCCAGCACGAGCGCGCCGGAGCACTGTGCCGCGATGAGTTGGCGCGAGGGGTCCAGGCGGCGCAGGACGTTCATGATCGCTGGGTCTTCGACGACCTCGCGGGTGGCGATGCCACTGCCGACGATGACGGCGTCAGCGGCGCACGCCTCCTCGAGGGTGGACATCTGCTCGATGACCACCCCGTTCATCGACGTCACCTTGGGGCTGGGGGTGGCGATGGTGACGCGCCAGTCGTCGGTCTTGATGCGGTTGAGCACCCCGAGCGCGATCAGGGAGTCGAGCTCGTTGTAGCCCTCGAAGGTGAGGATGGCGATGTGCACGGCGGCTGTCCTTTCCGGTGGGTGGGTCTTGGACGGTAAGGAGCCACGAACAGGACAGTCAAAGAATTGTCATGCGTACAATCCGGTGCATGGCAGCCTCGCGGTACAAAACGCTGGTCGACGCGCTCGCAGCCGACATCCGGACCGGGCGGCTCGCCGCGGGCGTGCGGCTGCCGACACACCGCGGGCTCGCCGCCCGTGAGGGCATCGCCGTGGTGACCGCGACCCGGGTGTACGCCGAGCTGGAAACGATGGGTCTGGTGAGCCGCGAACAGGGCCGCGGTACGTTCGTGCGTGACATCGCGGTTCCCGCCGGTCACGGCATCGATCAGCAGGTCGTCGCCACGGATGCGGTCGACCTCAACTTCAACTATCCGTCGCTGCCCGGGCAGGCCGATCTCCTTCGGCAGGCCCTGCGAGAGGTGGCTACCTCCGGTGATCTCGACTCGCTGCTGCGCTACCAGCCACATCGAGGGCGTCCCCAGGACAGAGCCTCGATCGCACGGCACCTGAGGCGGCGAGGAATCACCACTGACGCGGATCAGATCCTCATCGTCAACGGTGCCCAGCACGGCCTGGCCATCACCGTCATGGCCGCACTCAACGCCGGCGACGTCGTCGCGGTCGACGCACTCACCTATCCGGGTTTCAAGGTGCTCGCGCATGCCTTTCATCTCGACCTGGAGCCCATACCCGCAACCGCCGACGGGCCGAATCTCGATGCCCTCGAGAAGCTGTGCGCGACCCGGCCTGTGCGCGCGATCTACACCATGCCCACCCTGCACAACCCTCTGGGCTGGGTCATGTCGGCAACCGACCGAACCCGTCTGATCAAGATCGCTCGACAGCATGGTCCGCTCATCATCGAAGACGCCTCCTACGCCTACCTGGTCGAGGACCCTCCACCGCCTCTGGCCGCAACCGCGCCGGACATCACCGTCTACGTCTCGGGACTGTCCAAGAGCGTCGCCACCGGCCTCCGGGTCGGCTTCGTCGTCGCCCCGCCATCCGCGGTGCCGTCGCTCGAACGCGCGATTCGGGCGACTACCTGGAACACCCCGGCCCTCACCACCGCGATCGCCTGCCGCTGGCTCGAGGACGGCACGGTGGACCACTTGGAAGCGCAGAAACGAGACGACGCCAAGGCCCGCCAAGCACTCGCCAAACAGGAGCTGGGCGGCCTACCGCTCATCAGCCACCCCTCGTCCTACTTCACATGGCTGCCGCTGCCCGACGACGCACGCGCCGATCGCCTGACCGCCACCCTCGCGCGTCAGCACATCTCGGTATCCACGGCCGAGCCGTTCACCACTTCGATGCACACACCGCAGGCGATCCGCCTCGCTCTGGGCTCGACCGATCTGGACAGTCTCCAGTCGACGCTGCGTACAGTTCGACGAGTCGTTGTTGAGGACGCCTACGCTTGAACTCCCCTGGCCGGCCGCCCCTCCCTGAGGCATCGATCTCTCCCGCCATCACACGTGGCAGGGAATTGTCGGGGCCAGGCCCACCACTACGGCCTGCCTGCGGCGGTCACGAGGATCGAGTCCCCCAGCTGATCCGCGAGGGTGAGGGCGGCATGCGTCGTGAACGGTCGTTCGTCCAGTGAGCGGCCCAGCAGGCGTTCCATGTTCTGGAGGCGGTAGACCACCGTGTTGCGGTGGACGTGCAGTGCCTCTGCGGTCCGCACCAGGCTCTTGCCGTTGTTCATGAAGCACAGGGCGGTGTCCCGCAGGTCGGCGAGCGTCGCGTCGTCCGGGGCGAGGAGGGGACCCAGCTCCTCGGTGACGAACCACCCCGCGCGCTCCGGGTCGGCGGTCAGCAGAGCCACAGCTCCGACGTCCGTGTAATGGACGGTTGTTCCGTGTCCCGCCATCTGCGCCACGCGCTCGGCGTCGCGGGCTCCGAGGTGGCTGCGCCGGAATCCCTTCGGACCCGTTCCGGCGGGACCGATGGCGGTGCGGATGTCGTCGAACTGGGCGAAAAGATCGTCGAGGGTGTCGACATGGTGGGAGGGGAAGGGCGTCGGGCTGGTGATCCAGCACAGCACCGCGCCCGTGTCGCTGTCGTCCGGCAGGATGAGCGGGGGAGGGGCGTGCAGGGCCCGAGCGGCGCGGGCCGCGATGTCCTGAGGATCGCTGCGCAGCGTTGCGCTGCGATCGCGCGGCCAGACGACGAGCGCCAGGTGATGTTGCGTCAGGTCGATGCCGAGGGTGTGGTTGGCAGCGTCGATCGGCACCTGCTCGCCGGCGACCAGGGCGGAGGCGACCCGTCGCTGATCCGACAGGGTCTGGGCGATGGACCGCTGTCGTTCGGCGAGGTACTCCTCGACGACGCTCGACACGTTGTGGTCGAAGTATGAAGACACGATTCCGGTTACCGAGCGCAGGAGTTGAGGGCGGTCCGCCACCTGCGGGTGCCAGGACGCCCGGTCGAGTACGGACTCCAGGACGATGTCCTGGACCCGCCGCAGTCCGGCCACGAACGCCTCATACGGATCATCCAGCCGCGCCATGGTGGTGACCAGCGCCTTCTGCCAACGATCGAGCTCAGCCCCCTCCTCGGCCCCGGTGAAGCTGCGCACCACGGACAGCAACATCATCTCGAGACCGTGCCGCGTGCCGTCTTCCAGCAGCTTGGCCCGCTCGGGCCCCATCAGGACGACCACCGTGTCCGCGCACCGGCGCCCCGTCTCGATCGCCCAGCCCACCGCTCCGGCAGGTAGGCCCTTACTCGCGGCCTCGAGCTCCGCAGGCTCGTTCGTCGGCGTCACTTCCTGCCCGTCGGGCGCCAGCCGCTCCACGAACTCCGCCAGGACACGCGCTTTGTCGCTCTCGACCATGAGGTGATTGTACGAATCATACGAGCGAGAGGTCAAAGGTTGGACACCTCTCATGATGACCACCGTCTCTCCTGCTCACACACTGGCGGTGACGTACAGAGGTCCCGCCGATGGGTCACGCGCGAGACCCTCCACGGCGTCCGGCAAGTCCAAGGAGCTGGGCCGCGCCCACGCCCCGCACCACCTCGGCTTCAGGCTTCACGGCGGGATCTTCCGCGACTGAGCGAGCCGCCATTGCGTCAAAGGAGACGTCATGACCATCGAGTACGACCGTCTGTTCATCGGCGGGGAGTGGGTGCCGCCGTCGAGCGGGGCGAGAATCCAGCTCACCTCCGCGAGCACGGAGGAGACCGTCGGCTCCGTGCCGGAGGCCGTGGAGGCCGATGTGGATGCCGCGTTGGTGGCGGCCCGCCGGGCTTTCGACGACCCGGCCGGTTGGTCCGGGTGGTCGGCCGGACGTCGGGCGGCTGCGATGCGGTCGCTGGCCGATCAGATGGAGGCACGGGCACCTGAGTTGGCCCATAGCGTGAGCAGCCAGAACGGCATGCCCCTGCAGCTCTCCGCCGGCATTGAGGCCACTTCGCCCGTCATGCTGCTGCGTCATTTCGCCGACTACATAGAGACCTTGCCGCTGGAGGAGGAACGCGCCCATGTGCTGGGCGGCACGACCGTCGTACGGCGTGAGCCGGCCGGGGTGGTGGCGGCGATCGCGCCGTGGAACTTCCCGCAGATCCTCGCGGCGTTCAAGTACGCGCCCGCCCTGGCCGCCGGATGCACCCTCGTCCTCAAGCCCTCCCCGGAGACCCTGCTCGATGCCTTCCTGTTCGCCGAGGCCGTGGCCGCCTCCGATATTCCGCCGGGTGTGGTGAATCTCGTTCCCGGCGGGCGGGAGACGGGTGCGTATCTCGTCGCGCATCCCGATGTGGACAAGGTCGCGTTCACCGGTTCGACGGCTGCGGGGCGGAACATCGCGGAGGCGTGCGGCCGACTCCTGCGCCCGGTGACGCTGGAGCTGGGCGGCAAGTCGGCAGCGATCGTCTTGGAGGACGCCGACCTGGATCTGACGAGGATCGGCCAGGACCTCTACGCGTCCACGCTACTCAACGGCGGCCAGACCTGTTACATCGGAACCCGCATCCTTGCTCCGCGCTCCCGGTACGACGAGGTGGTCGGTACGATCGCCGGTCTGCTGTCCTCCCTCAAGATCGGGGACGCTCTGGACCCGACCACCCAGCTCGGTCCGATGGTGTCGCAAGTGCACCGGGACCGGGTGGAGGGCTACATCGCCAAGGGCAAGGCTGAGGGCGCCCGGCTGGTGGTCGGCGGCGGCCGTCCGAAGGGCATGGACCGCGGCTGGTTCGTGGAGCCGACGCTCTTCGCCGACGTCGACAACCGGTCGACCATCGCTCAGGAGGAGATCTTCGGACCGGTCCTGTCGGTGATCCCGTACACGGACGTCGACGACGCCGTACGACTGGCCAACGACTCCGACTTCGGGCTGGCCGGAACGGTGTGGACCACCGATCCGGAGCGCGGGCGTGCGGTCGCCCGTCGTATCCACACCGGCACCATCGGCATCAACCGCTACACGCCCGACCCCGGTTCTCCGTTCGGTGGCGTCAAGGCGAGCGGTCTGGGACGCGAACTCGGCCCGGAAGGCCTGGCGACCTACCAGAACCTCAAGTCGATCTACTGCTGAGGACGCTCAGCGTTCGTCACCTCTACCCTCCCCCGTACAAAGGCACACTCATGACCTTCACCTTCGGAATCTTCGACTCCTTCGATCTCGGTGACTCGACCCCGGGTCAGGTCATCGCCGACCGCCTCGACTTCGCGGTCGCCGCCGAGGCGGCCGGCATAGCCCACTACCACGTGACGGAGCATCACGGCACCCCGCTGTCCGTGTGCCCGTCGCCGAACCTCTTCCTCGCGGCACTCAGCCAGCGCACCACCACCCTCCGGATGGGCGCCCTGGTTCACGTACTTCCGATGTACGACCCCTTGCGCCTGGCCGAGGAACTCGCCACCCTCGACCAACTCAGCCACGGCCGCCTCGACGTCGGCGTCGGCAGCGGCGTCAGCCCCTACGAGCTCGCGTACTTCGGGATCGAGCGGGACCGGGCGCGCGCCCTGTACGCCGAGATCCTGGAAGCCGTCACCGGGGCCCTCACCACCGGTCGCATGACCCACACCGGGCGCCTCCTGCGCGACTACGACGTGGAGTTGTCCATCGGTCCCGTTCAGCGCCCGCACCCGCCGCTGTGGTACGCGTCCAGCAACACGAACACGGCGGAGTGGGCAGGCTCCAACAACGTCAACTTCGTCGGGCGTTGGAACGGCGGCACCTTCCGAGGAGCGGCCGAGACCTACTGGCGTGCCTGGCACGCCCGCGAGGACCGGCCCGAGCAGGCGCCCCACCTCGGAGTCGCCGCCAACATCTACATCGCCGACACCGACGAAGAGGCCCTGGCCCGCTACCGCAAGGCCAACGACGTCTTCGCCCGCCAGCTGACGAAGCTCTGGCACGAGCACGACGACCACCGTGTCGACGTCTACGCCGACACGGACGGCGCCCTGCGCGCGGGAACGGCTCTGGTCGGCTCGGCGGAGACCGTCCGAGACCTCCTCATCGCGCAGGTGGAGCAGGTGCCGGTGAACTACTTCGAGGCGACACTGGCCTTCGGCGACCTCTCCATCGAGGAATCCCTTGCCAACCTGAACGCCTTCGCCGAGACCGTGATGCCGGCCGTCCGCGAGGCCGCCGAACGCCGCGACGAGCGGTCTGCGCGGGAGGGTGAGTAGTGGACTCCACGACCGTCACCGAGGAACGGAGCGTCGACTCGACGCTGTTCCGCTCCGTCCTCGGGAACTTCTGCTCAGGCATCACGGTGGTCACGGCCCTGGGGGCCGACGGCCCGCTGGGCATGACGTGCCAGTCCTTCTCGTCGCTCTCGCTCGACCCGCCGCTGGTGCTCTTCAGCCCCGGGAAGGCGTCGAGGACATGGCCGCAGATCCGGGACACCGGCGCTTTCTGCATCAACATCCTCGCCGAGCACCATCAGGCGCTCAGCAACCAGATGGCGCGCTCCGGCACGGACAAGTTCGCCGGGGTCGACTGGGACGCCACCACGCTCGGTGCACCCCGCCTGGCGGGAGTGGCGGCCTGGCTCGACTGCACCTTCGAGACCGAATACGACGGGGGTGACCACACCATCGTCGTCGCCAAGGTCCACGACCTCTACGCCGCGCCCGAGGCTCGCCCCCTGCTCTATTACCAGAGCCGGTACACGGCCTTGGCCAGGCCGGACGAGCCGATCCGCTAGGTCGTGTCAGATGGGTCGCGTGACTCGCAGTGTGGGGAATCGTTTCGGTCGACGTGGGGCGCGGCGATCTCTCTGATGACGAATGGACTCGGCTGGAACCTGTGCCGTTCGGAAACTCATCGTTGCTGTTCGGAGTCGGTCTGGCGAGCCACGACGGCTTGCTGGAACCCTGTCCGTGTGGTCGTCTCACTGGTGTACCAGTACCAGGTGGCATGGAAGCTGCTCGCGGTCCCGGCCGTGCTGGTGCGTCGGGATGCAGCCAGAGATGCCGGGTTGTTGGTGCTGCGGCACGAGAACGCGGTGCTGCGCAGGCAGCTCACGGGACCGGTGCGGTACGAGCCGGCGGATCGACTGTGGTTCGCGGCGCTGTCCTCGCTGATCGCCCGACGCCGGTGGCCGCAGGTGTTCCCGGTGATGCCTGCGCCCCTGCTCGCGTGGCACTGCAGACTGATCGCGCGCAAGTGGGACCACAGCATGCGCCGGAGCAGGCCGGAGCAGGCCGGAGCAGGCCGGAGCAGGCCCGGGAGGCCGTCGGCCGCGGGCGCGGTGAAGGCACTGGTTCTGCGGCTGGCCAAAGAGAATCCGCGTTGGGGCTGCCGTCGGATCCAGGGCGAACTCGTCCGCCTCGGACACCCGGTGGTACCTGGAACGAGACCCACGCCCGGCACATCCTCGACGCCTACGCCGATCACTACAACCGCCATCGTCCGCACCAGGCTCGAGGGCAGCTTCCTCCCCTTGCCCGGGAGCATCCGGCACCCGTGACCGGCCTCCCCGCTCACCGATTCCTACGAACCGAGTGCTCGGCGGCGCCATCAACGAGTACCGATATGCAGCATGACCAGCAGCGACGAGTTTTCGAGCGGTACAGGCACCTTTGGCTGAGCCGGGCGGAGGCGCTGGGGGCAGGATGGGACTCGTGCCCAGCATGGTTGTCGAGATCCCGTGTGCTATTCCTTGGCGGCAGGTGACGTGCGGGTCGGCTTGCCCAGTGCCCAGAAGAGCACGCCGAGGAGCATGAACCCGGCGAGCGGGACGGCCTCCGTCAGCAGGTACTTCCAGCGCTCGTCGTAACTCCAGCCGTCCGGCGCGTAGTCGGAGCCGAACCAGTGGTCGCCGAGTCCGGGGGCGACCAGCTGCATGCTGGCGAACAGGACGAGCAGGGTGAGCACCACGCTGATAGTGCGGGGGAAGGGTGCCTTGTAGGGCCGGGGGACGTCCGGGGCCTTGCGGCGCAGTACCGCGAGCGCCGGGAAGATGCCCAGGTAGCTGACGAGGGTGGTGGAGACGGCGAGGCCGAGGACGGCGCCGAAGAGCTTGGCGGCGCTGCCGTTGGTCAGTTCGTGGGCCAGGACCAGGACGACGGTGGAGACCACCCCGCTGAGGATGTTGACGCGTACCGGGGTGCCGAACCGGCTGGAGATGACGCCGAGGAAGCGGGGCGCGGCGCCGTCGTAGCCGGAGACGGCGAGTGCGCGGTCGGAGCCCATGACCCAAGTGACGCCGGAGGACAGCACCGTGAGGATGAACATGATCGCGGCGAGGTCCCCGAGCAGGCTGCCGGCGCCGCTGAGCGTGGCGGTGCCGTCGGCGGCGACGTGGCCGCCGTACACGGTGAAGACCTGCCGGATCGCGTCGATGAATCCGCCGAGGCCAGTGATGGCCTTGACCGGCAGGACGAGCAGGATGCCGAGGATCGGCAGCGCGTACAGCAGAACGGCGAGGCCGGCGCTGCGGAAGATGGCGAAGGGTACGTCCTTCTGGGCGTCGGTCATCTCGTCGCCGGCGGTGTTGGGCAACTCGAAACCGACATAGTTGAACATCAGGACGGGCACCAGGCCGACGAATCCCGCGTAGGTCGGGGAGAAGTCGCCGATCCCGAATCCGTGCAGGCCGTGCTGGATGCCGTACACCACGACGGTGACGGTGAACAGGCCGAGGAGGATGAAACGGCTCCAGGCGCCGACGGTGGGAATCCACTTGCCGATGTCGAAGGAGAGGATCGCGGCGAGCACGCCCACCCAGACGAACACGAGGGTGAAAGCGTAGAAGGCCGGGGTGCTCAGGTCCTTCCCGTTGTTGAAGAAGGTGGTGTAGGCCGTGACGGCGGAAACGGAGAGCGTGCCGCCGAGCCACACCGGATTGGTGATCCAGTACAGGAAGTTGTTGACGGCACCCGCGAGTCGCCCGAAAGCCCGACTGGTCCAGATGTAGGGACCGCCCTCGTCGAAGAACGCGGCCCCGAGTTCGGCGGTCAGCAGCGCGGAGGGCACGAAGAACACGACGGCCAGCACGATGAGCCAGGTGAAGGCCTCGGCACCGGACGAGGCCACGGTGCCGATGGTGTCCACCCCGACGATGGTGCAGAGGAGGAAGAAAAGGATGTCGAAGCGGCCGAAGTGCTTGCGCAGCTTCTGCCGTTCCGTCTGGGCTGCTGCCGGCGCGTCGGTCGGCTCGGAAGTTATCTGGTCAGCGGCCACCGGGAGCTCCTGCGTGCTCGTGAATACGGGTGAGATCCGGCCCATGATCCGCCGCCGTCGCACAAGCCCACAAGCGTTCATATATAAGTCTTGACCATCACTTCTCCGCCCGAATGCAACGGAAACCGCACCGAAACATGGGAATGAGCCCACGCCAACCAGATGGCGTTGGCCGCGGGCTGCGGCGATCTCATCCGTGCCTGTCGCCGCCGGATCCGTTCGCCGGGTCGGGTAGCTGCCACCCGGCCGCCAGCCGGTGCTGGCGGGCGAGGTCGGCCTCGATGGGCCACGGTTCCCGGCCATGGCCTGGCGTGGTCTGCTCCCAGACTTTCAAAGGGGGTCGTGGGAATGCCCGACCCCCTGCCCGATTCCCGTGTCCCCTTGACGGCGAGCGCTCCATGTCGGGGTGGTGCGTGCATCAAGACGTCGAATGCAGTTGTTCGTTGGGACAGCGGGACGGAGCGCCATCGGCCATCCGGGGTCACTGCGCGGGTCAGGACCGGTTCCTGTAGGTGAGGAAGACCGCCTTGTACGTGCGGTCGGAGAACCGACAACTGCTGCCCTCGGCCCGCGTGGCCGGCTCGGGCTCCACCGGTCCGGACTTCCTCGGTCCGCGTCGGACATAACGCCGCAGCGCGCGCCACGAGAGGCGGTGGCCAGCGGTGCTCGGCCTGTTGCTGCTGCTGTTGAGGCTGCTCACAGTAACTGTCCTTTCTCGGTTCGTGAGTTGCTGAGATCGACCGTAGATCGGATCGGACTGCCGCTACGATCCAATGATGTGCCACAACAACGGACCAATCTGGCGTGGGACGTCCTGCTGGTCCCGACCGCGCACCGCGGAAGCCTGAGCGAACGGCTCACTGCGGCGATCCGTGCCGCGATCCGCGACGGCCGACTGCCCCACGGCACAGCGCTGCCGCCCAGCCGAACCCTCGCCGACGAACTGGACATCTCGCGCTGGACAGTCACCCAGGCCTACGGGCAACTGATCGCCGAGGGCTACCTGGAGGCACGCACCGGCTCGGCGACCCGGGTGCGCTGGGTCCCCGAACCCGCGCAGCAACCCACCGCTACCCCGCCGCCGGCACCGATCCGCTACGACCTCAACCCCGGCCGCCCGGACCTGCGCGCCTTCCCACGGCAGCGCTGGATCAAGGCCCTGCGCGCAGCCGCCGACACGGCCTCCTTCGCGGACCTGGACTACCCCGCACCCGGCGGTACCCCGCACTTGCGCGAGGTGCTCGCCGCCTACCTCAACCGGTGCCGCGGCGCCGCGGCCGACCTCGCATCCGTCAGCATCTGCTTCGGAGCCGCCCAGGGCATGCTGCGGATCTGCCAGGCACTGCGAGCGGACGGCCACACCGCCATCGCCGTCGAGGACCCCGGCCCTACCCGCCTGTGGCAGGCCGCCAGCACGGCGGGCCTCACCCTGGTGCCCGTATCCGTGGACGAGCACGGCCTGGTGGTCGCCGACCTGGCCGAACACCCCCAGGTGCGGGCCGTGTGCGTCGGCGCGGCCCACCAATTCCCGCTGGGACCCGTGCTCGCACCCCACCGTCGCGCCGCCCTGCTGAGCTGGGCCCGCGACACCGACGGCCTTATCGTCGAGGACGACTACGACGCCGAATTCCGCTACGACCGGCCCGCAACGGCCGCCATGCAAGGCATGGAGCCACGCAGGGTGGCGCTGCTCGGCTCGGTGAGCAAGACCCTCGGACCCTCCGTCGGCATCGGCTGGATCGTGACCCCGCCCCGGTGGACCACCGCCCTGCACGCCGAAGACCCGCTGCTGCTGATGCCACCCGTGCTCAACCAACTCGCACTGGCCTCGATGCTGGAATCCGGCGCATACGACCGCCACCTCCGTGAGGCGCGGACCCGCTTTCGCCGTAGACGCGCCGCCCTGATCCAGGTCCTCGACGCGATCCCCGGCTGCACCGTTCGCGCAGCGGAAGCCGGCCTGCACGTACTGCTCGACCTGCCACCCGGTACCGACGCCGCCGCCCTGCTCGCAACGATCAGCCGCCGCGGCCTGGCCGCAGCATCCCTGGACGCCTTCCGGATTCGGCCGGCGCACGAGGCCCAACCGACCCTCGTCCTGGGCTATGGCAACCTGGCCGACCAGTCCGTCAGCGCCGCCGCCCACCTCCTGGCCGACGCCCTGCAGGGACGACCGGTCCGCACACGCCAGGCCACTGCAGAAGACAGCCGCGATATCACCGTCTGACGGCCACCGCGCGATTACTTCGACTGCCTTCACAAACACTGAATGATCACGATCGGGCCGTACGCCACCTCGGCCCCGGCTGGCACCAGATAGTGCGCCCCGACCAGCCGGGCCGGGTCGACAGACCGCCGGTCACGTAGTCGTTGTGCTCGGCCTGTACTACTCGAGCCAGGCCTTGACCTTGTCGGGGTTTGCCTCGACCCACTTCTTCGCCGCCGCCTCCGGCGACAGCTTGTCCAGCGCGATGTACTTCGCCACGGTGTTCTGGTCTTCGTTGGTCCACTTGAAGTTCTTCACCAGCTCGTAGGCTGGACTGCCCGACTTCGCGAACCTGGTACTGACGATCTTGTCGAGATCGAAGACGGGGTAGTCGCAGGCGACCTTCGCCGACTCGGCGTCACAGCCCGCTGTGTGTTTGGGCAGTGCGACGTGGACCAGCGGCACCTCCGAGAAGAACCACTGCGGCTCGTAGAAGTAGCCGATCACCCATTTCTTGTTCTGCTCGGCGTCCCGGAAGGCCTGGATGAGCGCGGTCTCGCTACCCGCGTACACCACCTTGAAGTCCAGCTTCAGGTTCTTCACGAGCGCTTCGTCGTTGGTCTGGTACGACGGGTCGCCGTCCAGCAGTTGGCCCTTGCTGCCCGATTCGGAGGTCTTGAAGTGGGCGGCGTACTTGTTGAGGTTCTTCCAGCTTGTGATGTCCGGGTACTTCTTCGCGAGCCACGGTGGGATGTACCAGCCGATGATGCCCCTGTTGCCGGTCTGGCCGAGGTCGACGGCGGTCTTCTGCTGGGTGATGTACTTCTTCTTCAGGTCCTCGTGGCCCCAGTTCTCCAGGATGGCGTCGACCTCGCCCGTCTCGAACCCCTGCCAGCCGATCTCCGCCTTCAGGTCCTTCTTCTCGACCGTGCAGCCGAGTTCGTGCTTTGCGACATAACCGGCGACCGCCGCGTCCGCTTCATAGCCGACCCACGGGTTGACGGCGAGGTTGAAGGTGCCGCACTTGCCCGAGCTGCTGTCCGTCCCGGCCGAGCTGTCACCGACTTTCGCCCCGCCGCATGCGGTGAGGGTGAGACCGAGTACCGCCATGCCCGCCGAGACGGCGCGCCACTGTCTTGCTCGCTGCGCCATGGTCCTGCTCCTTGTGCGCCGACGCGTCGCGCCGTGGTCTGAGTGATGGGGGTCGAACAGGGATCAGGGCATGTCCACAGCGCACCGGAATCCCACGTTGCCGGTTGCCGAATCCGGGGGGAGGCCCTGTCTCGCGGCGACCCGATAGCGGCGGCAGTAGGAGGCGTGGCACAGGTAGGAGCCGCCCTTGGTGACGCGCGTCTGTCTGTCGCGCGACGGGGAGAACGAACTGCTGCACGCCGTCCGGCGACCGGGCGGCGGACCGGCGGCCGGCCCGGCCGGCCGCCGTCCACCGGGCGACCACCGACGGCATGGTGCCCGTTCCCGCCGGCGGATTCCAACTTCGCTGCTTCGATCAGGAACAGGTCCTGCAGCTCTCGCCGGTGTTCGCGCACCAGCCGCCCAGCGGGGGGAAGCGAATCTACGAAACTTGGGGCAGTTCAAGGACTCCGGATCCGAGGGCAGCTCAAGTAGCGCTGCTGTTGCGCTCGTGACTGGGCAAGGACGGCTTGTTACAGGTGCAAGCAGTCTCTGGCGGGCATATGTAGAGGGGCAACCGGACGGCACGTCTTCACAGGGCTCCCTACGGCCAATACCGTGTGATTAGAGGGCGATGCTGCTCTTTAGGACTCTAAGTGGGGTAAATGCACTTGACTGGGGGTCAAGGGGGCGCAGGTTCAAATCCTGTCGTCCCGACAGAGATGTCGGAAGTTTACGCAGGTGAGGGGCGCTCTTCGGAGTGCTCCTAACGCGTGTTCGGGAGCAAACTGGGAGCCCTCGTCGCTCGAAGTCGGCGGCCAGGATGGCTTCGGCTTGGGAGCGGAGGAAGGCGGCCCAGGTGGATCCGCGGCGGGGCAACGACGGGGGCACCGCCCCGCCGAGCGCATCCCCCGTGAGAGCTACCGATGGCGTCCGCTCGCGGGTGAATCGCGGATGTCGCGGTGTTCCTAGCGTGGTCGTCGGGTCGCCGCCTGGGCGGCCGGCTACCAAGGGGAGGCCATGATGCACGCGTCATCCACCACGCGCCACGAGGCGGGCCGCGACC
>NZ_JBSFWK010000011.1:0-222419 GCF_053594815.1 Streptomyces sp. NPDC002577 | reverse complement strand
TGCTCACCGGCACCTCCACCGACACGTACACCAACCTGTCCACGACGGCGTACCTGAACTGGTGCGAGCGCGTCGGGCAGGACCCCGTGTACGAGACGTACCCGGCCCACGACCCGTGCGCCGGAGCGGTCGCCGCCGACCGCCTGCTCGCCCGCCCGGACCGGCCCGACGCCGTCTACGGACTCTTCGACCCCAACGGCACCGACCTGCTGGCCGCAGCCCGCCGGTACGGACTGCGCGTACCCGACGACCTGCTCCTGGTGTGCTGCAGCGAGTCGTCCGTCTACGCCAACACCGAACCCCCCATCACCACCCTCTCCCTCAAGCCGCGCCGCATCGGCACCGCAGTGGTGCAACTCCTCATCGACGCCATCGAAGGCGTCGAATCGGACCAACCGGTCGAGCAGGTGATACCGACCGAACTCATCGTGCGGGCCTCCTCCCAGCGGCGGCAGCCGCGCGTCATGGTCAATCCACCTCGCTCCCCCGGTCCGGGATAGGTCACCGATCGGGGTAGATCACCGGTCCGGGACAGACCAGGCGGAGACGACACAGACGGGGAGAGTGGGAACACACGTAGCTGCCATGGCCTGCAGGGAAACCCCTGCCCAATTCGGGAGAAAACTTCGGTGAACCGGGGTACGAAGCCGATTCACCACCCCTGGGTCATCACACAGAACGAGCCGCATTCCTATGATGGGCGGACGACACCGCGGGCCGCTGCGACCAGGCAGTCCGATCCGGTGCAGATGCGGCGCAATGGTGGTGGAGGGGTCGATGACTCAGGGGGCCGGTCAGGGACCCGAGGTGCGGACGGCGACGCTGCGCGACTTCCGCGTACCCGCGTACGTCCATGAGACCGGTCCGTACGCGCACAGTGCCGCACCCACAGGGCAGAGCACCGGCGTGCCCGAGGACACCGCGGAGCCCGCGGGCTACACACCGACCCAGCGTGATCTCCCGGTCGTCGACCGCGGAGACACCCTCCATCTGCCGCTCGCACCAGAGCCCGCGCCCGACCCGGCAACCCCCGAAGGCCTCGGCCCCCTCTACGTCGTGGGCGACGTCCACGGCTACCTCGACCAGCTCGTCGAGGCGCTCCAGGAGAAGGGCCTCGTCGACGCCGAGGGCAACTGGTCCGCGGGCAACACGCGGCTGTGGTTCCTCGGCGACTTCACCGACCGAGGGCCCGACGGCGTCGGCGTCATCGACCTCGTGATGCGGCTCTCCGCCGAGGCAGCGGCCGCCGGCGGCTACTGCAAGGCCCTCATGGGCAACCACGAACTGCTGCTGCTCGGCGCCAAGCGCTTCGGCGACACGCCGGTCAACTCGGGAGCGGGAACCGCCACTTTCCAGGCCGCCTGGCTGCTCAACGGCGGCCAGAAGACCGACATGGAACGCCTCCAGGACCACCATCTGCAGTGGATGGCCCGCCTCGACGCGATGATGGAGGAGGACGGCTATCTCCTGGTGCACTCCGACACCACCGCCTACCTCGAGTACGGCGACTCCATCGAAGCGGTCAACGACACGGTCCGCGAAACCCTCACCCGCAACGACGCCGACGAATGCTGGGACCTCTTCCGCAAGTTCACCAAGCGCTTCGCCTTCCGCGACGACGAAGCAGGCCCCGGCGCCGTGCGTGAACTCCTCGACGCCTACGGCGGCACGCGCATCGTGCACGGCCACAGCCCCATCCCGTACCTCCTCGGCGAGGTCGGATCGGAGGAGGGCGAGAACGGCGCGGGGCCCGCGGTCGAGGGACCGCACATCTACGCCGGCGGTCTGGCCATCGCCATGGACGGGGGCGTGACCATGGCCGGAAAACTGCTGGTCTGCCAACTCCCCATGGATAAATGACCGTTCGCCGGGCAGGCGCCCACCGACGACGGCGGCTCTGGCCAGGGGCCCAATTTCCGGAAACCCCCTGTCACCACCGGCCGTGACCGCTCTACCATCGGTTTATCCGTAGCAGGCTCCCCTCCGTTTCTGCCACGGCTCGCAAGCCTGCGAGCTCCCAAGCCCTACGGAGCATCGGGGGATGCACATGAACAGCGCTCCGCAGCTGCTGAATGAGGACCGCCAGGAGTACGAGCGGGTCCTCGATGAGGCGTTGCGCTCCGCACCACACCGTCCTGATCTGGCCGCGACAGGCCGACAGCTCAACGCCGAGCAGTTGCGCACCATGGCGCTGAATGCCACGGCACTGATCACGGCAGCCGCCGCAACCGAGTATCAGCACTATGTGAAGGTCCGCGACGAACTCCGCGAACCCGCACGGCCCAGCACGGCCGTGGGCGACGGGGCCAGCCGCACGGAGCCCGGCTCGGGCGCCGTGGGGCTCGCCACCGCCATGGGCGAGGCCACCCAGGCCACCGAGGCCGCCGGCGCCGGCGTGACCGCCGTCGTCGCGGTGCTCACCCCGGTCCTCGCCGGCACCGCAGCCGCGATTTTCCTGCTCGTCGGCTACATCCTGAAGGCGCTCGAGCCCCAGGAGGCGTTCGCACACACCCTGCTGACCACCGGCTGGGTGTTCACCGCGATCACGGCCGCCGCCATCCTGGTCGCCGCGGTGGGCCTGCTGCTCACCGCCCTGCGCAACGCCTCCACGTCGCTCCAGGCCGATGAGTACTACGAGCACAGCGAGGCGGTGGACCAGGCCAGGGAAGCCTGGCACCAGGCACTCCTGGAGCGCGGCATAGTGCCGTTCCTCAGGGAGGCCCTGACCGACCCCGGCCAGGGCCTCGCCCCTGCACCGCCGAGCCGCCCCACACCGACCGCTCCGGCCGGCCGTATCCCTCACCTCGGGTACGACAGGCCCGGCTTCAGCAGCCCGGAGGGCGGACCCGCAGCCGGCCCGCGCCCGAGCTTCACAAGCCCGGACTTCACGAGCCCGGACTTCGGAGGCCCGGAGCACAGGCCGGAGTGAGCCGGGCCGCCTGGGCCTCTCGACGCACGAGTGAGAGGCCCGGGCGACCACCGCTCAGCCGGTCGGTCGCTCAGTCGGCGATCGGCAGATACACCCGGTTGCCCGCCGCCGCGAACTCCTTGGACTTCTCCTCCATGCCCGCCTCGATCTCGCTCTTCGTGGTGCCGTGTTCGCGGCGGATGTCCTGCGAGATCTTCATCGAACAGAATTTCGGGCCGCACATCGAGCAGAAGTGCGCGGTCTTCGCCGGCTCGGCCGGGAGCGTCTCGTCGTGGAACTCCCGTGCCGTGTCGGGGTCCAGGGCCAGGTTGAACTGGTCCTCCCAGCGGAACTCGAAGCGGGCGTCCGACAGCGCGTCGTCCCACTCCTGGGCGCCCGGGTGCCCCTTGGCGAGGTCGGCTGCGTGGGCGGCGATCTTGTAGGTGATGACGCCGGTCTTGACGTCGTCACGGTTGGGCAGGCCCAAGTGCTCCTTGGGCGTGACATAGCAGAGCATCGCCGTGCCCCACCAGGCGATCATCGCGGCACCGATGCCGGAGGTGATGTGGTCGTACGCCGGCGCGACGTCCGTCGTCAGCGGGCCGAGCGTATAGAACGGAGCTTCATCGCAGATCTCCTGCTGAAGGTCGATGTTCTCCTTGATCTTGTGCATCGGGACGTGTCCCGGGCCCTCGATCATGGTCTGCACGTCGAAACGCCTGGCGATCCGGTTGAGTTCCCCGAGCGTGCGCAACTCCGCGAACTGCGCCTCGTCGTTGGCGTCCGCGATCGAGCCCGGCCGCAGGCCATCACCGAGCGAGTAGGTCACGTCGTAGGCCGCGAGGATCTCGCAGAGCTCCTCGAAGTTCTCGTAGAGGAAGCTCTCCTTGTGGTGCGCGAGGCACCAGGCGGCCATGATCGATCCGCCGCGGGAGACGATGCCGGTCTTGCGGTTGGCCGTCAGCGGTACATAGGGCAGGCGCACGCCCGCGTGGACGGTCATGTAGTCCACGCCCTGCTCGGCCTGCTCGATGACCGTGTCCTTGTAGATCTCCCAGGTCAGTTCCTCGGCCTTGCCGTCGACCTTCTCGAGGGCCTGGTAGAGCGGCACAGTGCCGATCGGGACAGGGGAGTTGCGCAGTACCCACTCGCGGGTGGTGTGGATGTTACGGCCGGTGGAGAGGTCCATGACCGTGTCCGCACCCCAGCGGGTCGCCCAGGTCATCTTCTCCACCTCCTCCTCGATGGAGGAGGTCACGGCGGAGTTGCCGATGTTGGCGTTGACCTTCACCAGGAATCGCTTGCCGATGATCATCGGCTCGATCTCCGGGTGGTTGACGTTGGCGGGCAGCACCGCGCGGCCGGCGGCGATCTCCTCGCGTACGACCTCGGGGTCGACGTTCTCGCGGATCGCCACGAACTCCATCTCGGGCGTGATTTCGCCCCGTCGCGCGTACGCGAGTTGCGTCACGGCCTGCCCGGTGCGGCCCCTGCGCGGCTGGCGCGGACGCCCGGGGAAGACGGCGTCCAGGTTGCGCAGTCCGCCGCGGGGCGATGTGTGCTTGATGCCGTCGTCCTCGGGGCGGACGGGGCGGCCCGCGTACTCCTCGGTGTCTCCGCGGGCGGTGATCCAGTTCTCACGGACGGGCGGCAGGCCCCTGCGGACGTCGGTGGTGGTGGAGGGATCGGTGTACGGTCCGGACGTGTCGTACAGCGTGACGGACTGCCCGTTGGTGAGATGCACCTGACGGACCGGCACGCGCAGGTCGGGGCGCGAACCCTCGACGTACGCCTTGTGCCAGCCGATGGACTTCCCGGCCTCCCCAGTGCTGGAGTTCTGCGTGGAGGCAGGCGTGCGTGCGTCCTTGTTGGTCATGAGACCTACTCCCTACGCCGGCATTACCCGGTAACAGGTTCGGCGGTCGACGCAGCGGCTTCCGTCTGCCGATGTTTCATGTGAAACATCGCTACGACGAAGGTCAGCGTCCTCTCAGCCCGGTGCTCCGAGCTCCCGCGATTGCAAAAGTGCCTCCACGCTAGCGTCATATCTTGCGAGCTGAACAGAGGCCCCCTGTCGTTCTTGCGATGATCTGCGCGTGAGCCCCATGCAGCAGCGCCCGCAGCCGCCCTCCGAACCGCCGCGTGGACAGGGCCGGCCCAGACCTTCGTACGAGGGTGGTCCGCCAGCGCCTCGGTACGGGGACGGCCCACCCGGACCGGAGAACGGGCACGTGCACGATGGGCACGGGCACGGGGTGGGCAACGGCAACGACCATGGTGCCGGCCCCGGACATGGTGCAGGCGGGCATGGTCACTCGCACGCCCACGGGCCGGCCGCGCCCGTCTCGAAGCATCTGCGCAAGGTGATCGCCGCGGTGCTGATCCCCTTCGCGGCCGCGGTCGTCGTAGGTCTCGTCGTGCTCTGGCCGGGCGGCGCGCCGCCGCACGAGCGCACCGGAGTCGGTTTCGACCGGCAGACCGAGCAGGCCAGGGTCGTCAAGGTCGAGAAGGTGGACTGCAAGTCCGTGAACGCATCGGGGGACACCCCGACGGGCGACACATCGACCGCCGAGGGCTCTTCCGCCGAGCAGCAGGCGAACGGGATCTGCGGAAAGGCGACGGTCGAGGTCACGACCGGCAAGAACAAGGGCCGTACGTTCACGGAGATCGTGCAGCCGGACGCACCGCGGCAGCTGCACCAGGGACAGGAAGTGGTGGTCGCGTACGCGCCTGACGCGCCCAAGGAGCTGCAGTACTCGGTCACCGACGTGAACCGCAGGTTCCCCGTGGCGCTGCTCGCCGGAATCTTCGCGCTCGCCGTGGTCGTGGTGGGGCGGATGCGCGGTCTCATGGCGCTGGTCGCGCTCGCGATCAGTTTCATGGTGCTCACGCTGTTCATCCTGCCCGCGGTTCTGCAGGGCTCGAATCCGCTGGTCGTCGCGGTGGTCGGAGCGAGCGCCATCATGCTGATCGCGCTCTATCTCTGCCATGGGCTCTCGGCCCGTACGTCGGTCGCGGTGCTGGGCACGCTGTTCTCGCTGCTGCTGATCGGCCTGCTGGGCGCACTGTTCATCGACTGGGCCTCGCTGACCGGCAACACGGACGACAGCACCGGCCTGATCCACGGCCTGTACCCGAAGATCGACATGAGCGGTCTGCTGCTTGCGGGCGTCATCATCGGTTCGCTCGGCGTGCTCGACGACGTGACGGTGACGCAGACCTCGGCGGTGTGGGAGCTGCACGAGGCCGACCCGACCGTGGGCTGGCGGAAGCTCTACAGGGCAGGGCTCAGGATCGGCCGCGACCACATCGCATCGGTCGTGAACACGCTGGTCCTGGCGTACGCGGGCGCGGCCCTGCCGCTGCTGCTGCTCTTCTCGATCGCCCAGAGCAGCGTGGGCGCGGTGGCCAACAGCGAGCTGGTGGCGGAGGAGATCGTACGGACCCTGGTGGGCTCGATCGGTCTCGTCGCCTCGGTGCCGCTCACCACTGCCCTGGCCGCGCTGGTGGTCTCTGCCGACAGGCCGGGTCCGGGTTCGGGGCAGAACCCGGAAGCGACGGGGGCGGCGGGTGCCCGGTCGGCAACGGGCACCCGGCCGCCGACGCCGCGCGGCGGACGGGGGCGGCGCCGCAAGCGCTGACGCCGGAACGACGCGCCCTGTCCATGGCAGACGAAGCGTTACGGCAACTGCAGGTGCACGTGCCGTTTCGTTCCGTCAGCCGGCGCTCTGTTCCTCCGCGAGGATCCGGTCCAGCGTCTCGTCGAGACTGGCGTCGAAGTCGGCGAGGGCACGTTCCTGCCCAAGCGGCACAAGCTTGTCGGTGCGGTCGAGGAAGGCCACCAGGGGTGCGACCCCGGCCCTGAACATCGC
Source organism: Streptomyces sp. NPDC002577 (assembly GCF_053594815.1). Taxonomy (NCBI): domain Bacteria; kingdom Bacillati; phylum Actinomycetota; class Actinomycetes; order Kitasatosporales; family Streptomycetaceae; genus Streptomyces; species Streptomyces sp. NPDC002577. The sequence goes on along the minus strand of NZ_JBSFWK010000011.1, from coordinate 215,639 downwards.
CTGGTCCGAACTCACCTGAAGCGTGATGAGCACCTCGTCGAACATCTTGTCCCCGGTGGGAGAGATGCGCACATCGCCGTCGCCGCACGGCGCGACCACTCCATCGACCAGCAGCTCCCGCCCGAACGCCCAGGTCACGGGAGCATCGCCGGGCAGATGGAAAGTCAACCGCACGGCATAGGGATCGCGGGTCTCATAACTCAGCTCCACCGGGATACGGAAGGAGAGCTCCTCGGAAACGAGGAAGCTCATCATGACCTCAGCCTGTACGGACTCGCGCATCGCCGCCCCGTCAAATTCGCCGTCGTCTGGCCAGGGATGGGCCCCTGGCACGCATCTGGAATCTTGCTCAACGTACACAACAGATCACAAGGAGTGATTTTTCAGATCCTGATAGAGACCGAGCGTCCCCGACAGCCGGCCTATCTCGGTCTGCAAGCGCCGGGTCACCGGCAGCAGCCGTTCCTCCTGATGGGCCGGGACGGAGACCGCGATCGCGGCGGCCGTGGTGCCGAACGTGAGGGGAATCGCGGCGCACACGGCCCCGAGGGCGTACTCCTGCCGTTCGATGACCGGCTGCATCCGCCGCATCGTCTCGAGCCGACGCAGGAAGGTTCTTTCATCACGGACCGAGTACGGGGTGATCGACTGCACCGGATAGCGGTCCAGATGGTCCCGGCGCCCTTCGTCGTCCAGTTGGGACAGCAGGCACTGGCCGATCGCATGGGTGTGCGCGGTCTCGCGGAAATCCGCCCATTCCGGCACGGCGGGGGCGGCCGGACTGTCCGCCACGGCCAGGACGTCGATCTCGCCGTCCCGGTAGACCGCGTAGTACACGGGCACGCCGAGGGAGTCGCACCAGTGCGCGAGTGCGTCCCCCATACTGCTGCGACGTTTCTGCTGAGCACCCTTGCTGCTCAGCCGCTCGGTGGCCTCGCCGAGGACGAACCGGCCGTCCTCCCGGTGGAGATAACCCTCATGCGTCAGCGTGCGCAGCAGGTGGTACGCGGTGGGGAGCGCCAGCCCGGTCTCGCGGGCCAACTGTTTGGCGGGCGCGCCGTGGTCGTGCGCGGCGACGGCCTCGAGCAGGCGTATGGCCCGCTGGACCGATCCGATGAGGGTCGGCGCCTGGGCATCGCTCGAACGAGGACCGGGCTGGGTCGGGAGGCAGTTGGGAGGTTTGTCAGCGGGTGTGGTGTCAACCTTGGCCAAGGGTCGCTCCCGAAGCGGTGGGTTCCGCCCGTGCCGGGGGACACGGGGAAGGGGCTGAGAGCCCGCTCGCGGGGGCCACCCCGCGTCGGATTACCGGACTCTAGCCCTTGGGCGCCGACCGCCGGCTGCCTCGCCGGGAAACTTCCCCCTGCCGAGGGAACCACGCTGGAATTCGCACCCTGCCACGTTGATTTCGGGTCACCCTGGGACCACTCCGTCGTTACTACGCGATCCCTCAGTCGCTGATACGGCGGCCGTCGGGCCGGTGCTACGGCTCCACCGGCCGCCCGCTGCGCGGCCTACCAGTCGCTGTTGCGCGAGGACGAGGACGACATGAACTTGCGTACGACGTAGACGAGTCCACCGACGAGCGCCACGAACAACAGCACCTTGAAGAGCAGACCGATCACGAAGCCGACAATGCTCGCAATCATCCCGCCGAACACCACCAGGGCGATGACCGGCACCGCGATCCACTTCACCCACCAGGGCATACCCGCGAAGATCTCCCGCACTGCCATCGTCCTTACCTCTTTCCGCACACGCCTTGGTCCGTGCTATCGATGCTAGGGGCGCGGTGGGGGGCTGTGGGGGCCCCGGGCCCCCTGTCCTTCCCTGATCGATCCCCTAGGGAACCCCGAGACCGAGACGTATTCCCCAGGAGGAGCGCCGGAGCGGTCACCGAAGCGGCCCCCGGGCGGCTCAGGCCTCCGGCGGGGAGAAGACCACGAGAACGCGCAGGTCCTCCGAGATGTGATGGAACTTGTGCGCGACTCCGGCCGGCACATAGACGACGCTGCCCCGCGCGACCTGCGTGGTCTCCATGCCGACGGTGATCGCCGCGCGACCGCTGACGACGAAGTACACCTCGTCCTGGTTGTGCGGCTGCTGGGGATCGTGCTCGCCGGCGTTGAGCGCATACAGGCCGACCGACATGTTCCGCTCCCGCAGGAACTGCAGATACGCACCGTCATTGGCGGCACGCTCCGCCTCCAGTTCGTCCAACCGGAATGCCTTCATCGCTTCGTTGCCCCTTGGCCGTATTCGTGATCCGCTCAGGTCTGCCACGATCAGACACATGAAGAATTTCGTAGTCAAGACGCTCGCCAACGCCGGGGCTCTGGCCGTGGCCGTATGGCTGCTCGACAAGATCACCCTGACCGGTGACAACACCGGCAGCAAGGTGCTGACGCTGATCATCGTGGCTCTGCTCTTCGGCCTGGTGAACTTCCTGGTCAAGCCGATCGTGAAGGTGCTCACCTTCCCGCTGTTCATCCTGACGCTCGGCCTGATAACGCTCGTGGTCAACGCGCTGATGCTGCTGCTGACCTCCTGGCTGGCCGGCAAGCTCGACGTGAGCTTCCATGTCGAGGGGTTCTGGACCGCCGTGCTGGGCGGCCTGATCATTTCGATCGTGTCCTGGGCCCTGAACGTCGTGCTCCCGGACGAGGACTGAGCGCTTTCGATGTCTTCCCTCCCTGCCCGCTCGTCGGCGCCCTCCGTGCCGTATCGCGTGTGCTTCGTCTGCACCGGCAACATCTGCCGCTCGCCCATGGCCCAGTCCGTCTTCAGGGAGCGTGTCCGTGAGGCCGGTCTGGACGATCTCATCGAGGTCGACAGCGCGGGCACGGGGGCATGGCACGAAGGCGACTGCGCCGACCCCCGCACCGTCTCCGTCCTCGAGGCGAACGGATACGCGAGCGCACACGTGGCCCGGGAATTCCAGGCCTCCTGGTTCTCCCGGCTCGACCTGGTGATCGCCCTTGACTCCGGTCACCTGCGGGCCCTGCGCCACCTGGCGCCGACCCCGGCGGACGCGGAGAAGGTCCGGCTGCTGCGTTCCTTCGACCCCTCCGCGGCCGGCGATCTGGACGTGCCCGATCCTTATTACGGGGGCCTGGACGGGTTCGAGGAGTGCCTGGACATGGTGGAGGCGGCGAGCGAAGGTCTGCTCGCCGCCGTGCGCAAGGCAGTGGAAGGACAGGCGGCATGACGAACACCCCGCAGAAGGCGGACACCCCCCGGGAGCCGGACGGTACGGACAAGGCATCCGCGGCCGGCGACGGCACGCGCGCGGTGCGGGCCGGCCTGCCGGAGCCCGTGAAGTACGAGCCGAGCCTGCCGGGGCCGGTGTTCGCGGCGCACTTCCATCTGCCCGGCGATCCCACGGGTCCGTACACCTACGCCCGCGACGAGAACCCGACCTGGACACATCTGGAGCGGGCCATCGGCGAGCTCGAGGCGCCGGGGCAGGACGTGGAGACGCTCGTCTTCGCGTCCGGCATGGCCGCGATCTCGGCCGTCCTCTTCTCGCAGCTGCGCGCCGGCGACGCCGTGGTCCTGCCGAGCGACGGCTACCAGGTCCTGCCGCTGGTGCGCGAGCAGCTGAACGCGTACGGCATCGAGGTGCGCACCGCGCCGACCGGCGGCGATGCCCAGCTCGACGTCCTGGACGGGGCGCGACTGCTGTGGATCGAGACGCCGTCGAACCCGGGGCTCGACGTGTGCGACGTGCGGCGGCTCGTCGAGGCGGCACACGCGCGTGGCGCGCTGGTCGCCGTCGACAACACCCTCGCCACCCCGCTCGGCCAGCGCCCGCTGGAACTCGGTGCCGACTTCACCGTGGCGAGCGGCACCAAGCAGCTCACCGGGCACGGCGACATCCTGCTGGGGTACGTCGCATGCCGCGACGCCGATCTTGCGGCGTCGGTGCGGCGCTGGCGCAAGATCGTCGGGGCCATCCTGGGCCCGATGGAGGCCTGGCTCGCCCATCGCGCCATCGCCACGCTCCAGCTGCGGGCCGACCGCCAGAACGCGAACGCGCTGGCGGTCGCCGAGGCGCTGCGCGACCGGGAAGAGGTGACCGGGCTGCGCTACCCGGGTCTGCCGGACGACCCCTCGCACAAGATCGCTTCTCAGCAGATGCGCCGTTTCGGGTGCGTGGTCTCGTTCACGCTGCCCACGCGCGCGCGTGCCGATCGTTTTCTGGACGCGCTCCGGCTCGTCGACGATGCAACGAGCTTCGGCGGTGTGCGTTCCACGGCCGAGCGGCGCGGCCGGTGGGGCGGCGACGCGGTTCCGGAAGGATTCATCCGCTTCTCGGCCGGCGCCGAGGACACCGATGATCTGGTGTCGGATGTGCTGCGCGCACTCGACGAGTCGGCGGACTGACGGCTTCCGGAACGCCCCGCCGCGGGTCCCGTGCGCCCGCGGCTGAGGCCGTACACACAGCGGACGGTCCGAGCCTCCCCCCTCGTGGCTCGGACCGTCCCGGTTCTGCGCGCGAAGAACCGCAGAAACAAGGCTAGTTGACTCTCTGTCAGTGTCCAATCACTGTAGCGACAGAGACCTATCGACTTATTTATAGTTGGGCGCGGCTGGGGGCTTTGGGAGGGGAGGAGCTACCGATGGATCTGGCCCTGCTGCGCACTTTTGTGACCGTGCACCGGGCTGGTTCCTTCACCAGGGCCGCCGCACTGCTCGGTCTCTCGCAGCCTGCGGTCACCTCCCAGATCCGTACGCTGGAGCGGCAGCTGGGCCGCCCGCTCTTTCTGCGTCAGGCGCGTGGCGTCACTCCCACGACGATCGGCGACGAGCTGGCGCACAAGGCCGCCCCGCATCTCGACGCGCTGGTGGAGATCGCCGAAGCCGGGCTCGACGAGGACTCCTCCCTACGCACCCTGCATCTCGCGGGCCCCCCGGAGTTCACCGCTGAGCGTGCTCTGCCGGCCCTTGCCGCACTGACCCGCGAGGACGGCCAGGCCTTCGCCCTGCGTGCCTCGTTCGGCAATGCCGAGGAGACGCTCGAAGGCCTGGCCGCCGGGCATCACGATCTGGCCATTACGACCGCCCGTCCGCGGGGTGCTCTGCTCACCGCGACTCCACTCTGCGACGAAGAGCACGTCCTCGTCGCCGCTCCCCGCTGGGCCGCCCAGATCAGTTCCGGCAAGCTGCACCGCAATGATCCACCGGCCCTGGAGAACCTGCCGGTGGTGGAGGTGCACGAGTCGCTGCCGCTCGTGGCGCGGTACTGGGCCGCCGTCTTCGACTGCCGTCCGGCGATCTCCGGCACGGTCATCGTTCCCGATCTACGCGCCGTGCTGGCCTGCACTGTCGCGGGTGCCGGGCTGGCCGTGCTGCCTCGCTATCTGTGCGCCCCGGCCCTGGAACGCGGAGACATCGTCGCGCCCCTGGAGCCGACGGTGCCGCCGCTGCGGACGTATTTCCTGGCGGTGCGCACCGGCACACTCGCCATGCCGCATATCGCGCGAGCGCACGAATGGCTACTGCACGCTGCCGCCGACTGGGCGTAGTCGCGGAACCAGCGGGTCCGCCAGGACGCGCGAGGACGTACCAGGGGCATTCGCGAGGTTTCACGTGGAACCGACGGGGCCACATTTCTCCCATGACCGTCCGACCCGTGGTCAAGCGCACCGCACGTGCCGTCCTGCTGGACGGCGAAGACCTGATCCTGATCAAGCGGACCAAGCCTGGCGTCGACCCCTACTGGGTCACCCCCGGTGGTGGGGTCGAGCCCGAGGACGAGACCGTCGTCGACGCGCTCCATCGCGAAGTGCACGAGGAACTCGGCGCCAAGATCGTCGATGTGGTGCCCTGCTTTGTGGACACCGTGGAGCACATCGGCGAGGACGGTGGCGCGACCGGCGTGAAAGTGCAGCACTTCTTCGTCTGCCGACTGGAATCCATGGACGAGGCCCATCGGCACGGCCCGGAGGTGGAGGACCCGTGCGGCGAGTACGAGATCGTCCGTGTGCCCTTCACCCGTGTCGGCATCGCATCCGTGCATCTGGTCCCGCTGTCGCTGCGGCACTATCTCGACGGCAACATCGAAGGCGTACGCGCCATGCATGCGCCTGATCTGGGCTGATGCCTGGAGCCACCTGGGCTGATGACTTCGGCTGGCCCGTTGTCTTCGACCGGGCTGACGTCTGGAGCCGAGCGGATCAGTCGCCGGCCGTGACGAGCTCCTCGATGGCGTCGTGGCGGATCCGGTCCGAAGGAATGCCGATGTCCCTCAGGGCGTCCACGCCACGGCGGATCATGCCGGGAGGTCCCGACAGATAGGCGTCGTACTCGTTCCACGGGCCGTATGCGCGTATGGCGTCGGGCAGTTGGAGATGCGCCTGCTGATCGACGATCGGCCGCACCTCCAGCCAGGGGTGGGACTGCTGCAGCCGCAGCATCGTGTCGATGTCGTACAGGTCGTGATCGGTACGCGCGCCGTAGAAGACCTCGACCGGGCGCCGCTCACCGTGTTCGGCGACATCTTCTATGAGCGCCTTGATGGGCGCGATGCCGGTGCCTCCGCCGAGGCAGAGAAGGCCGGTGTCGGTGCCGTGGTCGACGGTCATCGACCCTGCCGGCGGGCCGAGCCGGATCACATCGCCCGGACGGGCGCGGTGGACCAGAGCGTTGGAGACCCAGCCGGCCGGCACCGCCTTGACATGGAAGGACAGCAGGCCGTCGGGACGCGGCGCGCAAGCGAACGAGTAGTGACGCCATACCCGCGGCCACCACGGCGTCTCCAGGCTGGTGTACTGACCGGCCAGGAACGGGTACGGCTGGTCCGGGCGGACCGTGACGACAGCGATGTCGGATGTCCTGAGCTCGTGCGAGACGACCTCCGCGTACCACCAGGCGGGAGACCGCAACTCGTCCTCCGCTGCGGCATCGATCATGACCTGGGAGATCGTCGTGTACGTACGGACCCAGGCAGCCTCGGTCTCGTCGTCCCAGGTGGTCGTGGCATATCGGGTCAGCGCCGCGATGAGGCACTCTCCGACAGCCGGATAGTGCTCGGGCCGGGTGCCGTACTTGCGGTGCCCGCGGCCGAGGTTCTGCAGATAGGCGACGAGGACGTCGGTGTTGTCGATGTGCTCCGCGGCGGTCAGCAGCGCCTTGAGGAGGCGGTCGCGCTGAGTGTCCATGGAGGCGGGGAACAAGGACCGCAGTTCGGGGTGGCGGACGAAGAGCAGTGCGTAGAAGTAGGAGGTCACCTTGTCCGCGACAGGGCCGACCTCGCCCATGGTGCGCCGGACGAGAACGGCGTCCGGCGATGCACCGTCCGATACGTGGTGGCGAGCGGGGTCGGGGTCGTGGGTGGGCACGTGGGGAGACGCGTGGGCGGGAGTGGGGGCCGGCGCGGCAGCGGTCGCTTCGGCGGCACGCGGCTCAGCATGTGCCGGGTGAGGAGCCGCTGATCCAACGGCAGGCTCCGGTCGGGTCAGAAGCGCCGTCTCGGCGGCCGTCGGTGCCGACGCGGAGGATGGTTCCGATGGGGGAACGGGCTCTGATACGGGCCTGCCGACAGGGCGTATGGGCGATATGCGACGGCCCTCGACCGCATCCGGCTCCTCGTCGGCGGGCCTCGCAGGCTTCTTGCGGGGCGTGAACCAGCCACCCCCGCCACCGCTGTTGTCGCCGGAAGTGCCGTTGTCGGCCGACTTCGTGGTCGGAGCGTCCATACTGTGCCTCGCCTCGAACATCTTTCGGTCGGTCTGCGCACTTCCCCTGTCGGAAGTTGCTTGATTCCCCCGCTGCACTTGCTCTTTTCTCTGCACCGCCCGGATGCAATGCGGTCCACATTGAACCTTGGGCCCCACCCTCCAAGGACAAGTAGGGCGAGATTGTGACATTGGCCGCAGCCTTGTGACGGCAGCATCCCACAATGCGCCACAAGGCCCGCCATGTAACGGAAAGTACGAGTCTTCGATCTCTCCGTCCCATTAGGCTGCGGTGGCTCGCGCTCGACCTCGCTGGTTACCTAGGCGCACGAGGGCCGAACCGGACTCGACCATACCGGCAGACGCCCTACACACAAGTCCCTCGTTCCTTCACAAGGAATTCAGAGGACTCACAGCGAAATGCAGCCAATTGGCGACAGCCACACGAATACGCAGGTCACGTCAGGGATTACGAGGCTCGTACGCGCCCTGTCCCCCCGCTGTCAGACCGTCGCCCATCGCCCCTCGCCCGACACCACGTTTCACGTGAAACCGAGCAGACCGCCAGATAGTCCACCTGACGTGGCCGAAGGTGCACGCAGCGACCCGCAAACCGGTGGACATCACTGCCCGCATCGGCAAGCCTGACCTGCGTGTCGACGCCCTCCCTCAGCACCCTGCCGATTCGTCAGCTCACCCCGCGAGATCTCAAGTCCTGCGCCGATCTGTCCCAGGACCGAGGCTGGCCACGCGAAGAACACAAGTGGCGGCTTCTCCTGACGGCCGGTACCGGCTATGGCATCGACGATCCTGAGGGCGGCCTTGTCAGCGCCTGTGTCGTGACCGAATACGGTCCGCGTGCCCGCCCAGATCTGGCGGCGGTCGGCATGGTGCTGGTCGCGGAGCGGCACTCCCGTAAAGGCGTCGGCCGCCGGCTGATGCAGCATGTCATCGCCCGAGCCGGCGCAACCCCGCTCACGCTGCACGCGACATCTGCCGGCCGGCCTCTCTACGAGGAGCTGGGATTCAAGTCTCTGGGACAGGCACAGATGGTTCAGGGCCGCTTCCAACCCGGCGGTCCCCCACCCACTGTCGCCACCCGGCCCGCCGTCGCCGAGGATCTGCCCGGCATTCTTCGGCTCGACGGCGAGGTGTTCGGCACCGACCGCACCCACGTGATCACGCGGCTGCCCGCATTCGCCGACCAGCTGAGGGTTGCGGAGCAGGACGGCGAGATCGTCGGCTACGCGGCCGTCTGGCCCAACATGGCGACCCATGTGGTCGGCCCGCTGATCGCCCGCGACACGGAGACAGCCAAGGCGCTCGTGACCTCGCTCGCCGCCGGCACGGACCGCCTCCTGCGCACAGACATCGACGTACGCCATGAAGAGCTGCTCGCGTGGATCAAGGAGCGAGGAGTGGAGTCTCAGGGGCCCAACTCCGTGATGACGTATGGCATTCCTGATCTGCCCGGCGACTGGACGCGGCGCTTCGCGCCCCTGACGGTGGCCGCTGGATGACACAGGCAGTGAGGCCCGGTCCCCCTGGGACCGGGCCTCACTGTGTCTGTGACAGGAGCTGTGCAGCCCCTGATCAGCGGTGTACGGGGCTGGTGTGCTCGGCAGGCGTCACGACACCCGCGACAACGCGGCTGGGCTGGTCGGTACGGCGCTCCAGCGTCGCGGACAGGACGGCCAGGATGAGCGCTGCGAACGCCAGTAGCGCGCCCACCCAGTTGGGTGCGGTGTAGCCGAGGCCGGCATCGATGACGAGACCGCCGAGCCAAGCAGCCAGCGCATTGCCGAGGTTGAAGGCACCGATGTTCACCGCCGAGGCCAGGGTGGGCGCCCCGTGCGCCTGGTCCAGAACCCGCTTCTGCAGCGGGGGCACGGTGGCGAAGCCCAGAGCGCCGACCAGTGCGATGGTGACGGCCGCAAGGACCTTGGTGTGGGCCGTGACGGTGAACAGGGCGAGGACCACCGCGAGCGCCCCCAGGGCTGCGTACAGCATGGGCATCAGCGCGCGGTCGGCGTACTTGCCGCCCACGAGGTTGCCGACGACCATGCCGAGGCCGAACAGGACCAGCAACCAGGTGACGGAGCCGTCGGCGAAGCCGGCGACACGGGTCATCATCGGCGCGATGTAGGTGATCGCGGCGAAGACACCACCGAAGCCGAGGACGGTCATCGCCATGGCGAGGAGCACCTGGACGTTGCGGAAGGCGGCAAGTTCGTGGCGCAGGTGGACGCCTTCCGGCTTCGGCACGTTCGGAACGAGCTTGGCGACGCCCGCCAGACCGATGACGCCAAGGGCGGCGACGAGTACGAAGGTGATCCGCCACCCGAGGCTCTGGCCTATGAGGGTGCCGAGGGGGACGCCGACGACGTTGGCGACGGTAAGACCGGTGAACACCATGGCGATGGCGCCGGCCTTCTTCGCCGGGGCCACCAGGTCCGCGGCGACCACGGAGCCGATGCCGAAGAAGGCTCCGTGGGCCAGGGAAGCAACCACCCGGCCCGCGAGCATCACACCGAAAGCGGGAGCCAGCGCGGACAACAGGTTCCCGGCGATGAAGAGGCCCATGAGCAGCATCAACATGCGCTTGCGGGTGATCTTGGTGCCGAGCACCGTCATGAGCGGAGCTCCGAACATGACGCCTAGTGCATAGCCGGTCACGAGAAAGCCGGCGGTGGGGATGGACACGCCGAAGTCATCCGCAACCTCGGGGAGCAACCCCATGATCACGAATTCCGTGGTTCCGATGCCGAAGGCCCCGATGGCAAGGGCCACAAGCGCGAGAGGCATGGATACACCTTCCAGAAGATTGCAGATGCGCTTAACGTGCGCCCACAATAATTGCAGGCGCTGGCTATCTGCAAGCGCGGACTATTGCATCCGTGCCATATCCTGGTCTCAGCCGCTCCGCGACGGAGGACCAAGAGCCATGACCGCTACCGATCCCGCACTCACCGCTCTCTCGCAGGGCTGGTGCGCCCTCTCGCTGCTCCACGGAAAGATCGAGGCGCACATCGAACGCGCCCTTCAGACCGAGCACGGCCTCAGCGTCAGGGAGTACTCACTGCTCAACACCCTCAGCCGTCAGCACGACGGCGAGGGCGGCCATCTGCAGATGAAGCAGGTCGCCGATGCCGTCGTACTCAGCCAGAGCGCCACCACGCGCCTGGTCACCCGGCTCGAGGACCGCGGCCTGCTCAAGCGCTACCTGTGCCCCACGGACCGACGCGGCATCTACACGGACGTCAGCGACGCCGGAGCCCGGCTCCTGACCGAAGCCCGTCCCACCAACGACGCCGCACTCCGTGAGGCTCTCGACCAAGCGGCAAAGAACCCGGAACTCACCCCGCTGGTCAAGGCCATGGAGTCGGCGGGCATGTCCGGCGAACTCTCACATGGGCGAGACGCATCATCGGATGCACCAGCCCGGCAAGTGACCGCGTCCGCATAGAGACAGGGATACTTCTACGCTGCCGTTCATGGCAGATCTTGAGATAAGGACCGCGACCGCCGAGGACATCCCAGCCATCGTGGGCATGTTGGCCGACGACCCTCTGGGCGCTCAGCGGGAGTCGCCGGATGATCTCCAGCCCTACGCGACCGCGTTCGCCCGGCTGGCCGGCGACCCGAACCAGCACCTGGTCGTCGCCGTGCGTCATGGGCGGGTGGTCGGAACGCTTCAGCTCACGATCATCCCGGGACTGTCCCGGAGGGGCTCCACCCGCTCGATCATCGAAGGCGTACGGATCCATGCCGACGAACGCGGAAGCGGTCTCGGTAGCCGCTTCATCGAGTGGGCGGTCGAGGAATCCAGGCGCCAGGGCTGCCAGTTGGTGCAACTGACCTCGGACGCCACCCGCACGGACGCCCACCGCTTCTACGAGCGGCTCGGCTTCACCGCCTCACACGTCGGCTTCAAACTCCAACTCTGAGAGCAAGTGCGGCTCGGGCGCAGGAAGAATCGGACGCGGGAAGCTGTCTGTTTCACGTGAAACGGGCAGCTTTCCGCGGTCTCTCCCCACGGAGGCCCTCACCGGTGCATCGATTACCGCGGCAGCCCTCGCCAGCCCTCCGGGTCCACTCCGCCGGGCACTGAAGCGCCCTCCTCGTACGGCTCGCGCGTAAAGACGAACGACCCGAGGTCCAGGTGGCTCACCGATCCGTCCGGCCACCGCACGGCCTGCAGGAGCTCCCCCGCGTAATAACCCTCCAGACCTGTCCAGGTGCCGTCCCCGTTCGCCCGGAACCGGGAACGGCGGCCCGCCCCCGACAAGGGACCGAACTCAAGGTCCCCGCCGGTTGTCAGTCGCAACACTGCGGCCTGCGTTCCCCAGTACCAGGGGCCGGCCAACTCCAGGAGGGCAGCGTCGACTTCAGGCAGCGGGCGCCACGACTCCGGAATGCGCGGCTCGGCCTCGGCCACGATCCGTACGAGATCACCGGCGACCGTCGTGACGAGCGGCCCCGATGTGGAGTTGGCGAGTACGACCGCCGCCAGGTCGTCGTCCACGCTGATGGCGAGACCGGCAAGGAAGCCGGGCAGGGAGCCGGAGTGCCCCACCAGCGTCCGTCCGTCCCGGTGCTGGATCTGCATGCCGAGGCCGTAGGCACGGCCCTCCGCGACTTCGGCGGCCTCGGAGGGAGCCGTGGGCGTACGCATCTCCAGAACGGAGTCCGCGCACAGCACCCGCTCATCGCCCTTGGTCAGAAAGACCGCGAAGCGCGCCAGGTCCCCGGTGGTCGACCAGAGCTGCCCGGCCGGCGCCATGCGCCCCAGGTCCTCGGCAGGTTCGGGCATCATCACGTCGGCCCATGGGTGCACCGCCCAGCCGCCCGCGTGCGGGGCCGTCGGCTGACCGCTCGTCCGGTGGAGTCCGAGCGGCTCGAGGACCTCCCGGCGCAGCACCTCCTCCCACGGCGCTCCCCGCACCTCCTCCACCAGCGAACCGAGCAGCGTATAGCCGGGGTTGGAGTAGTGGTGGCGACGGCCGGACGGGTGCCTGAAGGGCTGCTCGCCGAGTACGTCCGAGAGCTCGGGCCTCAGGGAGCCAGGGGTGCGCTCCCACCAGGGGCCTGGGGTCTCGGCGGCCAACCCGCCCGTGTGCGCGAGCAGTTCGCGGACCGTGACATGCCCTGCGCCCGTGCCCGGCAGATGCTTCTCCAGGGGGTCACCGAGATCGAGCACGCCCTCGTCACGCAACCGCATGACCAGCACGGCGGTGAACGTCTTGGTGATCGAACCGATGCGGTACTGGACGGTGTCGTCCGGGGCGTGACCGTCCACACAGGAGCGGGCCCCGCTCCACACCATCCCGTCGCCCCGGACGACCGCTGCCACCAGCGAGGGCGTCCTCCCCTCAGCCTGAGCAGTGGCAATGCGGTGCAGCAGGGCGCGACGCGTGGCCGGCAGAAGTTCTCCATGGGGTGTTGTCATGATCCCCAGTCCACCCGGGCCACCCACGACACGTCGAGCGATTTCGCGAGGAGCCTCCGCGGGCGCGTCGCTGGAGGAGCGGAACGGATCAGGTCTGCGCCATGTCCACAAACCGCGAGTAGTGGCCCTGGAAAGCCACCGTGATCGTCGCTGTCGGGCCGTTACGGTGCTTCGCCACGATCAGGTCGGCCTCGCCCGCGCGGGGCGACTCCTTCTCGTAGGCGTCCTCGCGGTGGAGCAGGATGACCATGTCGGCGTCCTGCTCGATGGAGCCGGACTCACGCAGGTCCGAGACCATCGGCTTCTTGTCGGTGCGCTGTTCGGGACCACGGTTCAGCTGGGAGAGCGCGATGACCGGGATCTCGAGCTCCTTGGCCAGCAGCTTGAGGTTTCGGGACATGTCCGAGACCTCCTGCTGACGGCTCTCGGCTCGCTTCGAGCCCCCGGACTGCATCAGCTGGAGATAGTCGATGACGACGAGCTTCAGGTCATTGCGCTGCTTGAGACGGCGGCACTTGGCGCGGATCTCCATCATCGACAGGTTCGGCGAGTCGTCGATGTAGAGCGGCGCGGCCGACACATCCGGCATCCGGCGCGCCAGCCGGGTCCAGTCCTCGTCCGTCATCGTGCCCGACCGCATGTGGTGCAGCGCCACCCGAGCCTCCGCGGACAGCAGACGCATCGCGATCTCGTTCCGTCCCATTTCCAGGGAGAAGATCACGCTGGGCAGATTGTGCTTGATCGAGGCGGCGCGCGCGAAGTCCAGAGCGAGGGTCGACTTTCCCATGGCGGGCCGGGCGGCGATGACGATCATCTGGCCCGGGTGCAGGCCGTTCGTCAGGGAGTCGAAGTCGGTGAATCCCGTCGGCACACCGGTCATCTCGCCGCTGCGCGAACCGATCGCCTCGATCTCGTCGAGGGCGCCTTCCATGATGTCGCCGAGCGGGAGGTAGTCCTCGCTCGTGCGCTGCTCGGTGACCGCGTAGATCTCGGCCTGGGCGCTGTTGACGATCTCGTCGACGTCGCCGTCGGCCGCGTATCCCATCTGGGTGATGCGCGTGCCCGCCTCCACGAGGCGGCGCAGGACCGCGCGCTCGTGCACGATCTCCGCGTAGTACTCGGCGTTAGCAGCGGTCGGGACAGTCTGGACGAGGGTGTGCAGATAGGGAGCGCCGCCGACCTTGGTGATCTCGCCGCGCTTGGTGAGTTCCGCAGCCACCGTGATGGGGTCGGCGGGCTCGCCCTTCGCATACAGGTCGAGGATCGCCTGATAGATCGTCTCGTGGGCAGGACGGTAGAAGTCGTGGCCCTTGAGCACCTCGATGACATCGGCGATGGCGTCCTTCGACAGCAGCATGCCGCCGAGGACCGACTGCTCGGCATCGAGATCCTGCGGCGGAACGCGCTCGAACGAGGAACCGCCGCCGTCCCAGGAACCGCCCTCACGGCCGCGGTCATGCTGCTCGTCGCGACTGCGGCCGCCTTCGCGGCGCGGACGGGAGACAGGCAGACGGTCCCCTGGCCCGCTGTCGGCCCAGGGCTCGTCCAAGGGCTCGGAAATACTCACCGGGCCACCTCCTGCCGTGCTCCACGCGGACATGCCGCGCCTCTTTTTCTACGGCACGGCACTGACAAAACGAGAGGCCCTGATCCGCTTCTGACGGGTCGGTGTCCGCGAGGTTCACGAGGCCGTGGAACGGGTTGGGCGCCGCACCACGGTAGGCCCCTCGGCACCGTCAGCCAATCTGGTTATCCACAGGCCCTGTGGACGAGGGCTCCGATGCTGTGGAGAACCTCGCCAAACCTGTGCACGACCCGGTGGACAGCCCTGTGAACAAGCCCTCAGCCTCGCCAGAAGAACGCTCTTGACCTGCACTTTTCCCGTCCACCGGCTGTGCAGAAGAAAAACTTCCCCCATCGGCCCAAGATCTCTGCGACCGGCACATGACCGAGCGTCAAGCCGACCCCTAGGTAAGGGACACAATACCTTTGCGTCACTTACCTGTGGACGATTAGATTGGTGCCCATGACACAGGCTTCCGCGGCGACCAGGGTCGCTCGACGCCGGCACGACCGAGAGATCATCGCGCTGGCCGTCCCGGCCTTCGGTGCACTCGTCGCCGAGCCCCTCTTCGTGCTGGCCGACAGTGCGATCGTCGGTCATCTCGGCACCGCCCAGCTGGCCGGTCTCGGCGTCGCCTCAGCCCTGCTGATGACGGCGGTGAGCGTATTCGTCTTCCTCGCCTACGCCACCACAGCCGCCGTCGCGCGCAGGGTCGGCGCCGGAGATCTGCAGGCAGCCATCCGCCAGGGCATGGACGGCATCTGGCTGGCCCTGCTGCTCGGCGCCGCTGTCATCGCCGTCGTCCTGCCCACGGCCCCGGCCCTCGTGGAGATCTTCGGCGCCTCCGACACCGCCGCTCCCCACGCAACCACCTATCTGCGGATCTCCGCGCTTGGCATCCCGGCCATGCTCGTGGTGCTCGCGGCCACCGGCGTGCTGCGCGGTCTGCAGGACACGAGGACTCCTCTTTATGTGGCCGTTGCGGGTTTCGTCGCCAACGCAGGCCTCAACGCGGGCCTCGTCTACGGCGCCGGGCTCGGCATCGCCGGCTCCGCATGGGGCACCGTCATCGCCCAGTGCGGCATGGCCGCCGCGTATCTCTTCGTCGTCGTCCGTGGCGCCAGACGGCACGGCGCGTCACTGAGACCGGATGCCGCCGGTATCCGGGCCTGCGCCCAGGCGGGCGCTCCGCTGCTGGTCCGCACGCTCTCGCTGCGGGCCATTCTCATGATCGCCACCGCGGTGGCTGCCCGCCTCGGCGATGCGGACGTGGCCGCCCACCAGATCATTCTGTCCTTGTGGAGTCTGCTGGCCTTCGCGCTCGACGCGATCGCCATCGCGGGTCAGGCCATCATCGGACGCTACCTCGGCGCCGGTGACGCCCAGGGAGCACGCGAGGCCTGCCGCAGGATGGTGCAGTGGGGCATCGCCGCCGGGATCGTGCTCGGACTGCTGGTGATCGTTTCCAGGCCACTGCTCATCCCGCTCTTCACCGGTGACTCGGTCGTCCAGACTGCGGCGCTGCCCGCCCTTGTCGTGGTGGCCGTGTCCCAGCCGATCTCGGGCATCGTCTTCGTCCTCGACGGAGTACTGATGGGCGCAGGGGACGGGCCGTATCTGGCGTGGGCCATGCTGGTCACCCTGGCGGCCTTCACACCGGTGGCCCTGCTCGTACCCGTCTTCGGAGGGGGACTCACCGCGCTGTGGGGCGCCATGACGCTGATGATGACCGTGCGGATGCTGACCCTGTGGCTGCGCTCCCGCTCGGGGCGGTGGATCGTCACAGGGGCCACGCGGTGATACCGCGCCGCCGACAGGGCGCTCCGCGCGACGCGCCCCATCCCGAGCACGACGTTTCACGTGAAACATGTGAAACGGCATGCAGCCGCCGCATGTTGCGCGCCCCACATCAGAACGTGACGCAATGAGAAGGGCCGCACCCTCGTGGGTGCGGCCCTTCTCTCAGCTCTACCGAGCGCAGCGCTTAGGCAGCGACAACCTCGATGTTGACCTTGGCGGCAACCTCGGGGTGCAGACGCACGGACGTCGCGTGGGCGCCCAGGGTCTTGATCGGCGCGCCCAGCTCGATGCGGCGCTTGTCGACCTCGGGGCCACCGGCAGCCTTGATCGCCGAGGCGACGTCGGCCGGGGTGACGGAGCCGAAGAGACGACCGGCGTCGCCGGAGCGGACGGCCAGGCGGACCTTCACGCCCTCGAGCCGGGCCTTGATCTCGTTGGCCTGCTCGATGGTCGCGATCTCGTGGATCTTGCGAGCACGACGGATCTGCTCGACGTCCTTCTCGCCGCCCTTGGTCCAGCGGATCGCGAAGTTCCGCGGGATCAGGTAGTTGCGAGCGTAACCGTCCTTGACGTCGACGACGTCGCCCGCGGCGCCGAGGCCGGAGACCTCGTGGGTGAGGATGATCTTCATGTGTCGGTCACCCTTCCCTTATCGCGCGGTGGAGGTGTAGGGCAGCAGCGCCATCTCACGGCTGTTCTTCACGGCCGTGGCGACGTCACGCTGGTGCTGCGTGCAGTTGCCGGTCACGCGGCGGGCACGGATCTTGCCGCGGTCGGAAATGAACTTCCGCAGCATGTTCGTGTCCTTGTAGTCCACGTACGTGACCTTGTCCTTGCAGAAAGCGCAGACCTTCTTCTTCGGCTTGCGCACAGGCGGCTTCGCCATGGTGTTTCTCCTGTGTGATCAAGAAGTTTGGGTGCGGCCCACCCTTGGCCCGAGGGCCTAGAAGGGGGGCTCGTCCGAGTAGCCGCCGCCGGAGCCTCCGCCCCAGCCACCGCCGCCCTGCTGACCGCCGCCGGCCGGCGCGCCGGTCGCCCAGGGGTCGTCGGCGGGAGCGCCGCCGCCCTGCTGACCGCCGCCGCCGGGGCCACCGCCCCAGCCGCCGCCCTGCTGACCGCCACCGCCATAGCCACCCTGGCCGCCCTGGCCACCGCGGCCGGAGGCCTTGGTGACCTTGGCCGTGGCGCTGCGCAGGCTCGCGCCGACCTCGTCGACGTCGAGCTCGTAGACCGTGCGCTTGACGCCCTCACGGTCCTCGTAGGACCGCTGCTTCAGCCGACCCTGCACGATGACGCGCATGCCTCGCTGGAGCGACTCGGCGACGTTCTCCGCCGCCTGACGCCAGACCGAGCAGGTGAGGAAGAGGCTCTCGCCGTCCTTCCACTCGTTCGTCTGGCGGTCGAAGGTGCGGGGAGTGGACGCGACACGGAACTTCGCGACGGCCGCACCGGACGGGGTGAAGCGCAGCTCGGGGTCATCGACGAGATTGCCGATGACCGTGATGACGGTCTCGCCTGCCATGGGTGAACCTCTCGGCGGGTTTGCTGGCTGCTTGTTGCTACTCGAATCCCGGTTACCGCTGAGCTAGGAAGCTCAGTGGGTCTCGGGACGGAGGACCTTGGTCCGGAGGACCGACTCGTTCAGGTTCATCTGGCGGTCGAGCTCCTTGACGACCGCAGGCTCGGCCTGCAGGTCGATGACCGAGTAGATGCCCTCGGGCTTCTTCTTGATCTCGTACGCGAGACGACGACGGCCCCAGGTGTCGACCTTCTCGACCTTTCCGTTGCCCTCACGGACGACGGAGAGGAAGTTCTCGATCAGCGGGGAGACAGCGCGCTCCTCGAGATCGGGGTCGAGGATGACCATCACCTCGTAGTGACGCATGTGGAACCCACCTCCTTTGGACTCAGCGGCCACGGTCGTTCCGTGGCAGGAGGGTTGTGATGCGTACGCAACGGTATCGGCTGCCACTGACAACGCCCGGCGGCATCGCTGCCGCGCAGGCACCGCTGGTGGGGTTCCCGGCCGTGATCGAGGTGATCTGGGCAGGGCTGAGCAGACACCGGTGCAGAGGGTACAGACTACCCGCACACCGGCTTCCGGTTGAAATCCGGCGGCGGAGCCCGGCAACCTGTACACATCGGGTGTGTATGGCGCTACGATGCGCCGCCTTCCGCAGGAGGTGCCCCTATGGCACAGGCAGTACGACCCAACTCCGCGACCTCTCTCTTCGCCACGGACGGCAAGCCCCACCCTCGCCAGGACGTCCTGGCGGCCGTGACGCTGGTCCTCGGTGCCATCGCCTTCATCACGGCGATGTTCCACGGCCTCCATCTGATCAGCTCCTGGGCCGGTCTGGTGGGGATCCTCACGGGCGCCTACGGCCAGTTCATCTCGGAGACGACGCGCGAGCGCTTCGGTCTCGTCCTGGGCCTGGGTGCCTCGGCGATCGGATTCTTCCTGGGCATGGCGCACGGCGGCCTGTTCGGCGGAGTTCTCGGCTGAGGCAGGTCGGTCTCGGCTGAGGCGGGCCGGTCTCCGCTGCGGCTGGTCGGTCTCGGCTGCGTGCCGGTCACAACTGAACCCAATCAGCAGCTGATCTCGATCGGTGCCGGACTGAGACCGATCGTTTTCTCTACTGATCACGAGCGGTTTGCGGCCGAGCCCGACCGGGTTCGCGGCTGAGAGCCGACTGAGGGTCTGACACGCCCCGGTCGAGTGCCGACCGGGGCCAAGTCCCGTATGCCCAGACAGGGCGCTCGAACGGCGCAGTAGGCTTCGGCGCGAGAGCCGGAGCCCCTGAACCCATGGGGACACACCAGCCCGAGGAGCGCCCCGAATGAGCCTGACCCTGAGGACCATCAGCCGAGAGCAGCATCTGGCGTACATCCAGAGCCTGCCCGCGGCGAGCCACATGCAGGTCCCGGCGTGGGCCGATGTCAAGGCGGAGTGGCGGTCCGAGAACCTGGGCTGGTTCGACGAGCGTACGGGTGAGCTCGTGGGCGCCGGCCTGGTCCTGTACCGGCAGCTGCCCAAGATCAAGCGCTATCTGGCGTACCTGCCCGAAGGCCCCGTCATCAACTGGTTCGCGCCGAACCTCGACGACTGGCTGCAGCCGATGCTGGCGCACCTGAAGCAGCAGGGCGCGTTCTCCGTGAAGATGGGCCCGCCGGTGATCATCCGCCGCTGGGAGGCGGCGTCGATCAAGCAGGGCATCCAGAACCCGGACGTGAAACGCCTGCGCGACATCGAGGCGGACTTCATCGAGCCGCGCGCCTTCGAGGTCGCGGACCGGCTGCGCCGTATGGGCTGGCAGCAGGGCGAGGACGGCGGCGCGGGCTTCGGCGACGTGCAGCCCCGCTATGTCTTCCAGGTGCCGCTGGCGGGCCGTTCACTCGAGGACGTCCACAAGGGCTTCAACCAGCTGTGGCGGCGCAACATCAAGAAGGCCGAGAAGGCCGGCGTCGAGGTGGTCCAGGGTGGCTACCAGGATCTCGCCGAGTGGCAGCGCCTGTACGAGATCACGGCCGTGCGCGACCACTTCCGGCCGCGTCCGCTGTCGTACTTCCAGCGCATGTGGACGGCTCTCAACAACGAGGACCCCAACCGCATGCGGTTGTACTTCGCCCGGCACGACGGCGTGAACCTCTCCGCGGCGACGATGCTGGTCGTCGGCGGCCACGTCTGGTACTCGTACGGCGCCTCGGACAACATCGGCCGTGAGTTCCGGCCCTCGAACGCGATGCAGTGGCGGATGCTGCGCGATGCCTACGCCCTGGGCGCCACCGTCTACGACCTGCGCGGCATCAGCGACTCGCTGGACGAGTCCGACCACCTCTTCGGTCTGATCCAGTTCAAGGTGGGCACGGGCGGCCAGGCCGCCGAATACCTCGGCGAATGGGACTTCCCGCTCAACAAGCTGCTCCACAAGGCGCTCGACATCTACATGTCGCGCCGCTGACCTGTCCCGTTTTCCTCGTTTCCCCCTCGTTCTCCTGACTCACCACAGCTCATACCCTGATACACCGCACATCACGAGAAAGGTTCGGGGACCGGCCATGGCGCTCACGCTCTACGTCGACACCGCGCGCTGGCGGGCACACCACAAGCACGTGCTCGACCAGTTTCCGGGGCTGGTCCCCGTCTGCAAGGGCAACGGCTACGGCTTCGGTCATGAGCGGCTGGCCGACGAGGCCACACGTCTCGGCTCCGAAATGCTCGCCGTCGGCACCACGTACGAAGCCGCCAGGATCAAGGACTGGTTCAGCGGTGATCTGCTGGTGCTGACGCCGTTCCGCCGGGGCGAGGAGCCCGTGCCGCTGCCCGACCGTGTCATCCGCTCGGTCTCCTCGATCGACGGGGTGCACGGCCTGGTCGGCGCCCGCGTCGTCATAGAGGTCATGTCCTCGATGAAGCGGCACGGCGTGAGCGAGCAGGATCTGCCCCAGCTGCACGCGGCCATAGAGGACGTACGCCTCGAGGGGTTCGCGCTCCATCTCCCGCTGGACCGCACCGACGGCTCGGACGCCGTCGAGGAGGTCATCGGGTGGATGGACCGCCTGCGCGCGGCCCGGCTGCCGCTGCACACGATGTTCGTCAGCCACCTCAAGGCCGACGAACTCGCGCGGCTGCAACAGCAGTTCCCGCAGACCCGGTTCCGCGCGCGGATCGGTACCAGGTTGTGGCTGGGCGACCACGACGCGACCGAGTACCGCGGCGCCGTCCTCGACGTCACGCGCGTCGCCAAGGGCGACCGTTTCGGCTACCGGCAGCAGAAGGCCGCCTCCGACGGTTACCTGGTCGTGGTGGCAGGCGGTACGTCGCACGGTGTGGGCCTCGAGGCCCCGAAGGCGCTGCACGGTGTCATGCCGCGGGCCAAGGGCGTCGCCCGCGCGGGCCTCGCCACCGTCAACCGCAACCTGTCGCCCTTCGTCTGGGCGGGCAAGCAGCGCTGGTTCGCGGAGCCGCCGCACATGCAGGTGTCGATCCTGTTCGTACCGGCGGATGCGCCGGAACCCAAGGTGGGCGAGGAGCTGGTGGCTCATCTGCGGCATACGACGACGCAGTTCGACCGGCTCGTCGACAGGTAGAGCCGGCAGGGGTTCGCCCGGGTCTCACTGAGCCGGAGGGGCTGCCGCACGGCGCGTCTGCGCTTCTGCGGCAGCCCCTCCGGCTCAGCTATGTGTTCTTCCGAAGCGGCTCACTCGTGGATGTCAGCCGGCGGGATCCCGTCGGCTTCCCTGCCCCACTGGACGCTGTGTCCCTCGGAGTGCGCGGCATGCCGTGGCGGATGAGCCGCATAGCCGAGCACGAAGACGTCCTCGGCCCCGTCCAGCACCCCGCCCGAGGGATCGTCGTCGCCCGACCGCCGCACCACGTCGCGCTCGGGCATGACGATGTCGCGGACGACGACGGCGCACAGATAGAGCGTTCCCAGCAGGTGGGCGGCGATGGCCAGGTGGTAGCCGTCGGTCGGCAGTCCCTTGTGGGCGTCGCCACTGGTCGTGTAGGCGAGGTACATCCAGATGCCCAGGTAGTACACGACCTCGCAGGCCTGCCAGATCAGGAAGTCCCGCCAGCGCGGGCGAGCCAGGGCGGCAAGCGGGATCAGCCAGAGCACGTACTGCGGTGAGTAGACCTTGTTGGTGAGGATGAAGGCTGCCACCACGAGGAAGGCGAGCTGGGCGAAGCGTGGGCGGCGTGGCGCGGTCAGGGTGAGGGCGCCGATGCCCACGCAGGCGAGCATCATGAGCACCGTGGCGAGCGTGTTGACCGAATCGGTGCTCAACGGGCTGGCCGACTGCTGGGAGAGGATCAGCCAGAAGGAGCCGAAGTCGACGCCGCGCTCCTGGCTGAACGTGTAGAACTTCGACCAGCCTTCCGTGGCCAGGATCATCACAGGCAGGTTCACGACGAGCCAGGATCCCGCCGCGCCGAGCACGGCAGTCCCGTACGCACGCAGCTTGCCGGCGCGCCAGCACAGGACGAGCAGCGGACCGAGCAGCAGAATCGGGTAGAGCTTGGCGGCCGTGGCCAGTCCGAGCAGCACACCGAAGGCCAGGGCTCGCCCCCGCGACCACATGAGCATCGCGGCGGCCGTGAGCGCCACGGCGAGCAGATCCCAGTTGATGGTGGCCGTCAGGGCGAAAGCGGGCGCAAGAGCGACGAGGAGAGCGTCCCAGGGGCGACGCCGGTGGGTGCGGGCGACGCTCACGGCGATCACCGCGGCGCACACCATCAGCATCCCGGCGTTGACCATCCAGTAGATCTGCTCCTGGCGCTGGATGGTTCCGCTGCCCGGGGTCAGCCAGGCCGCGACCTCCATGAAGACTCCGGTCAGCACGGGGTACTCGAGGTAATCCATGTCGCCGGAGAGCTTGTCGAAGTACGGCACGAGGCCGTCCGCGAAGCCGCGTCCCTGGTAGAGGTGCGGAATGTCGGAGTAGCAGGCGTGCGTGTACTGCGAGCTGGCGCCGTAGAACCAGGCGCCGTCGTAGCACGGCAGTTTCTGCACCATGCCGAGCGCGAACATCCCGATCATGACGAGCGCGATGACGCGCACGGGAGTCCACCAGCCGGTCCCGGTCAACGCCCATCGTCCGAGGGGGCCACCGATCAGCTCACTGCCGGCCGCGCCGACCTCGTCCTCCCTGGTCGGCCGTACCGGTTCCGGCTCGTGCACGCTCGAGCGCGTCGTCTCTGCACTGGGCATGCCGCACATACTGCCGTACGCGCCTGAGAATGCGGCGAGGGCCGCCACACCGATCGGGTGCGGCGGCCCTCGTTTCACGTGAAACACGCGCGCTCAGGGCGAGGAAGGGGCATCAGCCCGCTCAGCCTCCGATGAAGCCTCCGTTGCCGTTGCCTCTGGTGTTGCCGTTGCCGGTACTCGTTGAGGGCGATGGTGAGGCACTGCCGGTGCTTCCGCTGGTCGTGCCGCTGTCGGTCCCACTCGTGGTGCCGCTGCTGTCGTTGCACGTCACATCCCAGGGGCTGCACGTGCCGTTGCCGTTGCCGTTGCCGTTCGTCTTCGACGGGCTCGCGGTGGGCGACGACGAGGGGCTCGTCGTCGCGCTGGGGTCCGTGCTGGGAGAGGCGCTGGCGGTCGGGGACGGGCTGGCGCCGATGATCTCGCCGATCTTCTCGGCCTCCGGGAAGGCCTCATGATCGGAGTTCTTGAGAGCCTCCGCCATGTAGTCCTTCCAGATCTGGGCCGGGATGTCACCACCATGGATGGACGCCACACCGCCGGTGCCGTTCATCGACAGCAGCTTGCCCTTGTCCGGCTCGGTCCTGAACAGGGTGACGGCCGTGGACAGCTCCCTGGTGTAGCCGACGAACCACGCCGACTTGTTCTTGTCGGTCGTACCCGTCTTGCCGGCCACCGGGAACCCTATGTCTGCGACCTTCTTACCGGTGCCGTTCTGGACCACGTTCTGCAGGACGTCTGTCACGTTGTCGGCGACGTTGGCTTCCAGGGCCTGCTTCTGCTTCGGGGGATCGAAGCCCCCGAGCGTATCCCCATCCCTGATCACCTTGGTGACCGAGTACGGCTCATAGTGCTTGCCCGAGTCCGCGAAGGTGGCATACGCGTCCGCCATACGGATCGCGCTGGGCGTCGACGTACCCAGCGAGAAGGACACGTTGCGCAGGTTTCCCTTGTCGAAGGACTCCGGCAGGATGCCGATGGACTCCGCGACCTTCTGGGTCTTGGCAAGGCCCACGTCGACGCCCAGCTGGGCGAACGGCGAGTTGATCGACTGTTCCATGGCCTTCTTGAGGGTCACCATGCCCCACTGTGTGGTGCCCTCGTTCTTCTGACGGAACGGCTTGCCGTTGGACCCCATGATCGGATCACCGTTCTGGTCCTTGATCACGAGGAGGTCGTTGCCGTTGTACCGGGCCATCGGCGACAGAGGCTCGCCGTCGGTCTGGTAGGTCCCGTATTTCATCGCGGACGCCAGCACGATCGGCTTCCAGGTCGAGCCGACCGGCACACCCGTCGTGTTGGCGTTGTTGGAGTAGTGGCCCTTGTCGAAGCCCGCACCGCCGTAGAGGGCGACGATCGCACCACTCTTCGGATCGACCGACGCCGCACCGAACTGGACGTTCTTGTCCTTGGCGCGTTCATTCGGCTTGAGGAAGCTCTTCTGTGTCTTCTTGACGGCTGCCTCGAGCTCGTTGACCCTCGTGTGGTCGAATGTGGTGTAGATGCGGTAGCCGCCCTGCCGGTCCAGTTCCTCGGGCTCCAGTCCGAGCTTCTTCGCGGCGTACTCCTTGGCGATGTCGACGAGGTAACCGGTCTGTCCGGACAGGGACGAGGTCTGCTTCTTGAGCTTGGGGAACTTGTCGATGTCGAACTTGGCCCGATCGGCCTGTTTCATCCTCCCCACCTCGACCTCGCGGTCCAGGATCCAGCTCCACCGCTCCTTGGCGCGCTGAGTGTTCGCCTCGGCCGTGGCGTTTGCCCCGACACCCCCGTCGGGGTTGTACAGGTTCGGGCCCTTGAGGACGGCCGCGAGGAAGACGCACTGCTCGGTGCTGAGGTCCTCGGCATTCACGCCGAAATAGGCCTGGGCCGCCGCCTGGATCCCGTACGAGTTGCGGCCGTAGTAGGCCGTGTTCAGGTAGCCCGCCAGGATCTCGTCCTTGCTCTTCTGGGAGCCCACCTTGATGGAGATGAAGAGCTCCTTGACCTTGCGGCCGAGGGTCTGCTCCTGGCTCAGGTACGTGTTCTTCACGTACTGCTGAGTGATGGTCGAGCCACCCTGTGTCTCACCGCCGCGGGCCATGTTCACGACGGCGCGCGCGATTCCCATCGGGTCGACGCCCTTGTCCTCGTAGAACGTGGCGTTCTCGGCGGCGACCACCGCGTTCTTGATGTCTTTCGGGATCTGGGCGCTCGGCACGATCTGACGGTTCGTGTCACCCGTTGTAGCCATCTGGGTCTCGTCGGACCAGTAGAAGACGTTGTTCTGTGCCTTGGCCGCCGCCAGCGCGTCGCTGGGGATCCCCACCATGGCGTACCCGATCCCCGCCGCAACCAGCAGACCGCCGAAGAAGGCGATGAACGTCCCGGTCACCAGCCGCCACGACGGCACCCAGCGCCCCGCCCCGTACTTCCCCGAGCGCGGGTAGTCGATGAACCGCTTCTTCGCCGGTACGGAGCCGCGGCCCCTGCCGCGCCCTGGAGGCCCGCCCGGGCCGCCGGGGCCGCCTCGCCGGCCTCCGCCGCCGCCTGGCCCGTCGGGGGCGGCCCTGCGGCGACCACCGCCGGCGGACCGCTGTGCGGCACGGCGGGCTTCGGCGCGGCCGCCGTACGGGCGTTCCTCGCCTCCGTTGCCCCCCGGTCCGTATTCATCGGAGGGAGATCCGGTGGCGCCTCGTGGCGCTGCGCGGCGGCCGGATGACGCGCCGGACTGGCCACGGCGGGCCGCGGCACGTCCGCCGCCCTGCGGCTGCGGCGGTTTGCGACGGTGCTCGCTCATCGAACGACTACTCCTCGGGCAGGCGCCCTCGCGCCTGGAAACGGCGGCTGGTTTCCGGTTCCCCCCGACGTACGGACGAGGCCATGACAGCACTCACCCGCACTACACCAAGGACTGAGGACGTCTACTGACGTCACTTGGTTCCCGGTGGACTGCATGGCGCACAGACTACGCACCGCCAAAACACACCTAGACCGAACTTCATCCCAAATCAGGCAACTTGCTTCCTGCGAATCGGTGATGTGACGCCGCTCACCACGACCCCCCTTGTCGCGGCCGGAAGGCCGTTCTATCGTCGTGATGTATCGAGTCGATACATCAGCACGGCATAAAGACCCGTACCAGTGGACCGACGCAGTGAGGAGGCGACGATGAGCCGACGTTCCGGCATCCTCGAGTTCGCCGTGCTCGGCCTGCTTCGCGAGTCACCCATGCACGGCTATGAGCTGCGCAAACGGCTCAACACGTCGCTGGGGGTGTTCCGCGCCTTCAGCTACGGGACGCTCTATCCCTGCCTCAAGACCCTGGTTGCCAACGGATGGTTGATCGAGGAGTCGGGCAGCACCCCCGAGGACGTCCTCGCTGCTCCCCTGACAGGGCGCCGCGCCAAGATCGTCTACCGGTTGACGGCGAAAGGTAAGGACCACTTCGAGGACCTGCTCTCGCAGACGGGCCCCGACGCGTACGAGGACGAGCACTTCGCCGCCCGCTTCGCGTTCTTCGGGCAGACGTCGCGGGACGTACGCATGCGTGTACTCGAAGGCCGCCGCAGCCGGCTGGAAGAGCGCTTGGAGAGGATGCGCGCCTCACTGGCCCGCACCAGGGAGCGCCTGGACGACTACACGCTTGAGCTCCAGCGCCACGGGATGGAGTCCGTGGAGCGCGAAGTGCGCTGGCTGAACGAGCTCATCGAGAGCGAGCGAGCGGGGCGGGACCAACGACGGTCCACCGACGCCTCCTCCCCCTCGGGGGACGCGGCTCGACACGACACATCAGGGGCGTCGGACGGCCTGCCCCGGCACCGGGACTCCACCGGGCCGGATCCGTCCGACGGCACCGCCACATGAGGCCGGCACCTCCGCGGGCCTCGACCGGAACACCGAGAACAGACAGGGAGCAACCGGAATGGCTTCGGTTCGCGTAGCCGTCGTCGGCGTGGGCAACTGCGCCGCGTCGCTGGTACAGGGCGTCGAGTACTACAAGGACGCCGACCCGGACAGCAAGGTCCCGGGTCTGATGCACGTCCAGTTCGGCGATTACCACGTGCGGGACATCGAGTTCGTCGCCGCCTTCGACGTGGACGCCAAGAAGGTGGGCCTGGACCTCGCCGACGCCATCGGCGCCAGCGAGAACAACACCATCAAGATCTGCGACGTGCCGAACTCCGGCGTGACCGTCCAGCGCGGCCACACCCTGGACGGCCTCGGCAAGTACTACCGCGAGACCATCGAGGAGTCCTCCGAGGCCCCGGTCGACGTCGTCCAGGTCCTCAAGGACAAGCAGGTCGACGTCCTCGTCTGCTACCTGCCGGTCGGTTCCGAGGACGCGGCGAAGTTCTACGCGCAGTGCGCCATCGACGCCAAGGTCGCCTTCGTCAACGCCCTCCCGGTCTTCATCGCCGGCACCAAGGAGTGGGCGGACAAGTTCACCGAGGCCGGTGTGCCGATCGTCGGTGACGACATCAAGTCGCAGGTCGGCGCCACCATCACGCACCGCGTCATGGCGAAGCTGTTCGAGGACCGGGGCGTCGTCCTGGACCGCACGATGCAGCTGAACGTCGGCGGCAACATGGACTTCAAGAACATGCTCGAGCGCGACCGCCTCGAGTCGAAGAAGATCTCCAAGACGCAGGCCGTCACCTCCCAGATCCCCGACCGGGACCTCGGCGAGAAGAACGTCCACATCGGCCCGTCGGACTACGTGGCCTGGCTCGACGACCGCAAGTGGGCGTACGTCCGCCTCGAGGGCCGTGCCTTCGGTGACGTTCCGCTGAACCTCGAGTACAAGCTCGAGGTGTGGGACTCCCCGAACTCCGCGGGTGTCATCATCGACGCCCTGCGCGCCGCGAAGATCGCCAAGGACCGCGGCATCGGCGGCCCGATCCTCTCCGCGTCCTCGTACTTCATGAAGTCCCCGCCGGTCCAGTACTTCGACGACCAGGCCCGCGAGAACGTCGAGAAGTTCATCAAGGGCGAGGTCGAGCGCTAAGCACGACCAAGCACAGGCGAGACCGGCGCCGGGCGCCGGGGCTCGTCCGTCGTACGACCGTCGAGGGTCCCTGGGCAATTGGCCCGGGGACCCTCCTCGTATGTGAGGCTGTGCCCATGGCTGTGGTGCGTGACCTGCGCGTACTCCTGCGCTTCAGGAACTTCCGGCGCCTGCTCGCCGTTCGGCTGCTGTCGCAGGGAGCCGACGGGGTGTACCAGGTCGCGCTCGCCACATATGTCGTCTTCTCACCGGAGAAGGAGACGTCCCCGGCCGCGATCGCCTCTGCCATGGCGGTGCTGCTCCTGCCGTACTCGCTCGTAGGCCCCTTCGCCGGCGTGCTGCTGGACCGCTGGCAGCGTCGCCAGGTCTTCCTCTACGGGAATCTGCTGCGGGCGTCCCTGGCCGCTGTGACGGCCGTGCTGATGGTGAGCAGCGTCCCGGAGTGGCTCTTCTACGCCTCCGCTCTGTGTGTCACCGCCGTCAACCGCTTTGTCCTGGCGGGGCTTTCGGCCGCGCTGCCGCGCGTCGTCGACGCCGACCGCCTGGTGATGGCCAACTCCCTCTCGCCCACGGCAGGGACGCTCGCCGCGACCGCGGGCGGTGGCTTCGCCTTCCTCGTGCGTCTGGTGGTGTCGGACTCCGACACGGCAGTCGTCCTGTCCGGTGCGGGGCTCTATCTGTGCGCCGCGCTTGTCTCGCTGTGCATGGAACGCGAACTTCTCGGACCCGACCTGGAGTTGGTCCAGCCGCGGCTGTGGACGGCGGTGGCAGGCACGGCACGCGGTCTGGTGGCGGGCTTCCGGCATCTGGCCTCACGGCCGGTGGCGGCGCGCGCTCTGGCCGCGATGACGCTGATGCGGTTCTGCTACGGCGCGCTGACGGTGATGGTGTTGATGCTGTGCCGGTATGCGTGGTCGTCTGAAGCTGGTGGGGTTGGTGGGGCCGCTGATTCCGGTGCGGCGGGAAACGGCCTGGCGCTGCTGGGTCTCGCTGTGCTGATTTCGGGAGCCGGGTTCTTCGCCGCGGCCGTGGTGACGCCTTATGCGGCCGGGCGGTTGGGTCCGGGCGGCTGGATCACCGCGTGCGCGGGTGCCGCTGCGGTGCTGGAGCCCGCGCTCGGGCTCCCGTTCGCTCCCGCTCCCATGATGGTCGCGGCGTTCGTACTGGGGCTGACGACCCAGGGCGCCAAGATCGCCACGGACACTCTCGTGCAGTCCTCGATCGACGACGGCTTCCGGGGCCGCATCTTCTCCCTGTACGACATGCTGTCCAATGTCGCGTTCGTCGGAGCGGCAGGAGTAGCCGCTCTGATGCTGCCTCCTGACGGACGGTCGGTTCCGCTCGTGGTCACGGTGGCCATCGTCTACGCAGCAATTGCTGTTGCTATGGCCCACTTTGAGCGTCAGTAAGTGTCACATCAATGCCACAGTGCATCTCTGGACTACTGAGTTGTCAGTGGGGCCCTGTAACTTACGGGCGTCTTATCAACGCCCTTATGGGCGTCTTATGTCGCGCCCGTGTGCGCCCAGTTCAAGGGGGACCCCCAAAGTGACCACTCCGCCGCCCCAGGGCCAGAACCCGTTTGCCCAGGGTCAGCAGCCCTATGGCCAGCCCCAGGGCGGGAACCCTTACGCCCAGCAGGCCGCGCCGCAGCCTGGCCAGCCCGGCGTTCCGCCGCAGCCGAGCCCGTACTTCGGTGCGCCTGCTCCGGCGCCGCAGCAGCCGCGTCGCAACATCAAGCAGTACTTCCGCATCGCCGGCTTCATCGTTGCCGCCCTGGTGGTCGCCGGCGGCTGGTGGGCCAGCCGGGACGACGCGAACACGGCTGCCGTGGGTAGCTGCATGCACCGCGGCAGCACCGACGACAACAACCCGGACCTCGAGGTCGTCGACTGCGGTGACGCCAAGGCCGAATACAAGGTCCTCGCCAAGATCGATGGCTCTTTCACCAGCCTGACGGCGGACAAGAAGTGCGCGGCAGAGGCCTCAGACTTCCAGTACGCGTACACGGAGACCGGCGACAGCGGCAGCTTCCTGCTCTGCCTGAAGGACAAGTAGATCCCATACCGCGTATGGATCTGTGATCGCGCGAGGGGCGGTGTTTCACGTGAAACACCGCCCCTCGCGTATGCCCGGGATCAGAACCTCGGGTCATGTTTCACGTGAAACATGACCCGGGTCCCATGCCCGCTTCGCCTCAGCCCTGCGGCTGCGCGGCCCACCACTCCTTGAGCGCCGACACCGCCGCGTCGTACTCCATCGGCCCGTTCTCCAGCCGCAGCTCCAGCAGGAACTTGTACGCCTGGCCGACCGCCGGGCCGGGTCCGACGCCGAGGATCTCCATGATCTGGTTGCCGTCGAGGTCCGGCCGGATCGCGTCCAGCTCCTCCTGCTCCTGCAGAAGAGCGATGCGCTCCTCCAAGCCGTCGTAGGCACGCGACAGCGCGCTCGCCTTCCGCTTGTTGCGCGTCGTGCAGTCGGAACGGGTGAGCTTGTGCAGCCGGTCCAACATGGGGCCCGCGTCGCGTACGTAACGCCGCACCGCGGAGTCCGTCCACTCCCCGGTGCCGTAACCGTGGAAGCGCAGATGCAGCTCCACCAGGCGCGAGACGTCCTTCACGAGCTCGTTGGAGTACTTGAGCGCGTTCATACGTTTCTTGGTCATCTTGGCGCCCACCACCTCGTGATGGTGGAAGGAGACCCGGCCGTCCCCCTCGAAGCGACGCGTCCTCGGCTTGCCGATGTCGTGCAGCAGGGAGGCGAGCCTGAGCGTCAGGTCGGGACCGCTCTCCTCCAGCGCCATCGCCTGCTCCAGCACGATCAGCGTGTGTTCGTACACGTCCTTGTGCCGGTGGTGCTCGTCACGCTCCAGCCGCAGCGCGGGAAGTTCCGGCAGCACGTGATCAGCCAGACCCGTGTCCACGAGGAGCGCAAGCCCCTTGCGGGGGTACGCGGAGAGGATCAGCTTGTTGAGCTCGTCCCGGACCCGCTCGGCCGAGACGATCTCGATGCGCTCAGCCATCGCATTCATCGCGGCGACCACCTCGGGTGCGACCTCGAAGTCGAGCTGCGCGGCGAACCGAGCCGCGCGCATCATCCGCAGGGGGTCGTCGGAGAAGGACTCCTCAGGGGTGCTCGGGGTGCGCAGGACGCGCTCGGCGAGGTCCTGCAGGCCCCCGTGCGGGTCGATGAAGTCCTTCTGCGGCAGCGCCACGGCCATCGCGTTGACGGTGAAGTCCCGCCGGACGAGATCGTCCTCGATGGAGTCGCCGTAGGAGACCTCGGGTTTGCGCGAGGTCCGGTCGTAGGACTCCGAGCGGTAGGTCGTCACCTCGATCTGGAAGTTCTGATCGGTGTCTCCGACGCGGGCGCTCTTCTGGCAGCCCACCGTGCCGAAGGCGATCCCGACCTCCCATACGGCGTCCGCCCACGGGCGAACGATCTTCAGTACTTCCTCGGGACGGGCGTCCGTCGTGAAGTCCAGGTCATTGCCGAGCCGGCCCAGCAGTGCGTCCCTGACCGATCCTCCGACCAGGGCGAGAGTGAACCCGGCCTCCTGGAATCGACGGGCGAGATCGTCTGCGACAGGTGACACTCGCAACAGTTCGCTGACCGCGCGGTGCTGCACCTGACTCAGTGCGCTGGAGTTGTCTTCGTTGGCGTTCGGCACAACAGAAAAGGGTACGTGGCCCGGACGGCCGCGGGCGCACTCCTTTTCGTCCTCGCTGACGGGGGGTACCCGGCCTGCGGCTCTCGGTGAGCACCGGTAGTCTGCCCCGTCCCGGTCTCCGATCTTGTGAGGCGCTCCACGGCACTTCACGGGAGCGCACATCGTTACCATGCGGGGACGCACATTCCGACGACCACTGACATGACGAGGACGGACGAGCGCGTGGCCGAGGCGGCAGACTTCCCGGGGACAAGTCCCTCACCTGCCCGCCGCTGGCTGCGGCGCGCAGGGGCCATGCTCGTCGCGGTGCCGCTGCTGGCAGGTCTCGTCCAGCTGCCTCAGACGTCTGCCTCTCACGCCGCCACGAAGACCTCCGTCGCCGAGGCCACCGGTTCGCGCACCGTCGACGTCTCCGTGAACTCCCTCACTCCTACGGCCCCGGGCGAAGACGACACAGTCACCGTCTCCGGCACGGTCACCAACAGCAGTAAGCAGACAGTGACCGGCGCCGAGGTCGCCCTCCGGGTGGGGCCTCTCCTGAACAGCCGTAGCGCGATCGACAACGTCGAACAGCGCACCGGCTACATCCCGGGAGCGGACGGCAACCCGATCGACGGCAAGTACACCAAGGACTTCGCCAAGCTGGCGCCCGGCGTCCCGCAGGACTTCAGCATCTCGGTCCCCGTCAAGGACCTGAACCTCGGGGCCGACGGTGTCTATCAGCTCGCCGTCGCGCTGACGGGACAGACCGCGGCTCAGCCCTGGCCGCAGGTGCTCGGGGTGCAGCGGACCTTCCTGCCGTGGCAGCCCGGCGAGACGGACACCAAGACCAAGACGACGTATCTGTGGCCGCTCATCTCGTCCACGCACGTCACCGCGGAGACCGGCTCGGACGAGCAGCAGACGCCGGTCTTCCAGGACGACAGCCTGACCGAGGAGATCTCCCCGGGCGGTCGGCTGGAGCGGATGGTCGCTCTCGGCGCCGACCTGGACGTCACCTGGGTGATCGACCCGGATCTGCTGGCCTCCGTCGACGCCATGACCAGGAGCTACCGGATCCGGGCGGACGACGGCACCGGCACCACCGCCGGCAAGAACCAGGCGGTCGCCAAGCAGTGGCTCGACGATCTCGAGAAGGCGGTGGCGGACAAGAAGGTCGTCGCGCTGCCCTTCGCCGACCCCGATCTGGCCTCGCTCGCACACAACGGCAAGAACGTGTCGGGCTCCCTCAGCCACCTCAAGGACGCCACCGACGTGGCCACCAGCACCGTGGAGACGGTTCTCCACGTGGAACCCAGCACGGACTTCGCCTGGCCCGTGGACGGAGCGGTCGACCCGTCCATCGTCGAGGTGGCGACCTCGGCGGGCGCCGACATGGTGATCGCCCGCAGCGACAGCCTGCAGGAGACCGGCGGTCTGACGTACACGCCCAACGCGGCGCGGCCGATCGGCGGCGGCACCACGGCCGTGGTCGCCGACGCCCGGTTGTCCACCGCCTTCGAGGGCGACATGACGAACGCGGAGAAGTCCACGCTCGCCGTGCAGGACTTCCTCGCACAGAGCCTGATGATCACGCTGCAGGACCCGCAGAAGCAGCGCAGCATCGTCGTCGCCCCGCAGCGCATGCCGTCCGCGAGCCAGGCGCAGACCATGGCCACAGCACTGACCGCCCTCGGTGAGGGTCGCTGGTCCGAGGCCCAGGACCTCTCCGCTGCCGCGAAGACGAAGCCCGACCCGAACGCCACGACCCGGGTGCCCTCCACCAAGCAGTACCCGTCTTCGCTGCGCAAGCACGAGCTGCCGCAGTCCGCCTTCGAGGCCATCCAGAAGACACAGAGCGCGCTCGACAGCTTCACGGTGATCCTCACCGACTCGTCCCGCGTGGTCACGCCCTTCGGCCGTGCCATCGACCGGCAGATGTCGACGTCCTGGAGAGGCCGTGCGGACGAGGCTGAGCAGTTCCGTGACGGCGTGCAGTCGTATCTCGAAAGCCTCACCCAGCGGGTGAGGCTGATCGACAAGTCCCCGGCGAAGCTCTCGGGCCGCAGTGCGACGATCCCGGTGACGGTGCAGAACAACCTCGTGCAGGGCGTCGACCGTCTGGTGCTGCGCCTCACCTCGACGAAGCCCAAGCGCCTCACGATCGGTGACGGCGCCTATGACGAGCAGCCGATCAAGGTCGCGGGCGGGCACAGCCAGTCGGTGAAGTTCACCACAACGACCAACGCCAACGGCCCCGTCCCGGTGATCGCCCAGCTGTACACGGAGGACGGCCGGCCGTACGGCGAGGAGGTGCGCTTCGACCTGGAGGTCACCGAGGTCCCGCCCTCCGTGATGCTGGTCATCGCAGGCGGGCTGCTGCTGCTCGTGCTCGCCGGCTTCCGGATGTACACGCAGCGCAAGCGCGCGGCCGCCCGGAAGGCAGAGACTCCGGAGGGCGGCTCTGAGCAGGAGTCCGGCGCGGAGAGCGGGTCCGAGGATCCCGGGCAGCCGAGTGACCCGACACCGGACACCGCATCCGAAAGCACCGACCCGTCCGGCACGGGTGAGAAAGTGGACCGTTGAGCGATGTCGTGGCCGGTGGGCCCGGGGACGATGAGGTGGGGTAGACCATGAACGCGCCGTACGACGGTGACCGTGGCCAGGGCGCGGGCGGTTACGCATCGTCCGAGGGCATGCCCGCCGGTCCTCCCGAGGAGGGCCAGGTGCCGCCGGTGCCAGCCGCCGACATGTACCTCCAGGACACCTACGCCCAGGATCCGTACCGCGATCAGGACCTCACCGCCCAGGACCCGGTGACGGAGGCGCTCTACGACCGCTCCGCGCACCCTCCGCCGCCTCCCGGCACGTACCAGGAGACGCAGCCGCTCTACGCACAGCCGCCCGCCCCGCAGTACGCCCCCGCCCCCGACCCGCGCATCTGGGCGCAGACACCGCCGCCCGAGCCCGAGGGTCCGAGCCAGCAGCTGCCGTACGGCGACGATGCCCTCACGACCCAGTTCGTGGGCGTCGACGACCTTGTCACCGGGGCCGCAGAGGAGCATCACGAGCCGGACGCCTTCGCGCATCTCTTCCGGGACCAGAGCGGCCCTGGCGGGCACCCTGGCGGCTTCTCCGCCGTCCCGACACCGTCCGCCGGGCCTTCGGCCACGCCCACCACGCCCACGGTGCCCGCGCCCGCCCCGGCTCCTGCTCCTTCTCCTGTCTCCGCACCGAAGAAGACCGGCCGGGCGGCCGGCCTGCTGAAGTCGAGCGCCGTGATGGCGGCGGGCACGATGGTGTCCCGGCTCACCGGCTTCGTCCGCTCCGCACTGATCGTGTCTGCCCTCGGCCTCGGCGTCCTCGGCGACTCGTTCCAGGTGGCCTACCAGCTGCCGACGATGATCTACATCCTGACCGTCGGCGGCGGCCTCAACTCCGTCTTCGTGCCCCAGCTCGTGCGTGCCATGAAGGAGGACGAGGACGGCGGCGAGGCCTACGCCAACCGCCTGCTGACCCTCGTCATGGTGGTCCTCGGCGCCCTCACCGCGCTCGCGATGTTCGCCGCGCCGCTTCTGGTCCGCATGTTGTCGGTGGGTGTCGCCAACAACCCCGCGGCAAACGAGGTCGCCGTCACCTTCACCCGCTACTTCCTGCCCTCGATCTTCTTCATGGGCGTCCACGTGGTGATGGGGCAGATCCTGAACGCCCGCGGCAGGTTCGGCGCGATGATGTGGACCCCGGTCCTGAACAACATCGTCATCATCGTGACGCTGGGCACGTTCCTCTGGGTCTACGGCACCGCGGGTAACTCTCACATGACGGTCGAGACCATCCCGCCGGAAGGCCAGCGGCTGCTCGGCGTCGGTGTCCTCCTCGGCCTCGTCGTCCAGGCCCTCGCGATGATCCCGTACCTGCGCGAGACCGGTTTCCGGCTGCGGCTGCGCTTCGACTGGAAGGGCCACGGCCTCGGAAAAGCCGCGACCCTCGCCAAGTGGACGGTGCTCTTCGTCTTCGCCAACCAGGCGGGCGCGATGGTCGTCACTCAGCTGTCCACGGC
The DNA here is from genome assembly GCF_053594815.1 of Streptomyces sp. NPDC002577. Classification (NCBI taxonomy): domain Bacteria; kingdom Bacillati; phylum Actinomycetota; class Actinomycetes; order Kitasatosporales; family Streptomycetaceae; genus Streptomyces; species Streptomyces sp. NPDC002577. Next base: position 179,744 of record NZ_JBSFWK010000011.1, on the reverse strand, counting down.
GGCGGGTATCGACTCCCCGGTCAAGGGCACGGGCTTCGCCGCGTACGCCAACGCGCAGCTGATCTGGGGCCTGCCGCAGGCGATCATCACCGTCTCGCTGATGGCCGCGCTGCTGCCGCGGCTCTCGCGCTCGGCCCACGACGGAGACACCGGGGCGGTCCGCGACGACATCTCCCAAGGCCTGCGCACCACGGCCGTCGCGATCGTCCCGATCGCCTTCGGCTTCGTGGCCCTCGGCATCCCGATGTGCACGCTGATGTTCGGCACCTCGGGGGAGGGAGCGGCCACCAACATGGGCTACATGCTGATGGCCTTCGGTCTCGGCCTGATCCCGTTCTCCGTTCAGTACGTCGTACTGCGCGCCTTCTACGCGTACGAGGACACCAGGACCCCCTTCTACAACACGCTCATCGTGGCCGCCGTCAACGCCGCGGCCTCGTGGGTCTGCTACGTCGTGCTCCCGGCCCGCTGGGCCGTGGTCGGCATGGCCGCCTCGTACGGCCTCGCGTACGCGATCGGTGTGGGCGTCGCCTGGCAGCGGCTGCGCAAGCGCCTGGGCGGCGACCTGGACGGCTCCAACGTCATCCGTTCGTATGCCCGTCTCGGCATCGCTTCGCTGCCCGCTGCGCTGCTGGCGGGCGCGGCGTGCTACGGAATCACCCAGGGGCTGGGACAGGGTGTCGCCGGCTCGCTGGCCGCCCTCCTCGGCGGCGGCATCGTGCTCCTCGGAGTCTTCTACATCGCCGCACAGCGGATGCGGATCGCGGAGCTCAACTCGATGGTCGGTATGGTGCGCGGACGCCTGGGTCGCTGAACCCCGGGTACGCGCACAACCATCGCCGACCACCGTGTGTCGTGCATAGCGGCGGACTGTGGGCACAATTGGCTTTGGCGTCTGAACAGAGCGCAATGGATGGGGAGGCAGGAACGACGGTGGCGGAACGGAGCACGGCTGCCGTCGACGTGGCAGACAACAGCGGTGATGAGCCGCTGGCCGCCAAGGCGGACGAGGCCACGGCCGACGGGGTGGCCGAGACTGGGGAGCTCAACACAGCGGGCGATGAGACGGACGAGGCGCGCGGGGACATCACCCCGCAGGCTGCCCCGGTCCAGGCCTCGCCACCGGAACTGCACAGCGGCCACAAGCTCGCCAGACGCTACAGGCTCGAGGAGTGCGTCACCCGTTTGGACGGGTTCAGCAGCTGGCGTGCGGTGGACGAGAAACTGCGCCGCGCCGTCGGCGTGCATCTGCTGCCTGCCGATCATCCGCGGGCCCGCTCGGTGCTGGCCGCGGCCCGTTCGTCCGCGCTGCTGGGCGATCCGCGCTTCGTCCAGGTCCTGGACGCGGTCGAGGAGAACGACCTCGTCTATGTCGTGCACGAGTGGCTGCCGGACGCCACGGAGCTGACGACGCTCCTGGCCGCCGGCCCTCTTGAGGTGCACGACGCGTACCAGCTCGTCAACCAGGTGTCCCAGGCCATGGCCGCGGCGCATCGCGAGGGCCTGGCCCATCTGCGTCTGACGCCGAGCGCCGTGCTGCGCACCTCGTCCGGACAGTGGCGGATCCGCGGCCTCGCCGTGAACGCCGCCCTGCGGGGCATCAGCTCCGACACGCCCCAGCGCACCGACACCGAGGCCATCGGCGCGCTGCTGTACGCGGCCCTGACGCAGCGCTGGCCGTACGAGAACGACGCGTTCGGTCTCTCCGGGCTGCCCAAGGACGTCGGACTGATCGCCCCCGACCAGGTGCGGGCGGGCGTGCACCGAGGGCTGTCCGAGCTTGCGATGCGTGCCCTGGTCAACGACGGCGCGACGGCTTCGCGCCAGGAGCCTCCGTGCACCACATCGGAGGAGCTGGTGAAGGCGGTCGGCGAGATGCCCCGCATCCGCCCGCCGGAGCCGGCGTTCACCACGCCACCCGAGTACCAGCGCACGACGTACCAGCAGGGCACATACGCCCGCTCTCAGGCCGTCCCCGGTGCCACCCAGCCGGTGCCGGCACCACCGCCCCCGCTGCAGAGCCGTACCGGCAAGGCCCTCAAGTGGGCCGTGTCCGCCTTGCTCATCGCCGCACTCGGACTCGGCAGCTGGCAGCTCGCGGACGCCTTGATGGACCAGGGCAAGTCCAAGGAGACCCCGCCGTCCCAGACGTCCGGCGACGGCGACAGCGGTGGTGACAAGGGCACGCAGAAGCAGGCCTCCAAGCCCTTCACCATTGAGGGGGCGCAGGAATACGTCGCCAAGGGCGATGCGCAGAATCCCGAGGATGTCGACAAGACCTATGACGGCGACAGCTCGACGTACTGGCGGACCAAGAGCTTCATAGACGGTCCGGAGATGAACCCGGCCTACAAGCCTGGCGTCGGTATCGTCTACGACCTCGGCTCGGAGCAAGCGGTGTCGGCGGCTTCGATAGGGCTCCGGTACGCCGGTGACCACACGACGGTCACTCTGTACGCGACCGACTCGATGAGTTCGTCGACGTCACTCAGCTCGATGAAGAAGATCGGGACCGTGACGACGAGCGGCACCACCGCGAAGGTGACGGCCGACAAGCCGGTGAAGAGCCGTTACGTGCTGGTCTGGTTCACCGCGCTACCGAAGGCTCCCGTCGACCAGTACAGCAGCGCGGGATACAAGCAGGCCGTCACGGACGTGAAGTTCACAGGCTGAGCACTCACCAGGGGGAGGGGGCCCAGTGGTGGACGACGCCGGATACGGCGCAGTAAGTGACCAGGACCTCCTGGCCCGCCACGTCGCGGGGGACAAGGACGCGTTCGGCGAGCTCGTGCGGCGCCACCGTGATCGCCTGTGGGCGGTGGCGCTGCGCACGCTCGGGGACCGCGAGGAGGCCGCTGACGCGGTCCAGGACGCTCTGGTCTCCGCCTATCGGTCCGCTCACACCTTCCGCGGGCAGTCCGCCGTCACGACGTGGCTGCACCGGATCACGGTGAATGCCTGCCTGGACCGGGCACGCAAGGCCGCCTCCCGCAAGACGTCCCCCGTCAACGAGACCGAACGGCTGGAGCTGCTCCTCGAGCCGCACGAGTCAGCGGACGCGCCCGCGGAGCGCAACGACCTCCATCGCCAGCTGTTCGAGGCTCTGCACACCCTGCCCGCGGATCAGCGGGCAGCTCTGGTCCTGGTGGACATGCAGGGCTATCCGGTCGCCGAGGCCGCCCGCATTCTCGATGTCCCCTCCGGAACGGTGAAGAGCCGCTGTGCGCGCGGCAGAGCCAGACTGCTCCCACTGCTCACACATCTGCGGGCAGGAACCGGGAGCAGCGGTGAGAGCGGGAGCAGCGGTGGGAGCCGGGAGCAGAGCAAGAAGCCTGGTGCGGAAAGGAACCGGACGCAGGAGTCATCCGTCCCACCAGCAGCAGAGCCGAAAGACCCAGACGCAGTGAAGGGCGGAGGTGGGCACGCGTGAGTTCCACGACCGGCACGGCCGGGCATCCGGACGTCACCGAGATCTCCGACCTGGCCGAGGGTCTCCTCTCTCCCGCCCGCACTGGCGATGTGCGCCGGCACCTGGAAGGCTGTGCGCTCTGCGCCGATGCGTACGACTCCCTCGAGGAGATCCGGGGCCTGCTCGGCACCCTGCCGGGCCCGCCGCGGATGCCCGACGATATCGCCGGACGTATCGACGCCGCGCTGGCCGCGGAAGCACTGCTCGACGCCACGACGCCCGCGACGGCAGAGACCGTCGTCCATGTTTCACGTGAAACATCGCGCGCGGCCGAGCATGACAGCCCGGCCGACCGGCCGGCAGGACGCCCCCGCGGGGTCACCGGCCCTGGGCGTCAGAGCCAGGTGCGCCCTCGCCGTCGCAGGGCTCTGGTGCTCGGTGCCGTCTTCACGGCAGCCGCAATAGGACTGGGCACCCTGCTGGTGCAGTCACTCGACGGCACTCCGTCGGACGAACCCCTGCAGGCGACAAAGGAACGCGCCGCCAGCGAGCTGACCTTCTCTGCAGGGACGCTGGAGGAGCAGGTGGAGGATCTCATCGGCAAGGGCTCGTCCCCGGAATCCCGTTCTGGCAGCTCCGAGCCCTCTTTCCACGCTCAGACCGATCCAGAGGACACGAAGCCGAACGCGCCCATGCTGAAGCCCTCGCTCCGGGTGCCCCCCTGCATCCGGGCAGGTATCGGTCGCAGCGACGACGCCCTCGGCGTCGAGGAGGGCACCTACGAGGGCAAGAACTCCTACCTCGTCGTGCTCCCGCATGAATCCGATCCCATGAAGGTCTCCGCGTACGTGGTCGATGCTTCCTGCAAGGCTGGGTCGCCGGGCTCCAAAGGCAAGGTCCTGCTCACTCGCTCGTACGCCCACCCCTGACAGCCTCCACGGAACACCGGAACCATCACGCCACGGCACACCTCCCTGTGCCCCACCGTGTACGCCGCCGTGTGCTCGGACACGGAGGGAATGCACGCCCCTTAGGATCCGTTGGGTGGGGTGAGAGCCCGGAAACGGGCTCCACCGGCAGTACCGGCAGTAGTGAAGCAGTCCCCAGAGACGAGGAATCAAGCCGTGAGCGACGTCCGTAACGTGATCATCATCGGCTCCGGGCCCGCCGGCTACACGGCGGCGCTCTACACCGCGCGCGCGTCGCTGAAGCCGCTGGTGTTCGAGGGTGCCGTCACCGCGGGTGGCGCGCTGATGAACACCACCGAGGTGGAGAACTTCCCCGGCTTCCAGGACGGCATCATGGGCCCCGAGCTCATGGACAACATGCGCGCTCAGGCCGAGCGCTTCGGTGCCGAGCTGGTTCCCGATGATGTCGTCTCCGTGGACCTCAGCGGTGACATCAAGACCGTCACGGACACGTCAGGCACCGTGCACCAGGCCAAGGCCGTCATCGTCACGACCGGCTCCCAGCACCGCAAGCTGGGCCTCCCGAACGAGGACGCTCTCTCGGGACGTGGCGTCTCCTGGTGCGCGACCTGTGACGGCTTCTTCTTCAAGGACCAGGACATCGCCGTGATCGGCGGCGGCGACACCGCGATGGAGGAGGCCACCTTCCTCTCTCGCTTCGCCAAGTCGGTGACGATCGTCCACCGCCGCGACAGCCTCCGGGCCTCGAAGGCGATGCAGGAGCGCGCCTTCGCCGACCCGAAGATCAAGTTCGTTTGGGACAGCGAGGTGGCAGAGATCCACGGCGACCAGAAGCTCTCGAGCCTGACGCTGCGCAACATCAAGAACGGCGAGACCTCCGAGCTGCCCGTGACGGGTCTGTTCATCGCGATCGGTCACGACCCGCGCACCGAGCTCTTCAAGGGTCAGCTCGACCTCGATGACGAGGGCTACCTGAAGGTCGACGCACCCTCGACTCGGACGAACATCACCGGCGTCTTCGCCGCCGGCGACGTCGTCGACCACACCTACCGACAGGCGATCACCGCCTCCGGCACCGGGTGCTCCGCGGCTCTCGACGCCGAGCGCTACCTCGCGGCCCTCTCGGACAGCGAGACCGCTGCCGCCACTGTCTGACCACCACCCGCCCCACCGCACAACGATTAAGGAGCCCGCCGTGGCCGGCACTCTGAAGAATGTGACCGACGATTCCTTCGAGCAGGACGTGCTCAAGAGCGACAAGCCCGTTCTGGTGGACTTCTGGGCCGCCTGGTGCGGTCCGTGCCGCCAGATCGCGCCGTCCCTCGAGGCGATCGCGGCCGAGTACGGCGACAAGATCGAGGTCGTGAAGCTCAACATCGACGAGAACCCGAACACCGCCGCGAAGTACGGCGTGATGTCCATCCCGACCCTGAACGTCTACCAGGGTGGCGAGGTAGCGAAGACCATCGTCGGTGCGAAGCCGAAGGCCGCGATCGTGCGCGACCTCGAGGACTTCATCGCCGAGTAAACGGCGGCGCTGTTTCACGTGAAACACGGATGGGCCAGCCCTGTGGGGCTGGCCCATTCGTATGTCTCGGGCCGTGTCGGGTCTCCTTTACAGGGGACGCAGTGCCGGCTCCTTCTGGACGGCTCCGAGCAGCCGGTCCAGGGCCATCTCGACGTCTTCCTTCCACGACAGTGTCGTACGCAGCTCAAGCCTCAGTCGCGGATATGTGGGATGCGGCCGGACCGTCTTGAAGCCCACCGCGAGCAGATGATCCGCCGGCAGCACACAGGCGGGCTCCTTCCACTGTGCGTGCCCGAATGCCTCGATCGCCTTGAATCCGCGGCGCAGCAGATCCTTGGCCACTGTCTGCACCATGACGCGGCCGAGCCCCTGGTCCTGGTAACCGGGGATGATGAACGCGGTCATCAACTGGACGGCGTCCGGTGAGACAGGGCTCGTGGGAAACGCCATGGACCGAGGGACATAGGCCGGGGGCGCGTACAGGGCGAAGCCCACAGGAACGTCGTCAACGTAAGCGACTCGTCCGCAGGAGCCCCACTCCAGCAGCACGGCGGAGATCCAGGCTTCCTTCTCCAGCTCCTGCGTCCCCGCCTTCAGCGCGGCTTGCCCGCTGACCGGATCCAGCTCCCAGAAGACACACGAGCGACAACGCTTGGGGAGATCCGGAAGATTGTCCAGCGTGAGCGGTACGAGCCGACGCCCCATGAAGGCAGTTCCTCACTTCCTTCGCCCGCCGCATCACGGGCGGCTGTCAGAGCGCTCCGTTCCCTGAGCAGACTGCCGACGAACCCGCCGACCGCCCCCAGCCCAAGGCCTGTCGTCACCAGCCCGGTGCGGCTCACCGATCGCATGGCCCCCGCCTCCCCATAAGGTGCCGCCAGATGGATGCGCCAAACCCGTTTCGCATCGTATCCACACAGCGATTGCATCGATACCGACTGAAAGCAAAGAGCAGGCCGTGTTCCGGTACAGACCGGACATGGCCCGCTCTTTCTGCTGGGCAGATCAGATCGTCTACGCCGCTCGACAGCACGCAGCCTTCGTGGAGAGGCTGTGCCTTCGTGGAGAGCCCTCAGCCTTCGTGGAGAGCGCTCAGTCTTCCGTTTCCTCGGATGCGTCCGCGGTGAGGCCGTGCGGCAGAACCGGTCCTTCCCCCGGGGCAAGGGTTCCAAGAATGCGCTCCAGGTCGTCCATCGAAGCGAACTCGACGACGATCTTGCCCTTCTTCTGGCCCAGGTCCACCTTCACCCGCGTCTCAAAACGGTCCGAGAGACGCGTGGCGAGGTCGCTCAGCGCGGGCGAGACCCGGCTTCCGGCACGCGGCCCCTTGGACCTCGCCGTGCTCTTCGGCCGCGAACCCATCAGGGTCACGATCTCCTCGACAGCCCGCACGGAGAGCCCCTCGGCCACAATCCGATGCGCCAGCCTGTCCTGCTCCTCCGAGTCCTCCACGGACAGCAGTGCACGCGCATGTCCCGCGGAGAGCACGCCGGCGGCGACCCTGCGCTGCACGGCCGGCGAGAGCTTCAGCAGCCGGAGTGTGTTGGAGACCTGCGGACGGGACCGGCCGATCCGATCCGCCAGCTGATCATGCGTGCAGTTGAAGTCCTTGAGCAGCTGGTCGTAGGCGGCGGCCTCTTCCAGCGGGTTCAGCTGGGCACGGTGAAGGTTTTCCAGCAGCGCGTCCAGGAGGAGCTTCTCGTCATCTGTGGCCCGAACAATCGCCGGGATGGCGTCCAGTCCGGCCTCACGGCAGGCGCGCCAGCGGCGCTCGCCCATGATGAGCTCGTAGCGGGAGGGCGCCAGCTGCCGTACGACGACCGGCTGGAGAAGCCCGACCTCCTTGATCGAGGTGACGAGCTCAGCCAGGGCGTCCTCGTCGAAGACCTCGCGAGGCTGCCGCGGGTTCGGCGTGATGGAGTCGAGGGGCAGTTCGGCGAAGTGAGCTCCGGCCGGGCTCTGCAGAGAATCCTCCGCAGCGTCCGACGGCTCCGCTGTTTCATGTGAAACAGAGCCCTGCTGAGCCAGCGTGGCCACCTTCGCGGCCGGCACGCCCCGTTCCGCGATCAGGACAGGCACGGTGGAGGATGCGGCCGGTGCTCCATTCGCTGCCGGGGGCATCGGCTTCTCGCCTGTCGGGGCCGCTGGGATCAGGGCGCCGAGGCCACGCCCCAGACCCCTTCGTCGCTCACTCACTGGATCCCCTCCGCCAAATTCTGCTGATCATTCTGAGCGCCCAGGTGGGCATGCTGTGCGTCGTAGTGGATGCCCACCCCGCGCAGCGCGATCTCCCGCGCCGCCTCCAGGTACGAGAGAGCACCGCTCGACCCTGGATCGTATGTCAGCACTGTCTGCCCATAGCTCGGCGCCTCGGAGATACGCACGGAGCGCGGGATGCTCGTGCGAAGAACCTCTTCACCGAAGTGATTGCGTACCTCTTCCGCCACTTGAGAGGCCAGTCGGGTCCGGCCGTCGTACATGGTGAGGAGGATCGTCGAAACGTGCAGGTCAGGGTTGAGGTGTCCGCGCACCAGGTCGACATTGCGCAGAAGCTGGCCCAGCCCCTCCAGCGCGTAGTACTCACACTGGATCGGGATCAGCACCTCGGCACCCGCCACGAGGGCGTTGACCGTCAGAAGCCCCAGAGACGGCGGGCAGTCGATGAGGATGTAGTCCAGTGGCTGCTCATACGCCTGGATCGCCCTCTGCAGCCGGCTCTCCCGCGCCACCAGCGACACCAGCTCGATCTCCGCACCGGCGAGATCGATCGTGGCGGGCGCACAGAAGAGACCCTCGACATCGGGCACCGGCTGGACGACTTCGGAGAGCGGCTTGCTCTCGACCAACACGTCATAGATGGACGGAACTTCGGCATGGTGGTCGATTCCGAGCGCAGTCGATGCGTTGCCCTGGGGGTCGAGGTCGACCACCAGGACGCGTCCGCCGTGCAGAGCAAGCGAGGCGGCGAGGTTCACCGTCGTTGTGGTCTTCCCGACGCCGCCCTTCTGGTTGGCGACCACCATGACCCGGGTCTCCGCAGGCCTCGGCAGGCCCTCACCGGCGCGGCCCAGAGCCTCCACCGCTAGTTGGGCAGCACGACCGATCGGCGTGTCGTCCATCGGGGGTGGTGTTTCACGTGAAACATCCTCCCCCGTGGGTTCGGTACGGGGACCGGGGACCGGGTCGGTCATCGGCCCTGCGATGTTGGCGTCGGACCGCAACGATTCACTCTCCTCGACTACAGGCTCGCAATGAACAGAGCCTCCCATGCTTTCGGGGTCATGAACCAGCGAGGCCCGGTCTTCTGTGGAGGATTCCACGTCTGTGGAAAACTCCGTGCCACTTCCGAGGGACCCGAGAGGCCGACGGTCGCGCGGTTCGGCAGCAGCGCGGCCGCGACTGATGATGCCATGCAGCAGTGAGCGACGTTTCACGTGAAACACGATGCATAGCGGCCCGGTCAGGGCCTGCACGACACTCCGGCTTGCACCGGTTTGGCAGCTTGTGTGGAGTACGGGCCAACCGTCAGCACGCGCCAGGACGGGTCAGCGGCGGCGCCGAGACCGCCCCGTCCGGGCAGCCTTGGCCCGCTTGGCGGCGAACCGTACGCCACCCGGACTCTCACCGACCTCGACACGCACCACTGTGGAGGGCGGATCCACCACGCCGTCCCCTACGTGCAGGACCGAGACGTCGACCGCACCGAGCTTGCTCAGGGCCGCCCCTGCGCTCTTGACCTCTTCCTCGGCGGTGTCGCCCTTCAGGGCGAGCATCTCTCCGTACGGGCGCAGCAGGGGAACGCCCCATGCCGCCAGCCGGTCCAGTGGCGCGACGGCCCGTGCAGTGACCACATGGACGGGGGGCAGCTTGCCGAGGACCTCCTCGGCCCGGCCGCGCACGACCGTCACATGGTCAAGGCCCAGCAGCTCGACCACTTCGGTGAGGAAGTTCGTGCGCCGCAGCAGCGGCTCAAGAAGCGTGATCTTCAGGTCCGGCCGGACGAGGGCCAGCGGGATACCGGGGAGCCCCGCGCCGGAACCCACGTCGCAGACCGTCACGCCCTCGGGCACGACCTCGGACAGCACGGCACAGTTCAGCAGGTGCCGTTCCCACAGCCGGGGGACCTCACGAGGACCGATGAGACCGCGCTGCACTCCCGTATCGGCAAGCAACTCCGCGTACCGCACCGCGTCCGCGAAGCGATCTCCGAATACCGCCCGGGCCTGCTCCGGCGCCGGGGGGAGCTCCGCTGCCTCCGTCACGGGGACCGTCCTTCCGTACCGCACTACCGCAATGGCTGCTGACTATCAGGCTGACAAAGACCGGCCCCGCCTGCGAACAGACGGGGCCGGGACAACAGGGTGCCGATCAGGCAGGGAGTACGACGACGAAGCGCTGGGGCTCCTCGCCCTCCGACTCGCTGCGCAGGCCTGCGGCCTTGACCGCATCGTGCACGACCTTGCGCTCGAAGGGGGTCATCGGCCGGAGCTTCACGGCTTCACCGGTGCTCTTGACCTCGGCCGCGGCCTTGGCGCCCAGCTCGGAGAGCTCCTCACGCTTCTTCGCGCGGTAGCCGGCGATGTCCAGCATCAGCCGGCTGCGATCGCCGGTCTCGCGGTGCACCGCGAGGCGGGTCAGCTCCTGCAGAGCCTCGAGCACCTCGCCGTCACGGCCGACCAGCTTCTGCAGGTCCCGACTGCCCGTGTCGCTGACGATCGAGACAGCGGCCCGGTCGGCCTCGACGTCCATGTCGATGTCACCGTCGAGGTCGGCGATGTCCAGCAGACCCTCGAGGTAGTCCGCCGCGATCTCACCCTCCTGCTCAAGGCGGGTCAGGGTGTCGCCACCCTCAGGAGCGGCGGAGGTGGTGCCTTCCGTCACGGGATGGACTCCTTACTTCTTGGACGGGTGCTTGGGCCGCTGCGGACCCTTGCGCTGTCCGGACTTGGCTTGGCGTTCGGTACCGGCGCCGGACTGGCTGCCCGCCGGCTTGTCCTGGGGAGCGGCGTCCTCAGGCTCGTCCTTCTTCTCCAGCGACGCCTTGGGGGCGGCCTCAGCCTCGGCCTTGGGGGCCGCCTGGGACCCGCCGGACTGGCGCTGGGACTTGGACTGGCGCTTGGGCTGCTGACGCTTCGGAGCGGCGCCGGCAGCACCGGCCGAAGTAACCCCGTCGCCCGACTCTGCGGCCACCGTGGTCTCGCTCACCGCCACGGTGCCGTCGGTCTGCGCGGCAAGGCCGGCCTTGCTCAGGCCGTTGATGAACTTGCGCTCGTACTCGTTGCGGTCGCGGCCCTTGGCGACGATCGCCTTGACGATGGTGCGCTCGCTGCGGCGACGGACCTTGCCGTGGTGCGTGACGTGCTTGGTCAGACGCTCCAGGTAGGCAGCCTGGGCCTTGGAACCCGGGGTCGGGTTGTTGTGGATGACGTACATCTGCTGGCCCATGGTCCACACGTTCGTGGTCAGCCAGTAGACGAGGACACCGACCGGGAAGTTGATACCGAAGACAGCGAACATGACCGGGAAGACGTACATCAGCATCTTCTGCTGCTGCATGAACGGCGTCTTCACCGTGGTGTCGACGTTCTTCGTCATCAGCTGGCGCTGCGTGTAGAACTGCGACGCCGACATCAGGACGATCATGATCGCGGTGACCACGCGGACGTCGGTCAGCGTGGCGCCGAGCTGGGCGACCTTGTCCGCGCTGTCCGTGAACTTCGCCGCGAGCGGGGCGCCGAAGATGTGCGCCTTACGGGCGCTGGCGAGCAGCGGCTCGTTGATGACGCCGATGGTCTTGCCCGTCGCGATGGCGCTGAGCACGTGGTACAGGGCGAAGAAGAACGGCGACTGCGCCAGGATGGGAAGGCACGAGGAGAGCGGGTTGGTACCCGTCTCCTTGTACAGCTTCATCATCTCTTCGGACTGGCGCTGCTTGTCGTTCTTGTAGCGCTCCTGGATCTTCTTCATCTCCGGCTGGAGCGTCTGCATCGCGCGCGTCGACTTGATCTGCTTCACGAAGAGCGGGATCAAGCAGATGCGGATCAGGATCACCAGGGACACGATGGACAGGCCCCAGGCCCACCCGGTGTCGGCGCCGAAGATCGCGCCGTACATCTTGTGGAACTGGACGATGACCCAGGAAACGGGTGTCGTGATAAAGCTGAACAGACTGGCAATCGTGTCCACTAATCAAGCTCCTTGAGCATGGGACGGGGTCTCGGCGGCCGAGCTCGAGGGGTCAGGACGGTGCCCTATGGAAGGCACGCCCTCGGCGGAGGTCCCGCCCTTGCGTTCGCGCCATGCGTTGCGCAGCATTTCGTGCCACCGCGGACGCTTGCGCGGAGGAACATGGTCGACACCGCCGAGCGACCACGGATTGCACCGCAGAATGCGCCAGGCAGTGAGTGCCGTTCCCTTGATCGCACCATGCCGGTCGATGGCCTGGTAGCCGTAGTGGGAACACGACGGGTAGTACTTGCACACCGGCCCCAGCAGCGGACTGATCGTCCACTGGTAGAGCTTGATGAGAACCAGCAGCGGGTACTTCATCGCGCGCCCCCTCCCAGCAGTCTTTGAAAGGCGGCATCCAGGTCTCGGGCCAGCTGTGCATGGTCGGCGTCACCCGCACCGGGCAGCGCTCGTACGACTACCAGGCTACCGGGGGGCAGCTGAGCCAACCGATCACGCATCAGATGGCGAAGTCTGCGCTTCACCGTGTTGCGGACGACCGCACCACCCACTGCCTTGCTCACGACGAAACCCGCACGCGACGGGAAGACACTCTCCCCAGGCGCGTGCGGGTCCGTTGCACCGCTGCGTAGATGGACGACGAGAAGCGGGCGTCCGGCCCGGCGTCCTCGGCGTACCGCGGTCGCGAAGTCCTCGCGCCGCCTCAGCCGATTGTCGGTAGGCAGCACGACGTCATGACCTGTGTGATCAGGCGGACAGGCTGGCGCGACCCTTGCTGCGGCGGTTCGCGAGAATCGCGCGGCCGGCACGGGTGCGCATCCGCAGGCGGAAGCCGTGGGTCTTCGCGCGACGACGGTTGTTCGGCTGGAAGGTGCGCTTGCTCACTCGGGGGCTCCAGAAAAAATCGGGTGGGCGGGGTGTCGCCTGGCTGTCACCGTGCGCCCACGAGTAGCTCGCAATACGCCCGAGTGCACCGCTTCCCGATCACTGATCGTGATCTGTGCCCATCGGAGGCAGGCGGCAGCAGCCATCGACAACTCGACCTGGTTACGGTACGCGGGGCTACGCCATCCGGTCAAACCAGCGGCACCTGAGGGACACTGTCCACAGGCTGGGGACAACAACTTGAACCGTACCGGCCGCCCTGACTACCGTGGCTGGACTCCGATTCGTTCCCCTTCCCCCCCGATTCACATCCCGACCCGTCCCGAGAACCACACGTTCGTGGGACCCGTGAGAGAGCGTGCCCTGTGGCTGACGTACCTGCCGATCTTGCCGCAGTGTGGCCACGAGTACTGGAACAACTCCTCGGGGAGGGCCGCGGTCAGGGCGTCGAGGCGAAGGACGAGCACTGGATCAGGCGGTGTCAGCCGCTGGCGCTCGTCGCCGACACCGCGCTGCTCGCCGTACCGAACGAATTCGCCAAGGGCGTTCTCGAGGGCCGTCTCGCACCCGTCGTGAGCGAGACGCTGAGCCGCGAGTGCGGCCGGCCCATCCGTATCGCGATCACGGTCGACGACTCCGCGGGCGAGCCGCCGGCCCCGCCTTCCTCCACCCGTGATGCCGCCCGGGCGGGGGGTGCTGCACCGCAGCGCTACGAGGAACCCGAGCTTCCCTCCGCCGGCCAGGGCCGCGAGGCGTACGACGGGTACGGCCGGAATCCCTCCGACGATCACACAGGGGGCCTCCGCGATCAGCTGCCGGGCGGCCGCCCGGAACAGCTCCCGTCCGTCCGCCCCGCCTACCCGGGCGACTATCAGCGGCCCGAGCCCGGTGCCTGGCCGCGCCCGGCTCAGGACGAGTACGGCTGGCAGCAGCCGCGGCTCGGCTTTCCCGACCGCGACCCGTACGCGACACCGTCGTCAGCGCCTCAGCACGACTACCGCTCGCAGCCGGGTGACCGCTCCCCGTACGAGCCGTACGAACCGGACCGGACACCGTATGAGTCGGACCGGCAGCGTTACGAGACGGAGCGCGCGCAGTACGACTCGGAACGCCCTCAGTACGAGCAGCAGCGCTCCGAGTACGAGCAGCGCGCCCGCCATGATCTTCCGGACAGGCAGTCGGGGCCGGCCGGGCACGGTGGCCGCACCGGGCCCGGAGGCCACGGTATGCACGGCGGCGGGCCCGGCGGTTCCGCGCTGCCGGCGCCGAGCGGTGCCCCCGGCCCGCTGGCCGCGCAGCCGGCGCCCGCGACCGGCCCCGGCGAGCCCACAGCGCGCCTGAATCCCAAGTACCTGTTCGACACGTTCGTGATCGGCGCCTCCAACCGCTTCGCGCACGCCGCTGCCGTCGCCGTCGCAGAGGCGCCCGCGAAGGCCTACAACCCCCTCTTCATCTACGGGGATTCAGGGCTCGGCAAAACGCACCTGCTGCATGCGATCGGGCACTACGCGCGCAGCCTCTACCCGGGCACACGCGTGCGCTACGTGAGCTCCGAGGAGTTCACCAACGAGTTCATCAACTCCATCCGCGACGGCAAGGGCGACAGCTTCCGCAAGCGCTACCGCGAGATGGACATCCTGCTGGTCGACGACATCCAGTTCCTCGCGGAGAAGGAGTCGACGCAGGAGGAGTTCTTCCACACCTTCAATACGCTCCACAACGCGAACAAGCAGATCGTGCTGTCCTCGGACCGGCCGCCCAAGCAGCTGGTGACCCTGGAGGACCGGCTGCGCAACCGCTTCGAGTGGGGTCTGATCACCGACGTCCAGCCGCCCGAACTGGAGACGCGTATCGCGATCCTCCGCAAGAAGGCGGTGCAGGAGCAGCTCAACGCGCCTCCGGAGGTGCTGGAGTTCATCGCGTCCCGCATCTCGCGCAACATCCGCGAGCTGGAGGGTGCGCTGATCCGGGTGACGGCGTTCGCCTCGCTCAACCGTCAGCCCGTGGACCTCGGTCTGACGGAGATCGTCCTCAAGGACCTGATCCCCGGCGGCGAGGACTCGGCACCGGAGATCACGGCGACCGCGATCATGGCTGCGACCGCCGACTACTTCGGGCTGACGGTCGAGGACCTGTGCGGATCCTCGCGCAGCCGCGTGCTGGTGACGGCCCGGCAGATCGCGATGTATCTCTGCCGTGAGCTCACCGATCTGTCGCTGCCGAAGATCGGCGCGCAGTTCGGCGGCCGGGACCATACGACGGTGATGCACGCGGACCGCAAGATCCGCGCGCTCATGGCCGAGCGCCGCTCCATCTACAACCAGGTCACCGAGCTCACGAACCGCATCAAGAACGGCTGACCGCACGGTCACGAGCACTGACGGGCACGCTCACGAGCGTCTGACGGCACGCTCAGGAAGTGGCTGACGCACGGCTCACAGAGATCCGACGGCGGCGCGCACGCGCGCGTGCAGGGCGTCCAGGGACGAGTTCCCGGGGCGCCCTTCGTCGTTCCACGGCCGTCGCTCGGCTCCCGGGCGGACTCCATGGGTTAGCCCCCTGTTCGATTCAAGGGTCCGTCCCGCCCCTTCTCCACAGAAACGAGGGCTTTCCTTCCTCCACACCCTGGGGACTGCGGAGTTGTCCAGATCGTGTCCACAGAGGAGGTTGTTGAGAGACCATCGAACCAGGCCAGGGGCCTGTGGATTCGTGGATGAACGGTCTCCACAGACTGTGGACAAGAAATTGATCCACAGGACGGCCAAGACGTTGTCCACCGTCAGCCCACAGGAAGAGGGGCGTTGTCCCCAGCTTTCCCCAGCTTCTCCACATGCCTGTCCACTGTTCGGCAACACGACGCACGCTCTCACCGGCACGAGTGAAAGGCGTCACATCGAGGTGCCGGATTGGGCTGTGGGGAACGTGGGTAAAGCTGGGGACGGCGCTGGGGAGAAGTCGCCCCGTCCTGTGCATCGGGTGTGCAGAACTTTTCCCCGTCCACAGCTGCCCCCGGTTGTCCACCGCCCCCACCCACAGGCCCGGTGGATAGAAAACAGCCCCTGACCTGCGCATTCGCGGTTATCCACGGTTTCCACAGCCCCTACTACTACTCCCGACTAGATAGACCGGGGAATTCGCTTCGAAGGGGGGCCTGTGCACAACTCGCGGTCCGGTGCTCCGGTGCCGCCCGGTACGACTTGACCCCGAGAGGCACCAGCTGTCAGTGCGGTGCGTCAGACTGGTCTCCCGGTGTCCTTCCCTCCCGAGGGCCGAGCGACACCGAGCGAGACGACGAAGCGAGCAGGCGAGAGCGCCGGCAACAGCAGGAGGCGGCTTACGGTGAAGATCCGGGTGGAACGCGACGTACTCGCGGAGGCGGTGGCCTGGGCGGCGCGCAGCCTTCCGGCCCGTCCGCCTGCGCCCGTCCTCGCGGGCCTTCTGCTGAAGGCCGAGGACGGCGCGCTGAGCCTGTCCAGCTTCGACTACGAGGTGTCGGCGCGCGTCTCGGTGGAGGCCGAGGTCGAGGAGGAGGGCACGGTGCTCGTCTCCGGCCGACTCCTCGCCGACATCTCCCGCGCCCTCCCCAACCGCCCGGTGGAGATTTCCACAGACGGTGTACGGGCGACCGTGGTCTGCGGCTCGTCCCGGTTCACACTCCACACCCTGCCTGTGGAGGAGTACCCGTCCCTGCCGCAGATGCCGAACGCGACGGGCACGGTCCCCGGCGAGGTCTTCGCCTCCGCGGCCGCCCAGGTGGCCATCGCCGCCGGCCGTGACGACACGCTCCCCGTCCTCACCGGTGTGCGCATCGAGATCGAGGGCGACACGGTCACGCTGGCCTCCACCGACCGCTACCGCTTCGCGGTCCGCGAGTTCCTGTGGAAGCCGGAGAACCCGGACGCCTCCGCGGTCGCCCTGGTCCCCGCCAAGACGCTCCTGGACACCGCCAAGGCGCTGACCAGCGGCGACGTCGTGACGCTGGCGCTGTCCGGCTCGGGCGCCGGCGAGGGCCTGATCGGTTTCGAGGGCGCCGGACGGCGTACGACGACGCGTCTGCTGGAGGGAGACCTCCCGAAGTACCGCACGCTCTTCCCGACGGAGTTCAACTCGGTCGCCGTCATCGAGACCGGCCCGTTCGTCGAGGCGGTCAAGCGTGTGGCGCTCGTGGCCGAGCGGAACACGCCGGTGCGGCTGAGCTTCGAGCAGGGTGTGCTCACCCTGGAGGCCGGCTCCAGCGACGATGCACAGGCTGTGGAGAGGGTGGACGCCCAGCTGGAGGGCGACGACATCTCGATCGCCTTCAACCCGACGTTCCTGCTGGACGGCCTGAGCGCCATCGACTCCCCGGTGGCCCAGCTCTCCTTCACGACGTCCACCAAGCCGGCCCTGCTCAGCGGCAAGCCGGCCGTGGACGCCGAGGCGGACGAGGCGTACAAGTACCTGATCATGCCGGTCCGGCTCTCGGGTTGATCGCCGCGAGCGTGCATCACCGCAGGTGGGATCGCCTGAGCGGCTGAGCCCACAGGTGTGCACGCGAGTCCGGGCGTAGGCTCGGACGCGGGTACGAAAGTGCCGGAAAGCCACCTCGCTAAGTGAAGGAACCACTGATGGAGCTCGGTCTCGTCGGCCTCGGCAAGATGGGCGGCAACATGCGCGAGCGGATCCGCCGCGCAGGTCACACCGTCATCGGATACGACCGCAACCCGGAACTCGCCGATGTCCACAGCCTCGAAGAGCTTGTGGGCAAGCTCAAGGGCCCGCGTGTGGTGTGGGTGATGGTCCCGGCCGGTGCCGCGACCCAGTCCACCATCGACGAGCTGGCCGCCCTGCTGGAGCCGGGCGACGTCGTCGTGGACGGCGGCAACTCCCGCTGGACGGACGACGAGAAGCACGCCGTCGAGCTGGGCATCAAGGGCATCGGCTTCGTCGACTGCGGCGTCTCCGGCGGTGTGTGGGGCCTGGAGAACGGCTATGCGCTGATGTACGGCGGCGACAAGGAGAACGTCGCCAAGGTGCAGCCGATCTTCGACGCACTGAAGCCGGAGGGCGAATTCGGCTCGGTGCACGCGGGCAAGGTGGGTGCCGGCCACTTCGCGAAGATGGTCCACAACGGCATCGAGTACGCGATGATGCAGGCCTACGCCGAGGGCTGGGAGCTGCTGGAGGCCGTGGACTCGGTCACCGACGTCCGCGAGGTCTTCCGTTCCTGGCAGGAGGGCACGGTCATCCGCTCCTGGCTGCTCGACCTCGCGGTCAACGCCCTCGACGAGGACGAGCACCTGGAGCAGCTCAAGGGCTATGCACAGGACTCCGGCGAGGGCCGGTGGACGGTGGAGGCCGCCATCGACAACGCGGTTCCGCTGCCGGCGATCACCGCGTCGCTGTTCGCCCGCTTCGCCTCGCGCCAGGAGGACTCCCCGCAGATGAAGATGATCGCGGCCCTGCGCAACCAGTTCGGCGGCCACGCGGTCGAGAAGGCGTAAGCAGTACCGAGCAACACCCGAAACACCCTGGGGGACGGCGAACGACCATGCACGTCACGCATCTGTCGCTGGCCGACTTCCGCTCGTACGCCCGGGTCGAGGTCCCGCTCGACCCGGGCGTCACCGCGTTCGTCGGCCCGAACGGGCAGGGCAAGACGAACCTCGTCGAAGCCGTCGGCTATCTGGCGACGCTCGGCAGCCACCGTGTCTCGTCGGACGCCCCGCTGGTCCGTATGGGAGCCGAGCGCGCGATCATCCGGGCCGCCGTACGGCAGGGAGAGCGGCAGCAGCTCGTCGAGCTCGAGCTCAACCCCGGCAAGGCCAACCGCGCCAGGATCAACAGATCCTCGCAGGTCAGACCCCGTGATGTGCTTGGCATCGTGCGTACCGTGCTGTTCGCCCCCGAGGACCTGGCGCTCGTCAAGGGCGACCCCGGAGAGCGCCGGCGCTTCCTCGACGAGCTGATCACCGCGCGCGCCCCGCGCATGGCCGGGGTGCGCTCCGACTATGACCGCGTCCTCAAGCAGCGCAACACCCTCCTCAAGACGGCCGCGCTCGCCCGCCGGCACGGCGGCCGCTCCCTGGACCTCTCCACACTCGACGTATGGGACCAGCACCTCGCTCGCGCGGGCGCAGAGCTCCTCGCCCAGCGGCTCGACCTCATAGCGATGCTGCAGCCGCTGGCCGACAAGGCGTACGAGCAGCTGGCGCCCGGCGGCGGTCCGGTCGCGCTGGAGTACAAGCCGTCCGCGCCCGGTGAGGGCCACACGCGCGAAGAGCTGTACGAACAGCTGATGGCCGCGCTCGGCGAGGTGCGCAAACAGGAGATCGAGCGGGGCGTGACCCTGGTGGGCCCGCACCGGGATGATCTGCTGCTCAAACTCGGCCAGCTGCCCGCGAAGGGATACGCGAGCCACGGGGAATCGTGGTCGTTCGCGCTGGCCCTGCGCCTCGCCTCGTACGACCTGCTGCGGGCCGAGGGCGCCGAGCCGGTGCTCGTCCTCGACGACGTGTTCGCCGAGCTGGACGCCAGACGCCGGGACCGGCTCGCGGAGCTCGTCGCCCCGGGCGAGCAGGTGCTCGTCACGGCCGCGGTCGACGACGACGTACCCCACGTACTGACCGGCGCACGCTATGTGGTGTCCGAGGGCACCGTGGAGCGGGTATGAGTGATATCACATCCGGTGGTGCGGCCGGGGCCCCCGATGACGGGCGGCCCGCGGAGCCCGGAGCGAAAGTGCCCGAACCCAGCGGCGTGGACCTCGCCCGCGTTGCCCTGCGCGCGGCGAAGGAGCAGGCACGCGCGCGTGGCGCCGCCGCACAGCAGAAGAAACAGGCCAGAAAAGGCGGCCTGCGCTCCGGCGCGCGCGCCGACGGCCGCGACCCCATGGCGCTGGGCGCCGCCATCAACCGGCTGATCACCGAGCGCGGCTGGGAGACCCCGGCCGCCGTCGGCGGTGTCATGGGCCGCTGGCCCCAGATCGTCGGCGCGGACCTGGCCAGGCACTGCGTGCCCCAGCGGTACGACGAGGACGAGCGCGTCCTGACGGTCGTCTGCGACTCCACGGCCTGGGCGACGCAGCTGCGGCTGCTGGCTCCGCAGCTGGTGGCGCGCCTCAACGAGGACCTCGGCCACGGCACCGTGAAGCTCATCAAGGTCCAGGGCCCCGGCGGTCCCACCAGGCGCTTCGGCCCCTTGCGCGCCCCGGGCAGCACGGGCCCCGGCGACACATACGGCTGACCTCG
This sequence comes from Streptomyces sp. NPDC002577, assembly GCF_053594815.1. NCBI lineage: Bacteria > Bacillati > Actinomycetota > Actinomycetes > Kitasatosporales > Streptomycetaceae > Streptomyces > Streptomyces sp. NPDC002577. Next base: position 159,575 of record NZ_JBSFWK010000011.1, on the reverse strand, counting down.
CCCGGACGGTAGCGGGGGGTTGACACCTCGAAGCGCTGAGTGCCGCTGTGAGCCTCTTGGAGCCCTGCTCCGTATATGGGGAGTCGGCCGAGACCGGTTCAGGGCGGCACATGCGGACTCAGGTACCGGCAAACCCCCATCACTGTCGGCGCTACCGGTAGACTGGGTGACAATCCCGCCCCGCTCGCGGGGACCGAACGGGCAAAGCTGAGCAAGAGCTGAACAAGGCTTACCACCGCATCACGCCGCAGCCGCTCCGGCCGCCACCGGGAGCTTGGCTTGTGCTGTGCCAGAAAGGGCGCTTCGTGGCCGATTCCGGCAACCCCAACGAGAACATTCCGTCCACTGCCGCCGGCGCGTCCGGCGAGCTGCCCGCCGGGGGCCCCAACGGGTCGCCGGGCGCCGCAGGCTCGTCGTACGACGCCAGCGCCATCACCGTCCTCGAGGGTCTGGACGCGGTCCGCAAGCGCCCCGGCATGTACATCGGCTCGACCGGTGAGCGAGGCCTGCACCATCTTGTGTACGAGGTCGTCGACAACTCCGTCGACGAGGCCCTGGCCGGGCACGCAGACACGATCGACGTGACGATCCTCGCCGACGGCGGCGTCCGCGTCGTCGACAACGGCCGAGGCATCCCGGTCGGCATCGTCCCCTCCGAGGGCAAGCCGGCCATCGAGGTCGTGCTGACCGTCCTGCACGCGGGCGGCAAGTTCGGCGGCGGCGGCTACGCGGTCTCCGGTGGTCTGCACGGCGTGGGCGTCTCCGTCGTGAACGCGCTGTCCTCGAAGGTCGCCGTCGAGGTCAGGACCGACGGCCACCGCTGGACGCAGGACTACAAGCTGGGCGTCCCTACGGCGCCGCTGGCCCAGCACGAGGCCACCGAAGAGACCGGCACGTCGGTCACCTTCTGGGCCGACGGCGACATCTTCGAGACCACGGAGTACTCCTTCGAGACGCTGTCGCGGCGTTTCCAGGAGATGGCGTTCCTCAACAAGGGTTTGACGATCAAACTCACCGACGAGCGCGAGTCGGCGAAGGCCACCTCCGGTGCGGACGAGGCGGGCGCCGACGAGAAGGCCGAGGTCAAGACCGTCACGTACCACTACGAGGGCGGCATCGTCGACTTCGTGAAGTACCTCAACTCCCGCAAGGGAGACGTGGTGCACCAGACGGTGATCGACCTCGAGGCCGAGGACAAGGACAAGAGCCTGTCCCTCGAGGTCGCGATGCAGTGGAACAGCGGCTACAGCGAGGGCGTGTACTCCTTCGCCAACATCATCCACACCCACGAGGGCGGTACGCACGAAGAGGGCTTCCGCGCGGCCCTCACGAGCCTCATCAACAAGTACGCGCGCGACAAGAAGCTGCTGCGCGAGAAGGACGACAACCTCACGGGCGACGACATCCGCGAGGGTCTGACCGCGATCATCTCGGTCAAGCTCAGCGAGCCGCAGTTCGAGGGCCAGACGAAGACCAAGTTGGGCAACACGGAGGCGAAGACCTTCGTGCAGAAGGCGGTCTACGAGCACCTCAACGACTGGCTGGACCGCAACCCGAACGAGGCCGCGGACATCGTCCGCAAGGGCATCCAGGCGGCCACCGCGCGCGTGGCGGCCCGCAAAGCCCGGGACCTCACGCGCCGCAAGGGCCTTCTGGAGTCGGCGTCCCTGCCGGGCAAGCTCTCCGACTGCCAGTCGAACGACCCCACCAAGTGCGAGATCTTCATCGTCGAGGGTGACTCCGCAGGCGGCTCGGCCAAGTCCGGCCGCAACCCCGAGGTCCAGGCCATCCTGCCCATCCGAGGCAAGATCCTGAACGTCGAGAAGGCGCGGATCGACAAGATCCTGCAGAACCAGGAGATCCAGGCGCTGATCTCCGCCTTCGGCACCGGAGTCCACGAGGACTTCGACATCGAGAAGCTCCGCTATCACAAGATCATCTTGATGGCGGACGCCGACGTCGACGGCCAGCACATCAACACCCTGCTGCTGACCTTCCTGTTCCGCTTCATGCGCCCGCTGGTCGAGGCAGGCCACGTGTTCCTGTCGCGCCCCCCGCTGTACAAGATCAAGTGGGGCCGGGACGACTTCGAGTACGCGTACTCGGACCGCGAGCGCGACGCGCTGATCGAACTCGGCCGGCAGAACGGCAAGCGCATCAAGGACGACTCGGTCCAGCGCTTCAAGGGCCTCGGCGAGATGAACGCCGAGGAGCTGCGCATCACGACGATGGACCAGGAGCACCGCGTTCTCGGCCAGGTCACCCTCGACGACGCCGCCCAGGCCGACGACCTGTTCTCGGTCCTGATGGGTGAGGACGTCGAGGCGCGCCGCCAGTTCATCCAGCGCAACGCCAAGGACGTCCGCTTCCTCGACATCTGAGTCGGTCACCGCTGACCGCACCAGGAAGGATCTTCACCAGCAATGGCCGACGAGAACACTCCGAGCATCCCCGAGGACGAGGGCCTGACGCTCCGCGTCGAGCCCGTCGGACTCGAGACCGAGATGCAGCGCTCGTATCTCGACTACGCGATGTCCGTCATCGTGTCGCGCGCGCTGCCCGACGTACGGGACGGCCTCAAGCCCGTCCACCGCCGTGTGCTGTACGCCATGTACGACGGCGGATACCGGCCCGAGCGCGGCTTCTACAAGTGCGCCCGCGTCGTCGGCGACGTCATGGGCAACTACCACCCGCACGGCGACTCCTCGATCTACGACGCGCTGGTCCGCCTCGCGCAGCCGTGGTCGATGCGCATGCCGCTGGTGGACTCCAACGGCAACTTCGGCTCCCCGGGCAACGACCCCGCCGCCGCCATGCGCTATACCGAGTGCAAGATGGCGCCGCTGTCCATGGAGATGGTCCGCGACATCGACGAGGACACCGTCGACTTCACGGACAACTACGACGGCCGCTCCCAGGAGCCGACCGTCCTGCCGTCCCGCTTCCCGAACCTGCTGATCAACGGCTCCGCCGGTATCGCGGTCGGCATGGCCACCAACATCCCGCCGCACAACCTGCGCGAGGTCGCGGCCGGCGCCCAGTGGTACCTGGAGAACCCGGAGGCCTCGCACGAGGAGCTCCTGGACGCCCTCATCGAGCGGATCAAGGGCCCCGACTTCCCGACCGGCGCCCTCGTGGTCGGCCGCAAGGGCATCGAGGAGGCCTACCGCACGGGCCGCGGCTCCATCACGATGCGCGCGGTCGTCGAGGTCGAGGAGATCCAGAACCGCCAGTGCCTGGTGGTCACCGAACTCCCGTACCAGGTCAACCCGGACAACCTCGCGCAGAAGATCGCCGACCTCGTCAAGGACGGCAAGATCGGCGGCATCGCCGACGTCCGCGACGAGACGAGCTCCCGCACGGGCCAGCGCCTGGTCATCGTGCTGAAGCGCGACGCGGTCGCCAAGGTCGTCCTGAACAACCTCTACAAGCACACCGACCTGCAGACGAACTTCGGCGCCAACATGCTGGCGCTCGTCGACGGCGTGCCGCGGACGCTCTCGCTGGACGCGTTCATCCGCCACTGGGTGACGCACCAGATCGAGGTCATCGTCCGCCGTACGAAGTTCCGGCTGCGCAAGGCCGAGGAGCGCGCCCACATCCTGCGCGGTCTGCTCAAGGCGCTCGACGCGATCGACGAGGTCATCGCCCTCATCCGGGCCAGCGACACCGTCGAGACCGCACGCGAGGGCCTGATGGGCCTGCTGGAGATCGACGAGATCCAGGCCAACGCCATCCTCGAGATGCAGCTTCGCCGGCTGGCTGCCCTGGAGCGCCAGAAGCTCCTGCAGGAGCACGACGAACTCCAGGCGAAGATCAACGAGTACAACGCGATCCTCGCGTCGCCGGTCCGCCAGCGCGGCATCGTCAGCGAGGAACTCACCGCGATCGTCGAGAAGTACGGCGACGACCGGCGCTCCAAGCTGATCCCCTTCGACGGCGACATGTCCATCGAGGACCTGATCGCCGAGGAGGACATCGTCGTCACGGTCAGCCGCGGCGGCTACGTCAAGCGCACCAAGACCGACGACTACCGCGCGCAGAAGCGCGGCGGCAAGGGCGTCCGCGGCACGAAGCTCAAGGAAGACGACATCGTCGACCACTTCTTCGTGTCGACGACGCATCACTGGCTGCTGTTCTTCACGAACAAGGGCCGCGTCTACCGGGCCAAGGCGTACGAACTGCCGGACGCCGGACGCGACGCGCGCGGGCAGCACGTGGCGAACCTGCTCGCCTTCCAGCCGGACGAGACGATCGCGCAGATCCTCGCCATCCGGGACTACGAGGCGGCGCCCTACCTGGTCCTCGCCACCAAGGCCGGTCTCGTCAAGAAGACCGCACTCAAGGACTACGACTCCCCGCGCTCGGGCGGTGTGATCGCCATCAACCTGCGTGAGCACGAGGACGGTTCGGACGACGAGCTCATCGGCGCCGAACTGGTGTCGGCCGACGACGATCTTCTGCTCATCAGCAAGAAGGCTCAGTCGATCCGGTTCACCGCAACGGACGAGACGCTGCGCCCGATGGGCCGCGCGACGTCGGGCGTGAAGGGCATGAGCTTCCGCGGGGGCGACGAACTGCTCTCGATGAATGTTGTCCGTCCCGGTACGTTCGTGTTCACTGCCACCGACGGCGGGTACGCGAAGCGGACCGACGTCGACGAGTACCGCGTCCAGGGCCGCGGTGGCCTCGGTATCAAGGCCGCCAAGATCGTGGAGGATCGCGGGTCGCTCGTCGGAGCGCTGGTGGTCGAGGAGGGCGACGAGATCCTCGCCATCACGCTGGGCGGCGGCGTGATTCGTACGCGAGTCAATGAGATCAGGGAGACGGGCCGTGACACCATGGGCGTCCAACTGATCAACCTGGGCAAGCGCGATGCCGTGGTCGGCATCGCACGTAACGCCGAGGCAGGTCGTGAGGCCGAGGAGGTCGACGGCGAGGATGCCGTCGGTGAATCGGACGGTGACGCGACCGCAGTCGGCACGGACGAGGGCACGGAGTCCACGGCCGAGTAGCACGAGGAGTGAGCCAGCGTGAGCGGAGCCACGGGCGCCGGAACCGACGGAACCGGAGCGGACGGCGTTCGTGGCCCCGCCACCGACTCGGCAGACTCTCATGACTCTCATGGATCCCAGGGGGGAACTGTGACGGATACCCGAGGACCGGGGACTCAGCAGTACGACGGGTACGCGCCCGGCCCGGACGGGGCGGCAGGCCAGCCCCAGGCCGGCGGCCAGGCGGGCCCTCTGCCGGGGGAGCAGGGACCCCGACAAGCTCAGCAGGCCCAGCAGTCCCACCAGCCCAACCAGCAGCCTGCTCAGCCGTACCATCCGCCGCAGGCGTACCAGGCGCCCGCGCCGGCCTCCGAGACCGCCCGCAGGGCGCGTACGGGGGCGCGGACGATGCCGCGTACGCGCAAGGCACGGTTGCGGGTGGCCAAGGCCGACCCGTGGTCGGTGATGAAGGTGAGCTTCATGCTCTCCATCGCGCTGGGGGTCTGCACAATCGTTGCTGCAGCCATGCTGTGGATGGTCATGGACGCCATGGGCGTCTTCTCCACGGTGGGCGGCACGATCGCCGAGGCGACGGGCTCGAACGAGTCCAACGGCTTCGACCTGCAGTCGTTCCTGTCGCTGCCGAACGTCCTGATGTTCACGTCGATCATCGCGGTGATCGACGTCGTCCTCGCCACGGCGCTGGCGACGCTCGGCGCCTTCATCTACAACCTCTCCGCGGGCTTCGTGGGCGGTGTCGAGCTGACCCTCGCCGAGGACGAGTAAGGCCTCCCGATTACCGATTTTGGGACTGGCCGCGTCGTGCGCTAATCTTCAGAGGTCAGCGCGCAGCGCGACGGGGCTATAGCTCAGACGGTTAGAGCGCTTCCCTGATAAGGAAGAGGCCACAGGTTCAAGTCCTGTTAGCCCCACCACCGATAAGACCCTCAGTCGATCCCGACTGGGGGTCTTTGACGTTCGTCGTCCTGTCGTCCGCGTCCTCTTGTCGTCTGCTGTGTGGCCTTTACTTCGGGCCTTTGTCTCTGCCTCTGCCTCCGCCTCGGACCGCGGGACGGGTTCTGCTTCGTCGCGTTCTACGAGGCTTGGGCGCACGGCGGGGAACCGGCGGAGATCGAGCATCACGCCGGGGCTCTGCTGGTAGAGCGTTTCAGTTCTTACGGGACCGCTGTGGTGCGTGTACTGCGATGGTGCCTGTACTGCCGAAGTGTCCTGTGATCCGGTCGTGCCTGCGTGGGGCTTCACAGGGCGGGGACTTCCGCCACATCCGCTCTGGCTCCGTCCGCTGCGGCTGTCGTGGCGTCGTCGAGGCGCGGCAGGCGGCGGCAGGTGGGCGAGGAGCCGTGGGCCTCGGCGTGGATGCGCTGCTTCATCGTGGGCGGCAGGGACCTGGCGTAGGGCGGCCTCCAGTGGGCCGCGCGGGGCGCCGGTACCGTCGCGTCCGCCGTGCCGTTGCAGGATTCCGACGGCTGCTGTACGGCGGGGGCCGCGGTGGCCGGCGTGGTGAAACCGAGTGCGGCGAGCACCGCGAGGACGGCGGAAAGGAGGACGGTCCACAGCTTGATGACCTTGTTGGCGGCCATGATCTCTCCCAAATGGCTCGGGCGATTTGCGTACTTTCCTCATGATGTGTATGACGGGCGGAGAGTGGTGGACCGACGCCCATGGCGCATCGATCTTCCGATGAACACCACCCGGATGGGCGCAGATAGAATGAAAAGTCCCGATAGGGATGAAAGTCCCAGAATGTAAGGGGTGACCGGCGGCACCGGCGTCCGGTCGACTGCTGGATTCCGGGCGGCAGTTGAGGGCCGACGCAGGTCACCGATCGATATCGGTCGGTGTGTATAGTCGGGCGCCAGAGGTCCCCTACGTCAAGGAAAGACGAGGTCGCGCGGTGAAGAAGCTTCTCCTGGTCGCACTGGCCGCCATCGGCGGACTCCTCGTGTACCGCCAGATCCAGGCGGATCGCGCCGAGCAGGATCTGTGGACGGAGGCGACTGACTCCGTGCCCACGGGTTCGTGAGTATCCCTGGCAGTCTCTTCACGGGCCCCGGTCGCATGGTGACCGGGGCTTTGTGCTGCCAGGTTCGGCCGATCCGCTTCACTTAAGTGAATCTTTTGCTTGCTGCTGCAAATTGCGATGAAGTGACGAGGGGTGGCGCGTGATGATGGTGAGCCGGTACCACCGCAGATCGTGGTCCGCTGCGGGAGCTGCGCTGGGTGTCCTGGGCTCGCTCTGCGTATCGGCCGTACTCCCCGTGCCGTCCGCCTCTGCGGCTACCGGCACTCCGCGCACGTATGCCTTCGATGACGATGCGACGAACGTCGCGGGCGCCACGAGCAACACGGACGCCGAGAGGCTGAACCCCGGCGCGACGTACCGGAGTTCCCTCCCGCGCGACGACGGCAAGGTGTACTACCGCCTCCGACTCGACGCCACGTCCAACGCCTACGTCTCCGTCACCGTCGTACCGGATCCGACGGAGCAGGTCATGTACGCGGACGGCATCAAGGTCACCGTGCAGGACGGCAACGGCCACACGTGCTCGTACAGCGAGGAGCACTTCGGTGCGGCCGAGAGCCCGCGGCCCATCGCCGCCCTGGCCTCGCGGACCATCGGGCCCACCGAGTCGTACTGCCAGGAGTCCGGCACGTACTACGTGGTCGTCGAGCGCACCGGCCAGTCGAGCCCGCAGGACTGGGACCTGGAGCTGCAGTACGTGTCCGAGCCCGCTCTGCAGCAGGGCGGTTCGACGGTGCCGCCGGAGGTCTGGGACTCCGCGTCGCCCCGGCCGCTCGACGGCGATGCGAAGAGGCGCAAGGGGGGAGCCGGGTTCAGTGAGGCGCGTGGACTGACGCAGGGCGTGTGGCTGGACGACATGGAGGCGGGGGAGACGCTCTTCTACCGTGTGCCCGTGGACTGGGGGCAGCAGCTCTTCGTCACCGCCGAGCTGGGCAACGCGCCCGCAGGCAACGGATATACGGGCAACGCCCTGGTGACGGCCCTGTACAACCCGGTGCGCGGCTTCGTCGTCGACACCAGCACCGGATACGACGGCGAGCAGAAATCGGAAGCCCTGGACCCGCTGCCGCCGGTCGCCTACAAGAACCGCTATGACAGCGACGACAGGGCGAGCGGGATGCGGTTCGCCGGCTGGTACTACCTCGTGGTCCACCTCAACCCTGCGATCGCGAAGGATTTCGGCAAGGGGCACTTCGGGGTGACGCTGCGTGTGACGGTACGGGGAGCGGCGCAGGCCGGACCCGAGTACGCCGGGTCCCCTGAGCCCGCCGACGCCTTCGGCGTCACGGACCGGGACCAGGACGCGGCGGCGAGCGGGGAGACGGAGGCCGATGCCGCACGCTCCGACACCATGAAGCTGGTCGCCGCCTGCAGTCTCGGCACGGGGGCCGCGCTGGTGCTGTTCCTCGGCGCCTGGACGGTGGTCGCGCGACGGCGGGCGGCCCCGGTGGGATCCGATTCGTCGGACGTGAGCCGGATCTGACCCAGATCTGGGTCAAATCTGGGTCAGATCCGGGTCAGCGCCCAGATGCCCACGGCGAAGCAGAGCAGGGCGACCGCCAGCACGGGGATCGTCACCTTCGCGGGCGGGCCCGGGCGCCGGGCAGGGGGCTGGGGCGGCGCGTACGGCAGCCTGCCCGGAGCGATCGCTGGGGCCGTTCCGGGGGCGGGCTCTGGGACATGGAGATCCGCAGGGCCCGGCTGGAGCGGTTGTGGAGGCTGATATCCGTGAGCAAGGGCCTCCGGCACCTGTGCCGTGTACGGACGTGTGGGCGCCGTGTCCGGATGGACCGCGGCCGTCGGAGCCTGCGAGGGATCGACGGCAGCCGGCGGCTGTGCTGAAGGGCCCGGCAAGGGGCTCGACGGTGCGGCCGGACTCGTCTGCGGTGGTGGAGTGAGGTGGAAGCTGCCCGTCTCCGACATCGAGGGGCGGCCTGGCGTCGAAGGATGCTGCGGGGGCATCGAAGGATGCTGCGGCATCGAAGGGTAGGCGGCGGCCGGAGCCTCGGTGGGGGCGAGCGCCTCGGGCGGCCCCTGGCGAGGCGACCTCGTGACAGGACCGTCGGGGCCGAATCCCGGCGGCAGCGGCCCGAGTTGGTCGAAGACCTCGACCAGCTCGTCGTCCGGTCCGGGCTCGGGCAGCATCTCGGCGGCGGAGGCCAGCGCCTTGCGCGCCCCCGTCGCCGTACGGAACCGGGCCTGCGGATCCGGCTGCAGCAGAGTCGCGACGACCTGCCAGAGGGGATCAGGGATGCCCTGTGGCGCGCGTGGCGTGCCGTGCGCCGTGAAGCGCTCGACGAGCGCCTTCGCGTCCGGCTTGGCGCCCTGCAGCAGATACAGGGCCACCAGGCCGACGGCATACAGATCGGCGGAGAAGTCGGGTTCCGCGCCCATGATCTGCTCGGGCGCGAAGTAGCCCGGCGTCCCCACCACGAAGTCCGTCTCGGTGAGCCGCGGCTCACCCTTGCGCATCGAGATACCGAAGTCCGACAACCGCAGATGCGGCCGCTTCGTCCCGGTCGCCTCGAGCAGGATGTTGGCGGGCTTGATGTCGCGGTGCACGACCCCCTCGGCGTGCACCGCGGCGAGCCCCGACAGCAACTGGTCGAGCAGAGTGCAGACATACCCCGGCGGCAGGGGGCCGTAGTCGCCGATCAGATGCGCCAGCGAGCCGCCGCCGACCAGGTCCATGGTGAACAGGACCTTGTCGTCGTCGGCGGCCCAGCTGACGGGAGCGAGCACGTGGGGGTGGTCGATCCGCAGAGCCTGCTCGCGTACGAAGCGCAGCAGCGTGTGTGCGTCGCTCTGCTGCAGGACCTTGGCGGCCACATAGCGGCGCCGCCGATGGTCCCAGGCGCGCCAGACCGCCCCGACTCCCCCGCGGCCGATCGGGTCGGCCAGCTCGTACCGCCCGGCGAAGATCTCACCCATCGTCGTGCCCAGCTCCCGGTTCGGCGGTTCCGGCGGCCCGGCCGCCGGCTCAGCTCTGATGCGACTGGTAGTGGGCGACGGCGTCCGCCGTGCGGCCGGCGCCGTACACCCGCAGGAACTCTGCCAGCTCCGGATGGGCCGGGGCGAGTGTGTCCGCCGCCTCGATGATGTCGCCGGCGGCGGCGACCGAGCGCAGCAGGGACTGGATCTCCCGGACGACACGCTTGACGGTCGGCGCGCCCGAACTGGTCGTCGTCTGCGAGCTGTTGGCGCTCAGCACGGAACCGCCCTGGTTCTTCCTGATCTCGTCCATGCGCTCGGCTGCCTCGGCGGCGCTCACGCTGCCGTCCGCGACCTGACCGGCCAGCTCCTGGAGCAGCTGCACGCGCTGGACCACCGCCGGATTGCCGATCTTGGCGCGCTGGCCGCTCATCAGCTGGGACAGCATGGGCGCGGAAAGACCGAGCACCCCCGCGAGCCGCGCCTGGTTGAGGCCCAAGTCGTCGATCAGCTTACGGAAGAGCGCCCCCAACGGCTCCCCGTACCAGTTCCGCTGCAGCTCCCGTGCTCTTGCGGTCGCTTCCTGCTGTGCGGCGTCCATTGCGTCTCCCCATCGCTTCCCCAAGTACCGCGCGGTTCGCTGCCGCGAACCACGTCGAGCATCTTACGAAGCGGGATCGTGGACCGGGAGCCCCAATCCTTTTGCGAGATCCCCGGGGTAACCCGGTACTCTGGTCCCCGGTGCCTGCCGGAGGCGGTTTCATCCGGCGCGTGCATCGTTTTCGGGGCCTTAGCTCAGTTGGTAGAGCGCTGTCTTTGCATGGCAGATGTCAGGGGTTCGACTCCCCTAGGCTCCACACGGAACAGGCGACGCCGCCCGCGGACAGCGCGGGCGGCGTCGCCTTCTGCGTTCTGCACGGTCCTTCCCCGTCGGCGCCTGCCGACGACGTCCGCATCTTCTGCCGGGTCTTTTTCCGCGCCCTCTGCTGCGGCTTTTGTGCGGAATCAAGGACCGTCCTTTGCGCAAACCGCAGGCAAAGCGCCGACAGGACGGCCCATGTGCCGGCAGGGCGGGCCTCATGCGCCCTCGTCTGCCGCTATGCGAGGCGCCCCTATGTGAGGGACGGCACAGGTCCAACCGCGTGGCGTTTCACGTGAAACGCCGTTGGGCGGGAGACCGCTCGATCTCCCGCCCGCCAGTGTCGACAGCGCTCAGTCGCGCTTCTTGCGCTCGGCCGCCTCTGCCTCGGCCTGCTTCGCCTGAACGTCGGGATCCAGCTGGCTGCCGTCGACCGAGCTCAGCGCACCGCTCTCAGACACCTCGGTGGCAGCCGGCGGCTCGACCAGCCAGTCGGGGTTGGCCTGCTTGTCCCACCACTTCCAGGCGGCGAAGGCGCCGCTGGCAAGGGCGGCGAGCACGGCGAGACCCTTGGCGAACCGTCCGGCCTTCGCCCGGCGCTCATGCTTGCGGACCAGCTTCTGGATCTCCTTCGGAGAAACCTGACCGCGCAGCGCGGCGAACGCTGCCACACTGCGAGCGGTCGCCTCCTCACGGACCGGTCCAGCAGCGGCGACGGCCTGCTCGATACGCGGCTTCGAATAGTCGGCGGCCTGGCGGGCTGCCCTGCGGGTCAGGACGGCTGCTTCATGAGCCGCCTGATCGACCTTGGGTGGCACATGGGTGCGTGCCTGCTCCAGACGCGGCGCAACATAAGCGCCGTACTGGACTCGGGCCTGTTCCGCCGCTTGCTGTGCGGCGTGCGACACCTTCGGTGCGAGGCGTACACGAGCCTCGTGTGCGTAGTGCGCGGCCCGGTCCTTGGCCGTGTCGGCGTAGGGCGCCACCACTTCCGCGGCGTGCAGCACGCTGTCCTTCGCCGAGCCGGTCGCGGCGCGCACGCTCTCGATGCGGGTCACGGGATCCTCCTCCTCGGTGGCGTACAGGTATTTCACCTTTCCACCCTTATCGGGATCATGCCTGCCGGAAAGCTCCGCGGCATGCGAGGGCGGGCATCCGGGTCATCAGCCTCATCAGCGATGACTCAGGGAAACTACGAGCAATACGGATACAAGGGGGCCTGTCGACGACAATGCCACGGATGCCGGCACAACGCGCCCCCTTCGGCTCCCGTACAGCGGTTTTTCGCCGGTAAAGAGGTGCGGTCCGGCAGACTGCCAGGCCCCCGCGACGCACGGGCCATCCGTACGAAGACGGCAGAGACCATCCGTGCGAGGATCGGAGGGTCACAAAGGACAACGGAAGGCAGATCGTGGCTGAGCAGCTTTACGCCACCCTGAAGACCAACCACGGCGACATCGAGGTGCGGCTGCTGCCGAACCACGCGCCGAAGACGGTCAAGAACTTCGTCGAGCTCGCCCAGGGCGAGCGGGAGTGGGTCCACCCGCAGACCGGCAAGAAGTCCACCGACAAGCTCTACGACGGTACGGTCTTCCACCGGGTGATCAGCGGCTTCATGATCCAGGGCGGTGACCCGCTGGGCAACGGCACCGGCGGTCCTGGCTACCAGTTCGAGGACGAGTTCCACCCGGACCTCGCCTTCGACAAGCCCTACCTGCTGGCCATGGCCAACGCCGGTCCGGGCACCAACGGCTCGCAGTTCTTCATCACCGTTTCGCCGACCGCCTGGCTGACCCGCAAGCACACCATCTTCGGCGAGGTCACCGACACGGCCAGCCAGAAGGTCGTGGACGCCATCGCCGGCACGCAGACGAACCCGCGTACCGACCGGCCCGTCAACGACGTGGTCATCGAGTCGGTCGTTGTGGAGACCCGCCAGGGCTGAGCCCGGGGCACTCCGCGGGCGCCCGCAAGGGACCGCAGGGAACCAAACGCCCCGCCCGTCCGTAAGGATGGGCGGGGCGGTGCGTTGTGTACGGAGAATGAGGGGATCCCCCATGGACCAGGCGCCAGGCAACCCGAAGGGCCCGCAGGACGCCCAGAACCTGCCCGGCTGCTACCGGCATCCGGACCGGGAGACGGGCATTCGCTGCACCCGCTGCGAGCGCCCCATCTGCCCCGAGTGCATGCTCAACGCCTCGGTCGGATTCCAGTGCCCCGACTGCGTACGAGAAGGCTCCGGCACGGGTCACGCCCCGATCGCGAATCAGCCGCGCACCATCGCCGGCGGCACGATGACGGCCGACCCACGCCTGATCACCAAGATCCTCATCGGGATCAACCTCGCCGTCTTCGTCGTACAGCTCGCGATCGGTGACCGGTTCACGGACAGCCTCGATCTGATCGGGCGCGCCTACGTCCCCGCACTCGGATCGCTCGAAGGCGTCGCGGACGGACAGTGGTACCGGCTGGTGACAGCGATGTTCCTGCACGGTGGCGTCGTCCACATCGCCTTCAACATGCTCAGCCTCTGGTGGATCGGCGGGCCGCTGGAGGCCGCGCTCGGCCGCGCCCGCTACATCACTCTGTATGTGGTCTCGGGGCTGGCGGGCAGCGCCCTGACCTATCTCCTCGCCGCCCCGAACCAGCCGTCGCTCGGCGCCTCCGGAGCCATCTTCGGCCTGTTCGGCGCGACCGCCGTTCTGATGCGGCGGCTGAACTACGACATGCGGCCGGTCATCACACTGCTGGTGATCAACCTGGTCTTCACCTTCACCTGGGCCAACATCGCGTGGGAGGCCCACGTGGGCGGACTCGTCGGCGGGGTCGTCGTGGGCTACGCCATGGTGCACGCGCCGCGGGAGCGCCGGACGCTGATCCAGAGCGCGACCTGTGCGGTCGTGCTCGCCATCTCACTCGTGATGGTGCTGATGAGGACGGCGCAGCTCACTTGAGCCCTAGTTGTCCACAGCGTGTGGCTGATCCTGTGCATGCCGTGGGGAACGAGTGTGCCCCTTGTCACTGACCTGGGTTTTCGCAGGAAGGACAAGGGGCGAACAAGGATCCGAGCAGTGGTAGGTCAGTCACACCGGCAGCAAAACCGGTGGGTTATCCACAGATCTTCTGACCTTTTCCCCACGTCCCCGCCACTGTGCACAGAGCTGTGGATAACTCAGTGGATAACTGGGGGCAGAGCCTGCGAGCAGAGCTACTTCCACTGAGTGGAGACGCCGAACCCCGCGGCGATGAAGCCGAAGCCCACGACGATGTTCCAGTTGCCGAGCGCGTCGATCGGCAGCGAGCCGTCGGTCACATAGAAGACGACGATCCAGGCGAGGCCGATCAGGAACAGCGCCAGCATCACCGGAGCCACCCAGCCGCGGCTGGTCAGCTTGATGTTCGCCGCCTGCTTCGACGGCGGCGGCGTGTAGTCGGCCTTCTTGCGGATACGTGACTTCGGCACGAGGGTCTCTCCTGTCGATGCGCTGCGTGGCCGCGCAGGGAACTGGGCTGGCCCTGGGGCAGCGTACAAGGGGAATCTGAGCGCTCCCCAGGGCGTCGGTTAGCGTAGTGCTTCCATGGCGCCGTAAGGAGTAAGGGTACGTTGAGCAATTCTGCCGACTCCCCGGGGACTCAATCCAGTCCCGGTCGTGGATCACGCTGGCGACCTGTGCGGTTGCTCACGATTGCCGTCTTTGCTCTCGCCGGATTGATCTTCTTCACCAGCTTCGACACGGCCAAGGGCACCAATATCCGTACGGACGCCTCGTTGCTGAGGCTCTCCGATCTCATCCAGGAGCGCAGCGACAGGAACGGTGTGCTCGACGAGTCGAACAGCGCGCTGCGGGATGACGTCGAGTCGCTCGCCGAACGTGACGACGGCAGGTCCAAGGCCGAGGATGCCAAGCTGGCGGCGCTGGAGGAGAACGCCGGTACCAAGAAGCTCCGTGGCCAGGCCGTCTCCGTCACCCTCAACGACGCCCCGCCGAACGCCACCGCCCTCCCCGGCTACCCGGAGCCCCAGCCCAACGACCTCGTCATCCACCAGCAGGACCTGCAGGCCGTGGTCAACGCGTTGTGGCAGGGCGGGGCCAAGGGCATCAAGGTCATGGACCAGCGGTTGATCTCCACCAGCGCCGTGCGCTGCGTCGGCAACACTCTGATCCTTCAGGGCCGCGTCTACTCCCCGCCGTACAAGGTGACCGCGGTCGGCGACCCGGAGAAGCTGCAGGCGGCCCTCGCGGCCTCCCCCGAGATCCAGAACTACAAGCTGTACGTCACCGCGTACGGGCTCGGGTGGAAAGTGGAGGAGGACGGGTCGGTGACTCTTCCCGGCTATTCGGGCACAGTGGATCTCCATTACGCGAAGCCTGTGGAGTAACCACCCGGGAGGCCGGCGGTGTCGCTGCGAGTGATGGTCAGGACGTTCAGCGAACTGTGCATCACCGTCGGCGCACTGATCGTGCTCTTCGTCTGCTACACGCTGTTCTGGACCGGTGTGCGGGCAGACGGTGCCATGGAAGACCAGATCGACCAGTTGCAGAACCAGTGGGCTCAAGGTTCTGTCCCCTCCGCCACGGCGACAGGCGCCGGCGAGGGCAAGGGCACCGGCGTCACCCCGGAAAAGAGCGGTGATGAGCCCACGCCCGCCGAGGCGAAGAAGCCCGCCCCCTACAAGGACGGCAAACCCTTCGCCGTGATGTACATTCCGCGTCTTGGTTTCACGTGGAACAAGCCGGTGCTCGAAGGCACCGAGACCGACATCCTGAAAAAGGGCCTCGGTCATTACGCCGGCACCGCGCAGCTCGGTCAGAAGGGCAACTTCGCCGTCGCCGGCCACCGCCGCACCTACGGCGATCCCTTCAAGGACTTTCCGAAGCTGCGCCCCGGCGACGCGGTGGTCCTGACCGACGGCACGACGTGGTTCACGTACCGCATCGACACCAGGCCGTACAAGACGGTGCCCAGCGATATCGCCGTGATCGACCCCGTGCCGCGGAAGTCCGGATACGACGGTCCGGGGCGTTATCTCACGCTGACGACGTGTGAGCCGGAGTGGGGCCATAGCCACCGATTGATCGTCTGGGCCCATCTCGACGCCACTCAGCCTGTGGAGGCCGGGAAACCGAAGGCGTTGCGCCGTTAGGCTGGTGCCCGTACGGCGTGAGTCTGGTGCCGTGGTGCGACGGAAGGGACGGCATGTACGGCTGGATCTGGCGGCATCTGCCAGGAAACGCATGGGTGAGGGCACTGATTTCGCTGGTGCTGGTCCTCGCTGTGGTCTACGTCCTCTTCCAGTACGTCTTCCCCTGGGCCGAGCCTCTGCTTCCCTTCAACGATGTGACGGTGAACGGCCAGTGAGCGCACGCATTCTCGTCGTCGACAACTACGACAGCTTCGTCTTCAACCTGGTCCAGTACCTGTACCAGCTGGGCGCCGAGTGCGAGGTCCGGCGTAACGACGAGGTCGCCACGTCCCATGCGCAGGACGGCTTCGACGGTGTGCTGCTGTCTCCCGGTCCCGGGGCGCCCGAGCAGGCGGGTGTGTGCATCGACATGGTGCGCCACTGCGCCGCGACCGATGTGCCCGTCTTCGGCGTCTGCCTCGGCCTGCAGTCGATGGCGGTGGCGTACGGCGGGGTCGTGGACCGTGCTCCGGAGTTGCTGCACGGCAAGACGTCCCTCGTCGAGCACGAGGGCAAGGGGGTCTTCGCCGGGCTGCCTTCGCCGTTCACCGCGACGCGCTACCACTCGCTGGCCGCCGAGCCGGCCACGGTCCCGGACGAGTTGGAGGTCACGGCCCGTACGCAGGACGGCATCATCATGGGCCTGCGCCATCGCGAACACCGGGTGGAGGGCGTGCAGTTCCACCCCGAGTCCGTGCTGACGGAGCACGGCCACCGGATGCTCGCCAACTGGCTGGTGGAGTGCGGCGACCCGGGCGCGATCGAGAGATCGGCCGGGCTCGCCCCGGTGGTGGGCAGGGCTTCGGCGTGACCGCGCTGCGCCCCGAGCGCGAAGGTGCCCCGTACGGCGAGTATGACGAGTACGCGTACGGGGGCGCCGAGGCGTTCGGCGGCGCTGACGCCTTCCAGGGGGACGCGTTCGAGGCGGCTGTGGATCAGCTGGCCGACCCGCTGAGCGACCCGCTGCCGGGGCAGCATGCCCGTCGTGGCGAGTCGCAGGGGTGGTACGGCCCTGGAGACGGTCCGCTGGAGCCCTCGGAGCCCTTGAACCCCCTGGAGCACACGAGCGCCTGGTTCAGGCCGCAGGCGCCGCCCTCTCCGCCCTCGCACGAGGGGCAGTCCTCGTACGAGGGGCAGCTTCCGTACGAGGGACAGGCGGCCGCGTACGGGCACGAGCCGCACGTCGCCGAGCCGTATGGGCAGCGGCAGGAGCATTCCGGCGCCGGACCGGCCTTACCGGCGGACGGCGGTGTCCCCGTGGGTGCCGACCCCGAGACCGTGGGCCTGCGCATCCCGCACCCGCGTCCGGTCCTCGACGACGAGACGGTGGGGCTGCGGACCGAGGACACGCGCCGGGCCGTGTCCTCGGCGGTAAGCGGCTCCGCGTCGGGACCTGCATCCGCCGTGCCTCCGACAGAGGGCCGGGCAGCCCGCCGCCGCGCCGCCAGACAGGGCGGCGGCCGGCATTCGGCGGCCTCCAGGACCACCTCCCAGGAGGAGTCCCCGGAAGAGGCGGCAGAGGCGGCCTCCAAGCCCCTCACCCGCCTCGAGGCGCGCCGCGCCGAGCGCGCCCGGAAGCCCAGCCCCGCCGTGCTGGCCAGCCGCGCGATCGGCGAGCTGTTCATCACCACCGGCGTGCTGATGCTGCTCTTCGTCACGTACCAGCTGTGGTGGACGAACATCCGCGCCCATCAGCAGACCGACCAGGCGGCGCACACCCTGCAGGACGACTGGGCGAAGGGGAAGCGGAACCCCGGGGTGTTCGAGCCGGGCAAGGGCTTTGCCATCCTGGACATTCCCAAGCTGGACGTCGTCGTGCCGATCGCCGAGGGCATCGACAAGCAGAAGGTCCTCGACCACGGCATGGTGGGCCACTACGGCAAGGACAGTGTTCCGACGGCGATGCCGGACGCCAAGACGGGCAACTTCGGCCTCGCAGGGCACCGCAACACCCACGGCGAGCCGTTCCGCTACATCAACCGCCTGAAGCCCGGGGACCCGATCGTCGTCGAGACCCAGGACGCCTACTACGTCTACAAGATGACGAGCATCCTCCCGGTGACCTCGCCGAAGAACACGAGTGTCCTCGACCCGATCCCCAGGGGGTCCGGCTTCACCAAGCCGGGCCGCTACATCACCCTCACCACCTGCACCCCCGAATTCACCAGTACCTACCGGATGATCGTCTGGGGCAAGATGGTCGAGGTGCGGCCGCGCAGCAAGGGGAAGCCGGATGCGCTCGTCGAGTAGCCGAGGGGGCCGTCGCCGACGTACCACCAGCGAGGCATGCGCAGCCCGGCGATGTGCGGGCGAGGCATGCGCTGCAGCACACACACGAGTTGCCTTCACCAGCACCTGAGACAGACGGGGCAGATCAGTGGTAGCCACGACCGACCGCGACGAGCGCACCGGGGCGCCCGCGCCCGCACCACGACGCCGGCGCCTGGGCCGCATCGCCACAGCGGTCAGCGTCTTCGGCGAGCTCCTCATCACCACGGGCCTCGTCCTCGGCCTCTTCGTCGTCTACTCGCTGTGGTGGACGAACGTCGTCGCGGACCGTGCGGCGGACAAGCAGGGCGACAAGGTGCGCGACACCTGGTCGAAGCAGACCGCCACCGGTCCTGGCGCCCTGGACACCAAGGACGGCATCGGCTTCCTGCATGTACCGGCGATGAAGAACGGCGAGGTGCTCGTCAAGAAGGGCACCTCCACGGAGGTGCTGAACGACGGCGTCGCCGGCTACTACACGGACCCCGTGAAGGCGGTGCTGCCGGAGACCGGCGACGACGGCAACTTCTCGCTGGCCGCGCACCGCGACGGTCACGGCGCCAAGTTCCACAACATCGACAAGATCAAGAAGGGCGACGCGATCGTCTTCGAGACCAGGGACAAGTGGTACGTGTACAAGGCGTACGCGATCCTCCCCGAGACCTCGAAGTTCAACGTGAAGGTCCTGAGCCAGATCCCCAAGGAGTCGGGCGTGAAGAAGCCCGGCCACTACATCACGCTGACGACGTGCACGCCCGTGTACACGTCCACATACCGCTACATCGTGTGGGGCAAGCTGGTCCGCGTCGAGAAGGTCGACAGCAAGCGGACGCTGCCGGCTGAGCTGCGCTGAACCACTGAGCTCCTGCGAGGAGCTCAGTCCCCTAGCATGGAGAAGGCCCGAAGCCGCAACTACCCTTTGCGGCTTCGGGCCTTGCGTGTGTGGCGCCTATCGCAGCGCTTTGAGACGCACTTCGGCGCTCCACGCCTCCAGTTCGTCACGATTCACTGTGATGACCCCGCTCAGATCTGCGATCGCTTGCGCTTCCCTGCTGAATTGGCAAGTGGCGACGAACAGAGCGACATCTACGCGGTCAACGGCTCGTGCTGCACCGGCGAACTTCTGCATGTCGGCGCTCGGCACGGACCAGTGGCCGGTGCGGTTCTTGCACTGGACGGCGACGGTGCGTCCGTCAGCTGTGCGCGCGGTGATGTCGATACCCCGGTCGGTGCGGGCTTGTCGTACGACGACGTCCGTACAACCGTCCCGGCGCAGCAGATCGGCGACATGGCGCTCGAACGCCTGCCAGGTCATGGCATTGATGGAGGCTCTGACCTGGTCCGTCGGTGCTTCTCCTTCCAGGCTCCTGATCCGTCGGTGGTGCCAGCACAACCTGCGTTCGACGTTCTCGATGTCCTCGCGGAGCGCGATGAGTTCGCGGCGGTGCTCGCTGGAGGTGGCGATCAGGGCGTTGAACATGGGGACGACGGTCTTGCCGAGGATGTGGGTGATGCGTTGGTCGATGCGGTCGTCGAGGGCATCGGAGTGGCTGTGGACGGAGTTATCCACAGGCTGCGTGCGGGCCAGGTACTCCATGTCTAGCAGGTAGGTACGCACCTGACGTGCGACTTCGCTGTCTCGGAGAAGCATGGCGACGTTGAGGACGGCTCGTCGGGAGAAGAGAGCCATGGAACGTGTGCGTGACTGGATCCCACTGAGTTGCTTGAAGTAACTCAGTTCTGAACCTGTCAAAACTCGATAGCCGTTCGCCTCCAGTTCTGCTCGGTGGTCGAGTACGAGGGCGCGGATGGCCTCGACGGTGACGCCGAAGTAAGCCGCGACCATCGCCGTCGTCACGTGCATGCCGTCCGGCAGCAGCGACAGTGCCTTCACTCTGTCGAGCACGTCCGTGCGGTCCAGCACGCTGCTGCGCAGGGACTTCGATTCCAGCAGAGCCGTGCCGTTGATCACGTCCTGCCCTTCCACTGTGTTGTGGCCATGTGGCCATGTGGCCATGCGGTCAGGGCAGAGACCGCTTCCCCACCCCACCCGTTCAACGAGTCTGGGTGTATGAAGATGTGGTCGAACTTCGCATAGGTGACCGGATTGAATGGCGCCCTCACTGCGTGGGGTGAACCGCGTCGAGAAGGTCGAAAACAAGCGGACGCCGCCGGCTGAGTTGCGTCAGCCGACGGCGTCCGTACGTGCCCTGTGTGGGCGTTCAGGCGGTACCGAGGAGGGTCAGTACTCCTCGGTGCGCGCTGCCGTGCCTGTGGGGCCTCCGAAGGCGCCCCCGTTGCCGTTGCCTCCATTGCCCTGGTCGGCGGCGAACATGTTGACCGGGGTGTTCGCGGCGGCCTGGCTGCCCCCTGCCGGGTCCTGGGTGAACACGGTGGCGTTGTCGTCCGTGGAGCCGGTGATCGAGCCGACCTGCAGGCCCGCGTCCTGGAGAGCCTTCTTGGCGTCCTTGAGGGTCTTGCCCCGCACGTCGGGCACGGTGACGTTCTGCTGAGCGGGTGCCTTGGCGATCTGGATCGTCACCGACGAGCCGGAGTCGACCGGGGTGTTCGCCGCAGGAACCGTCTGGATGACCTTGCCCGCCTCGACGGTGGAGCTCTCGACCTCGGTGCAGTTGCCCGTGAGGTCGCTGGCCTTCATCTGCTGCACGGCCTCGTCGCAGGTCTTGCCGGTCACGTCGGGGACGGTGGTCTGTTCCTTCGCCTTGGCGACGGTGAGCGTGATGGTGCTGCCCTGCTCCACCTCGGTGTCACCTGCGGGGTCCTGGCCGATGACGACGCCCGCGTTCTGGTCGGACTCCTCGGTCTTCTTCTCGACCTCGAAGCCCTTCTTGGTGAGCTGCGCCTCGGCCTTCGCGAACGTCAGGCCCTCCACGTCGGGTACGGCCACCTTGGGCGCGCCCTTGGACACGACCAGCGAGATGGTGTCGTTCTTGTTGACGTCGGTGCCCGCCTTCGGGTCCTGGCTGCAGACCTTCCCCTTCGTCTGGTTCTCGCACTCCTTCTGCGTGATGTCCAGCTTCAGGTCGACGTTCTCCGCCATCTTCTTGGCGTCGCTCTGCGTCTCACCGACGAAGTTCGGGGCCTTGAACGCTTCGTTGCCGGTGTTGTTGCTGCCGAACGCCCACTTCCCGATGAGGATCGCCCCGACCAGCACGAGCAGGCCGGCCACGACGAGCAGGATCGTGGAGGTGTTGTTCTTCTTCTGGCGGCGGCGGTCCGGGCGCTCGTCGTAGCCGTAGCCGTAGCCGCCGTCGTCGGGGTTGACGGGCGGCATCATCGACGTCTGGCCGGCGCCGGGCTGCGGGCGCAGCATCGCCGTCTGCTGGTCGTCCGGGTGGCCGCCGTAGCCGACGGCGCCGAGGGCCGCGGTGGCCGCGACGGGCTGGCCGTCGAGGCATGCCTCGATGTCGGCGCGCATCTCGTCGGCGGACTGGTAGCGGTAGTCGGGGTCCTTGACCAGTGCCCGCAGGACGATGGCGTCCATCTCGGGCGTGATCTCGGGGTCGAAGACGCTCGGCGGCTGCGCCTCTTCCCGTACGTGCTGATAGGCGACCGCGACCGGCGAGTCGCCCACGAACGGGGGCCGGACCGTCAGCAACTCGTACAGCAGGCAGCCCGTGGAGTACAGGTCGGAGCGGGCGTCGACCTGCTCGCCCTTGGCCTGCTCCGGGGAGAGGTACTGGGCGGTGCCGATGACGGCGGCGGTCTGCGTCATCGTCATTCCGGAATCACCCATCGCACGGGCGATGCCGAAGTCCATCACCTTGACCTGGCCGGTGCGCGTCAGCATGACGTTGGCCGGTTTGATGTCGCGGTGGACGATGCCGTTGCGGTGCGAGTACTCGAGGGCCTGCAGGATGCCGATCGTCATCTCCATGGCACGCTCGGGCAGCAGCTTGCGCCCGGAGTGCAGGAGCTCCCTCAGCGTCGACCCGTCGACGTACTCCATGACGATGTACGGGATCGAGACCCCGTCGACGTAGTCCTCGCCCGTGTCGTACACCGCCACGATCGCGGGGTGGTTGAGCGAGGCGGCCGACTGGGCCTCCCGGCGGAAGCGGGCCTGGAAGGACGGGTCGCGCGCGAGGTCGACACGCAGCGTCTTCACCGCCACGGTGCGGCCGAGCCGGGTGTCGTGCGCGAGGTAGACCTCGGCCATGCCACCACGGCCGAGCACCTGGCCCAGCTCGTACCGGCCGCCGAGGCGACGCGGCTCTTCCATAGCTACCTACCAGCCCTCTCCGTCGGTCCCGACCGCACCCACGTGTGGTCCGGCGGTGTGCTGTCCGGGCATACCGTACCTGGCTCGCCGCCCATGACCTGGCCGAGAACGTCACCTGATACAGGACCGGTATCGCAACGTGCACCGTTGTGAAGGTGACGTGACCGGCTTCACTCCTTGCTGTCGATCACTGCCTTCATCACGGCCTTGGCGATGGGGGCGGCCAGACCGCCACCGGTGATGTTCTCCCGTACGGCGCTGCCGTCCTCGACGACGACGGCCACGGCCACCGGGGAACCCTCGCTGGTCTTCGCGTACGAGATGAACCAGGCGTAGGGCTTCTCGCTGTTGTTCAGGCCGTGCTGCGCGGTACCGGTCTTGCCGCCGACGGTAACGCCGGGGATCTGCGCGTTGGTTCCCGTGCCCTCCGTGACGACGGTCTCCATCATCGACTGCAGCTTTTGCGCGTTTTCCTTCGACATCGGCTCGCTGAGCTTCTTCGGCTCGGTCTTCTCGATCACGTCGAGGTTCGGCGCGGTCAGCTGGTCGACCATGTACGGCTGCATCAGGACGCCGTCGTTGGCGACGGCCGCGGCGACCATGGCCATCTGCAGCGGCGTGGCCCGGTTGGAGGCCTGCCCGATGCCGGCCATGGCGTTCTGCGGCCTGTTGTCCTCGGGGTAGACGCTCTCGACGGCGCGGACCGGGACGAACTGCTCCTCGTTGAAGCCGAACTTCTCGGCCTCCTCCATCATCGCCTTGTTGCCGACCTCGTCGGAGAGCTTGCCGAAGACGGTGTTGCAGGAGTCCCGCAGAGCCACGCGCAGCGAGGCGTTCTCGCAGGCGCCGTGCTCGTTGGTGAGGTTGTTCGTGGACAGCGGCAGCGGCCACGGGTCCGGGGAGTCGGTCTTGGCGTCGATGTCCGTGACCTTGTCGTTCTCCAGCGCCGCGGCGGCCGTGACGACCTTGAAGGTGGAGCCGGGGGGGTAGGTCTCGCGCAGGGCGCGGTTGAGCAGCGGCTTGTCCTTGTCCTTGTCCAGCGCCTCGAACTTGTCGCCGTCGTTGAGGCCCGCGAAGACCGAGGGGTCGTACGACGGCGTGGAGGCGAGCGCCAGGATCGCGCCGGTGGACGGGTCGATGGCGGCGACGGCGCCCTTCTTGTTGCCCAGGCCCTCGAAGGCCGCCTTCTGAGCGGCGGCGTTGAGGGTGGTGACGACGTTGCCGCCCTCCTTCGTCTTGCCCGTGAGCATGTCGAGGGTGTTGCGGAAGAACAGCCGGTCGTCGTTGCCGGTGAGGATGCCGTCCTCGATGCCTTCGAGCTGGCTGGTGCCGACGAGCTGGGAGGCGTAGCCGGTGACGGGGGACCACATCTTCCCGTCCTTGTACGTCCGCTTGTACTTGAAGTCCGTCCCGGTCGTCGCGACGGAGTTGGTGATGGACTTGCCGTCGACGATGATGTCGCCGCGCGGAGAGGCGTAGCGCTCGATGGAGACGCGGCGGTTGTTCTTGTTGGACTGCAGGGAGTCGGCCTGGACGTACTGCAGCCAGTTGTCCCGGATGAGCAGCGCGAGGACGAGCAGACCGCAGAAGATCGCGATCCGGCGCAGGGGCTTGTTCACGGGCGGACCACCTGGGTCATCTCGGCGTCGGGGTTGGAGGCAGGGGTCGGGGCCGGGCGCCGCGCGGTGTCGCTGATACGGATCAGGATGCCGATCAGGGCCCAGTTGGCGATGACGGAGGAGCCACCGGCCGCGAGGAACGGCATGGTCATACCGGTCAGCGGGATGAGCCCCATGACGCCGCCTGCGACGACGAAGATCTGCAGGGCGAAGGCGCCGGACAGACCGACCGCGAACAGCTTGCCGAAGGGGTCGCGGGCAGCCAGCGCGGTGCGTACGCCCCGCTCGATGATCAGGGCGTACAGCAGCAGGAACGCCATGACGCCGGCCAGGCCGAGTTCCTCGCCGACGGTGGCGAAGATGAAGTCGGAGTTGGCGGCGAAGCCGATGAGGTCGGAATTGCCCTGGCCGAGGCCGGTGCCGAGGACACCACCGGAGCCGAAGGACATGACCGACTGGCCGATCTGCTCGCAGGCGCCCGAGGTGTCGTAGCAGGCGAACGGGTCGAGCCAGGCGTCGACGCGGGCCTGCACGTGGCTGGCGAACGAGGCGACGCCCACGGCGCCCACTGCGGACATCAGCAGACCGATGACGATCCAGCTGGTCCGCTCGGTGGCGACGTACAGCATGATCACGAACATGCCGAAGAACAGCAGCGACGTACCGAGGTCGTTCTCGAAGATCAGGATGAGCAGGCTGACGGCCCAGATCGTGATGATCGGGCCGAGGTCGCGGCCGCGCGGCAGGTAAAGGCCCATGAAGCGGCGGCTCGCGAGCGCCAGCGCGTCCCGTTTCACCATCAGGTAGCCGGAGAAGAAGACCGCGATGATGATCTTCGCGAACTCACCGGGCTGGATGGAGAAGCCGCCGACGCTGATCCAGATCTTGGCGCCGAACACGTCCGCGCCCAGGCCCGGCACGAGCGGCAGGAGCAGCAGCACAATCGCGGCGACCATCGAGATGTACGTGTAGCGCTGCAGGATGCGGTGGTCCTTGAGCACGAACAGCACGATGACGAAGAGCGCGATGCCCGCCGCGGAGTACATCAGCTGGTTCGGCGCGGACGGGCTGAAGACGCCCAACTGGCGCTTGGCGAGCTGCTGCAGCCGCTCCGACTGGTCGAGCCGCCAGATGAAGACGAGTCCGAGCCCGTTCAGCAGTGTCGCCAGCGGCAGCAGCAGCGGATCGGCGTACGGCGCGAGCTTGCGGACGACCAGGTGTCCGACGCCCGCGAGCAGGCCGAGACCGATGCCGTAGCCCATCAGCCCGGTCGGCACCGAGCCGTTGATGGCCAGGCCGACGTTGGCGTAGGCGAACACCGGGATGGCGACGGCGAACACCAGCAGTGCGAGCTCGGTGTTGCGGCGGCTGGGCGCGCCGATGGCGCCGATCGTTGACGTGTGGTGCGTCGACGTGTTCGTGCTCATGGTGTGACAGGGCCCCTCACGGCTGCTTACTGCTTACCGCACAGCGAGACCAGCTTCTGCTCCTCGTCGGAGAGGCTGGGGCCGGGTGTCGGAGTGGGTGCGGTCGTGGACTTGTCGGTCGAGGACGCCGAAGGGTTCGGCGAGGGTGAGGCCTTCGTCACCACCGAGGTCTTGGTGGCGGTGGTGCTGGTGGTTCCCGTGGTGCCACCCGCCTGGCCCTCGCCGGTCTTGGCGTTCTCGCTGTCGGCCTTGCGGCGCTCGGCGTCCTTCTTGCACGCGGACGCCTGCACGGCCAGCTCCTCGACCTTGTCGCGGGCGTCGCCGAGGCTGCCCTCGGCGATGGTCGCCTCGACCTGCTTGCGCTGGTAGGGCGGCAGGTACTTGAGTTCGATGTCGGGGTGGTCCTTCTCGACCTTCGACAGCGAGACCCAGGCCAGGTCCTGGCTGATGCCGCGGTACAGCGCGACGTGCTCGTCGTTGGGCCCGACGTAGTACTGCGTCTGCGTCCAGCGGTAGCCGCCGTACAGGCCGCCGCCGATCACGGCGAGCGCCAGCACGCTGTAGAAGGATCTCTTGAGCCACCTGCGGCCTTTGCGCGGCTTGACGAAGTCGTCGTCCGAGTAGTCGCCGAAGCCGGGCTGGGGAACGTACCCGGTGATGTCGCCGCTGCCGGGCGGGCCGAACTCGCCGCCGCCCTGGCCGGGCGCCTGACGGCCGAGGCCCGACGCGCGGCCGGCGGGGGTCTGCATGGCGCTGTTGTCGTGCAGGTGGTGCTGGTTGTGCTGGTTCTCCGCGACCGCGCCGACCACCACCGGGGTGTCGGACAGCTGAGCGGCCAGGGTGTCGCCGCTGTCGATGTCGAGGACGTCGGCGATGATCACCGTGATGTTGTCCGGGCCACCGCCGCGCAGCGCGAGCTGGATGAGCTCCTGCACGGTCTCCTGCGGGCCCTGGTAGCTGGCGAGGGTGTCCTCCATCGTCTGATGGCTGACCACCCCGGACAGGCCGTCCGAGCAGATCAGGTACCGGTCGCCGGCGCGGACCTCACGGATCGACAGGTCCGGCTCGACGTGGTCGCCGCTGCCCAGCGCGCGCATCAGCAGGGAGCGCTGCGGATGGGTGGTGGCCTCCTCCTCGGTGATACGGCCCTCGTCGACGAGCCGCTGCACCCAGGTGTGGTCCTGTGTGATCTGCGTGAGTACGCCGTCACGCAGCAGATACGCGCGCGAGTCGCCGACGTGGACGAGACCGAGCCGCTGACCGGTCCACAGCAGGGCGGTCAGGGTGGTGCCCATGCCCTCGAGCTGGGGGTCCTCCTCGACCATCATCCGCAGCTGGTCGTTGGCCCGCTGCACGGCCGTGCCCAGCGACGTCAGGATGTCCGAACCCGGGACGTCGTCGTCGAGCGTGACG
Source organism: Streptomyces sp. NPDC002577 (assembly GCF_053594815.1). NCBI lineage: Bacteria > Bacillati > Actinomycetota > Actinomycetes > Kitasatosporales > Streptomycetaceae > Streptomyces > Streptomyces sp. NPDC002577. The sequence continues at coordinate 132,592 of NZ_JBSFWK010000011.1, read as the reverse complement.
AGCGTGGAGATCACCTCGGAGCTGGCGACCTCGCCGGCGGCCTGGCCTCCCATGCCGTCGGCGATCGCGAGCAGACGGGGACCGGCGTAGCCCGAGTCCTCGTTGCCCTCGCGGATCATGCCTTTGTGCGATCCGGCGGCGAAGCGCAGTGACAGACTCATGCGCACCTCGCCCGTCGGCTCCGGGTACATCCGCACGGTGCCCACCCTCCGCTCGGGAGCACGCCGGCGTCCTGTGGCAGGACCACCGCGTCCGCTCGCTCGCTCCGCTCGCTCATTGTCGTACTACTTCCGCAGCTCGATGACGGTCTTGCCGATGCGGATCGGCGCGCCCAGCGGAATCGGTGTCGGTGTGGTCAGCCGGGCCCGGTCGAGATATGTGCCGTTGGTGGACCCGAGATCCTCGACGATCCACTGGCCGTCACGGTCGGGGTAGATCCTGGCATGCCTGCTGGACGCGTAGTCGTCGTCCAGCACGATCGTCGAGTCGTGCGCGCGGCCCAGGGTGATCGTCTGGGCCTGCAGCGCGACGGTGGTGCCGGTGAGGGTGCCCTCCGTGACGACCAGCTTGGTGGGGGCGTTGCGGCGCTGGCGGCCGCCGCCACCGCCCTGCTGGCGCTGCTGCGGCGGCGCGGCCTGGCGGGCGGCCGCTTGCGGCCGTGCGTTGTCACGGCGCGACCCGCGCTGGGTGACGCGCGTACCGAACAGGTCGCTACGGATGACCTGTACGGCCACGATCACGAACAGCCACAGAACGGCCAGGAAACCCAGCCGCATGACCGTCAGGGTCAGCTCTGACATTGCCCCCGCTTCACCCTTCGGCTTGCCGGTAAATGATGGTGGTGCTGCCCACGACGATCCGCGAGCCGTCGCGGAGCGTAGCGCGGGTGGTGTGCTGCCCGTCCACCACGATTCCGTTGGTGGACCCGAGATCCTGGATCGTCGAGGGCGTTCCGGTCCGGATCTCACAGTGCCGGCGCGAGACGCCGGGGTCGTCGATCCGCACATCGGCGTCGGTGCTGCGGCCCAGCACCAGCGTCGGGCGGGAGATCTGATGGCGGGTGCCGTTGATCTCGATCCAGCGCCGCACCTGGGCGCCCGGAAGCGGACCGGCGGCGGGCCGCTGGCCCATGGACGCCGGGGCCGGACGGCCGCCGGGCGGCGGCGAGGAAGGCATGGGAGGAGCACCGGCCGGCTGCGGCGGGTAACCACTCGCGGGCCCCGGGTAGCCGTAGCCGCCCGCCGCGGGCGCGCCGCGGCCACCGGGGGCCGGCGGCGCCGCAGGGGCGCGGCCGGGAGCCTGGGAGCTGCTGGAGGCGAGCGTGCGGCTGCGCACCCGGTACAGACCGGTGTCGAGGTCGTCGGCCTTCTCCAGGTGGACCTTGATCGGCCCCATGAAGGTGTAGCGCTGCTGCTTCGCGTAGTCGCGGACCATGCCGGCCAGCTCGTCGCCGAGCTGTCCCGCGTAGGGGCTCAGGCGCTCGTAGTCGGGCGCGCTCAGCTCCACGATGAAGTCGTTGGGGACGACCGTCCGCTCACGGTTCCAGATCGTCGCGTTGTTGTCGCACTCGCGCTGCAGCGCGCCTGCGATCTCGACGGGCTGGACCTCGGACTTGAACACCTTGGCGAAGGTGCCGTTGACCAGACCCTCGAGACGCTGCTCGAACTTCTTCAGGACTCCCATGGGGCACCTCCTCCTTCGTTGTCGCCCTGGTACTGCTTACAGATCGTATCCACGCGCCGGGAAATCGGCTGGTTCCCCTTGTCTGCCCGGACCATGAGTGTCGACCCTCACAAAACATGCCCTGGCGGAGCTGCCGGGATCCTTCCCGGACCTCGTCGAAGGCCCTTTCCGGACACCGGCCGGACGTCGTCCGGGCACCTGCGCGGCCTCCTCCTGGAACTCCTGCCAGGGCTCCCCTTCACGCCGGGGCTCCCCGTTGAACTCCGCTCTGACTGCTCGTTCCTGAACTGCTCATGTCGTTCCTGAACTGCTCGTGCTCGGCAACCCTCCGGACGCCTTGCCGGACCGCTCCACTGCGGCTCGGTGAAGTTCTCCGTCGAACGTTCCCGACAAAGGATCGTAGAGGGGGCCTGAGGACAGTGTCCCGCACCCGGCTCCGGACCTCGGCCACCGCCGGGGGTCCGGAGCGGGACCGGTACGAGGTTGGTACGCGGACGATGCGGATCCGCTGCCGATCCGCAGCCGCGGGGATGCCGGGCCGTGCAGCGGCGGTGCCGAGGCGGTGCAGATCCGGTGCCACGCCGGTGCTGATCCGGTGCCGGGGCGGGTGTCGGCGGGTGTCGGGACGACGGGCCGGTCGCCGGGGAACAAATGGGGTGGCCGGGAGTGCCGGGCAGCGTGCCGGTTGACGTGCGAGGGAGACGTTCCGGTCCGCCTGTGCCGGGGCGTGCGTGCGGGCCGGGAGCGGTGTGGGCCCGCGAGCGTGTGTGCGTGGTGCTTATGGAGATCGCGGGGACCACGGAGCCCCCGGAGACCGCCTGGTCCGGTGCCGTAGGCGGCGCCGCGGCCTCAGGGGCGTGCTCGGACCCCTCCCGTCGGCTGCTCGCGGATACGGATGTGAATCCACCCTGCGCAGCGTGCTAATCTTCTGCATGTCGGAAGGCGCTCGCAGCGAAAACGCGGGGCCGGAAGGCAACACCCAATGCGCGGGTGGCGGAATAGGCAGACGCGCTGGATTCAGGTTCCAGTGCCCGCAAGGGCGTGGGGGTTCAACTCCCCCCTCGCGCACCACTAGGAAGCGGGTCCCCGCCAGAGACGAAAGTCCTGGCGGGGACCCGCTTCTTGTGTTGTGTCCCACATGTGCTGACCGTCTCACTCGCTTCACTCGCTCTCGCCTGCTGCTGCATCTCGCTCTGTGTATGCGTATGTCGTTATGGCGGGGGCGGCTCGCTGAGGGGGTGGCGAGGGGAGGTGTGCGGCGAGAACCGGGCGGTGACGTAATTCACTGCTGAGACCGCTGTTGTCATGTACGCCACCGTGGGGGCGTGGAGTTTTCCACAACTGTGGAGTTGTCCACAGGCTCTGACGCCTTCCGGTCACCGGCGGTACGGTCATGGCCAGTTGATGTTCGTCCGCAAGGCGGCGAGACACGGGGGAGGCGGTCGCCGTGACCGAGATCACCAGGGAAGCCACGGACGTTCCCGGCCAGCGCGACGGCGAAACGGAGCGCGACGAAGCGGAAGCGCACCGGCTGAGCGGAGGCGGCGGACCCCGGGCGGCCCGGCTGCCGCGTGTGCGGGGATTCGCCGAATGGCCCGCGGAAGGATCGCCCAAGCAGGAGGGCAAGGCACTGCGCGGGCGTGTGCCCCGGTCCTCGCACGCGGAGTTCTCCGCCGACGGCGGCCGACCGGACGCGCCGACCGCCGTCCAGGAGTCCAACCACGGCAGGCTCCCCGAGCTCACTCCCATACGCGTGGGACGCATGGCCGCAACTCCCTTCGCCTTCCTGCGCGGTTCGGCCGGACTCATGGCGTACGACCTGGCACGCACGCCCCTCACCGGCGTCGGCGCACAGATATGCGGCGATGCGCACGCGGCCAACTTCGGGCTCTACGCGGACGCGCGCGGCGGCCTCGTCATCGACCTGAACGACTTCGACGAAACCGTGCACGGACCATGGGAGTGGGACGTCAAGCGGCTCGCCACATCGCTCGTCCTCGCCGGCCGCGAGGCGGGAGCGGACGAAGACACCTGCCGCAAAGCGGCCTTCGACGCCGCGGGCGCCTACCGGCGCACGATGCGCCTGCTGGCGAAGCTTCCGGTACTCGACGCGTGGAACGCCATCGCCGACGAGGAACTCGTCTCCCACACGGACGCGCACGACCTCCTCGGGACGCTGGAGCGCGTCTCCCAGAAAGCGCGGAACAACACCAGCGGCCGGTTCGCCGCCAAGTCCACCGAGCCCACGACCGACGGCGGACGCCGGTTCGTCGACGCCCCTCCCGTGCTGCGCCGCATACCCGACGCGGAGGCGGCCGCCGTGGCTGCCTCCCTCGGCGAGTACCTGGGCACCGTGTCCGCCGACCGCCTGCCGCTGCTCGCGCGGTACGCGATCCAGGACGTGGCGTTCCGGGTGGTCGGCACCGGCAGCGTCGGAACCCGCTCGTATGTGGTGCTGCTCCTCGACCACCGGGGCGAGCCCCTCGTGCTGCAGGTGAAGGAAGCCCGGCCGTCCGCCCTGCTGCCGCACCTGCCGGCCGCCGGCTTCAAGGTGCCGGAGGAGAACCACGAGGGACGCCGCGTGGTGCTCGGCCAGAAGCGGATGCAGGTGGTCAGCGACATCCTCCTGGGATGGACGACGGTCGACGGGCGGCCTTTCCAGGTACGGCAGTTCCGCAACCGGAAGGGCAGCGTGGACCCCGCGGCACTGGCCGCCGACCAGCTGGACGACTACGGCCGCATGACCGGCGCTCTGCTGGCCCGCGCCCACGCACACAGCGCCGACCCACGACTGATAGCCGGATACTGCGGCAAGACCGAGGAGCTGGACGAGGCGATCGCGCACTTCGCGGTGGCCTACGCGGACCGCACGGAAGCGGACCACGCGGAGCTGGTGACTGCCGTCACGGCGGGGAGGATGGCGGCGGAATTCGGGGTTTGAGGGGGCGGGGCGGGAGGGGGAGGGGCCCCCTCCCCGGGGCGTGTGACCTGCCGGTCCCGGCCCCTGCCTGCCCTTTCCTCCGGAGCCCTGGCCTCCCTCCCGTACCTGTGGCCTAGGCTGGCCCGGTGACCACCCCGGAAGCCGAGACGCCCCAGACCGAGCCGCCTGTGCAGGAGCCGCGGGAGCGGGCTGCCGAAAGTGAGCGGTCGGGTTCTGAGCGGCGGCGGCCCGAGGAGCGGCTCGAGCAGGCCGTGCGCAACGCTGAGCAGGCGCTGATCGAGTACGAGATCGCCGTCGAGACGTTCCGGGTCGAGGTGGAGAACTTCTCCCGGCTGCACCACCAGAAGCTCGGTCCGATGTACGCACGCCTCGACGAGCTCGATGCGCAGATCGCCGAGGCCCGAGCGGCCCGTACCGGGGATCCCGAGGATCTGCGCCGGGCCCACGAGGCGCGGGCACGGGTGATGCCGATGCCGGCGGTCGAAGAGCTGTTCCACGACTGGATGGACTCGGAAGGGCTGCGCCCGGAGGCTGTGGCGATGCTCACGGACCAGTCGGTCAGGCCGCCGCAGCGCGTACGCCCGAGCGACGAGGCCCGCAAGCTCTACCGCGAGCTGGCGCGCAAGGCGCATCCCGATCTGGCGGACGATGACCGGGAGAGAGAGCGGCGTGACGAGTTCATCTCACGGGTCAACGCCGCGTATGCACGTGGTGACGAGGCGTTGCTGAGGGAGCTGGCCGAGGAGTGGGCCGCGGGGCCGGTGCCCGCCGAACGGCAGCCCAGCCCCGCCGAGGAGCTGTATGCCCGTCTCGAGTGGCTGGCGCAGCGCAAGGAGCTGCTGACTGTGGTCGCCCGCGAGCTCGAGGAGGGCGCGATCGGATCGATGCTGCGCCTGGCGCCTGACGATCCGGACCGGCTGCTGGACGAGATCGCCGAGCAGCTGCTGGCAGAGGTCGCGGAGCGCGAGGCGGAGCTGGCGGGGCTGCTGGCCGGTTAGAGGCAGCGCAGCACTTGAGCAGCCGGCCGCCGGAGCAGCTTGTCGCGCTGCCCGCTGTGCGGCCGTGAAGAGGTCAGGCTCGGTCGGGTAGCGTCGGGGTCATGCAATTCGGATCTGGTGTGCCCACGGTCGAGGTCGGCGAGGTGTCGGCCGAGGACTTCCTGCTGGATGTCCGCGAGGACGACGAATGGGAGGCGGGTCACGCCGAGGGGGCGCTGCACATCCCCATCAGTGAGTTCGTGGCCCGGTACGGCGAGCTGGCCGAGGCGGCGCCGCAGGACGGCAGGGTTCATGTGATCTGCCGGTCCGGCGGGCGTTCGGCGCAGGTCACGATGTACCTCGTGCAGCAGGGCATCGACGCGGTGAACGTCGACGGCGGTATGCAGGTCTGGGCTGCCTCCGGTCGTCCGGTCGTGGACGCCAAGGGGCAGCCGGGTTTCGTGCTCTAGGGCTCTGCGCTGTCTGTGGGCGGAGGCCGTCTGCCCGGAGCGAGGTCGCCCGCCGGGCTGTTCGGCGGCGGGTCAGCCCAGTGCGTGGGCGGCGAGCAGGTCGCCCAGTGCTTCCTCGTGTGCCGCGGCCGGGCCGAGTGACAGTTCGAGGTGTTTGGCCCAGGCGTGGTAGCGGTGCAGCGGGTAGTCGGTGTCGGCGCCGAAGCCGCCGTGCAGATGCTGGGCGGTCTGTACGACCCGTCGTACGCCGTCGGAAGCCCAGGTCTTGGCGACCGCCACGTCGCCCGCTGCCGGGAGCGCGCCGCCCGCGGACGTGCTGATCCGCCAGGCGGCCTGCCAGAGGGTGGCCTCCATCGCGCGCAGGTCGATGTAGCGGTCGGCGGCCTGCACGGCGACGGCCTGGAAGGTGGCGATCGGGAAGCCGAACTGCTCGCGTTTGCCGGTGTATTCGCTGGTCATGGCGAGCACGCGTTCGCCGACGCCCAGCGCCAGCGCGCAGGTGCCGGTGGCGAGGAGGTTTCGTAGCCGCTCCCAGGCGCCTTCGGCTTCGATGACGTCGCGGGCGCGGAGGCGTACGGAGTCCAGGCGCAGTTCGCCGAGGCGTTCGCCGTTCGTCGAGACCTGTTCGGCGAGCTCTGTGCCTTCGTGGCCGCGGGGGACGAGCGCCAGAACGGTGCGCCCTTCGCCGGTGTGCCCGGGGACGAGGACGAGATCGGCGTTCTGCGCCCAGGGAACGGCTGTCTGGACGCCGTCCAGCACCCATGCGTCGCCGTCCCGCTCGGCGGTGACGGCGAGTTCGGCCGGGTCGTGGCCGGTACGGCCGCCCGCGGCGACGGTCAGGACGAGGTCGCCGCGGGCGGCCCGCGGGAGTATGTCGTGCTTCAGTTCGTCGTCGCCGTGGGTCTGTACGGCGTATGCCGCGGCGCTGTTCTCCAGCAGCGGGACACGGGCGAGCACCTTCGCGGATTCCCGCAGTACGAGGCAGAGGGCGATGGCGTCGAGGCCGGCGCCGCCGTACTCGGGTTCGAGGAGCAGGCTCAGCAGATCCGTGTCGGCGAGCCTGGCCCACAGCGCCCGGTCGAGGTCCTCGGCGACGGCGCCCGGGGTGAGGGCAGGGCTGCGTACGGCGTCCGGCGTGACTCCGGCGAACACCGCTTGTGCCGCCTCTGCGGCCGCCTGCTGTTCCTCGGTGAAGGTGAAGTCCACAGCCTGTCCTCCCGCGATACGGCGATCGATTGTGGGCCCGGGCACTGGCGGTCGAGCTGGGCGATCGATCCGGGTGACGGATCTGACGGTGCGTCAAGATAGAACATGTTCTATGAGAAGGGAACGGTGCAAGCGGTTTCCGGAGCCGCATCGCTCGGCGCCGTAAGGTGTCAACCCTGTGGACAACGTCACGGACCGCTGTGCCGGGCGGCCGGACCTGGGTACCGTCCGGTGCGAAAAGTCGGCAATCGGGGATCGGGGCGGAATGGACGCGTACGACAAGGGCTCGAGCGCCTGGGACGCCCGGCCCGCCACGTCCTCCTCTGAACAGGCCGCTCTCATACCTGCCCCGGCTCAGCCGCCGTCCCCGCCTCCTCCGCCTTTCGAAGCTCCGCCGCCACCTCCCGGCCTGCCCCGGGCCGGAATAGCAGCGCTCTCGTTCCGCTACCAGATCGTCGCCGCGCTGGCGCTCGGGACAGTCGCGCTCGCGGCGTGTGTGCATCTCGCGATGGTGTTTCTGCACGTCGCTCCGGCGAACACCGTCACCAAGCAGCACGGGCAGGCGATCAACGACTGGATATATCCAGAGTTCGAGCAGAACTGGAAACTCTTCGCCCCCAATCCCCTGCAGCAGAACATATCGGTGCAGGCGCGGGCCGAGGTCCGTACCGCGGACGGAGCCGTCCGGACGACCGACTGGTACGACCTGTCCGCGCAGGACGGAGCCGCCATCGACGGCAACCTGCTGCCGAGCCACATCCAGCAGAACGAACTGCGCCGGGCCTGGGATTTCTACGCCTCCTCGCACGACGCCGAGGACCGTCCGGCCGGCATGCGTGGTGATCTTTCAGAGCGCTACATACGCCGCATCGTCGTCCTGCGTCTCGACCGCGAGAAGCCCGTCGGCCGGGGCGCTGTCATCGAGCGCGTACAGGTCCGTTCGAGGACGGCCAATGTGGCGCCGCCCGACTGGAGCGACGAGAAGATCGACACCCGGCCCCTGTTCCGTGAGCTCCCCTGGTGGCGGGTGACGCCGGACGACGTGCCTCTGGGCCTGGACACGGAGACGGGGACGGGGACGGAGACGAAGGTGAGCGCCCCGTGAACCGTCTCGACGGCTTCAACCGATTCGACCGTCTCCACCGCCTCGAGCGGCCGGTCGCGTCGCTCGCGCGCGGCGTCGCGCGCGTCACGGCTACCGCACTCGGCCCGTACCAGACCGCGGTGATCCGTATCGGCTTCTCCGCCACCTGGCTGCTGTTCCTTCTGCGTGAGCTGCCGAACCGCCGTGAGCTGTACGGGCCCGACGGCCCGTGGGACTGGGACATGGCCCAGCAGCTCACCGCGAGCAATCACGCCTTCACGGCGCTGATGTGGTCCGACAGCGGGCTGTGGTTCGAGACGGTCTACGTGCTGGCGATGCTCTCCAGTGCCCTGCTGCTGGTCGGCTGGCGCACCCGCACCATGTCCGTGCTGTTCATGGTCGGGGTGCTGTCGCTGCAGAACCGCAGCATTTTCATGGGTGACGGCGGCGACAACGTCATTCACCTCATGTCGGTCTATCTGGTGCTCACGCGCTGCGGGCAGGTCTGGTCGCTGGATGCGCGACGGCTGCGGCGCTCGCAGGCGGCACGCGCGCGTGGCGCGCGTTCCGGGGACGACGAAACCGGGAGTTTGCGGGACGAGGGCCACGACAGGGTCGGGCCGGTCCTGTGGTGGGTGCTCGGGCTCGCGCTCTGCGTCGTGACGCTCATGGGCGAGCTCCGCTGGGGCTGGCTGCTGGTCTTCTGGGGCCTGTGGGCCGTGCACGGCCTGTGGTGGGCCGTGGGGCGACGCGCACCGGGCGGAGAGCCGCGTCTGCTCCTCGACGTCGTCGCGAATCTCGTCCACAACGCCGCCCTCCTCGTGATCATGGCCGAGGCCTGTCTGATCTACGCCACCGCGGGCTGGTACAAGGTCCAGGGCAGCCGCTGGCAGGACGGCACCGCGGTCTACTACCCGCTCCGGCTCGAGTACTTCTCGCCCTGGCCCGCCCTCTCCGACGCGCTCGCCGCCCACGGCACCCTCGTGATGCTGATGACGTACGGGACGGTCGCGGTCCAGGTGGCCTTTCCGTTCACCCTCTTCAACCGGCGCGTCAAGAACGTCCTGCTGGCAGCCATGATGTGCGAGCACACCGTCATCGCCGTCGTGCTCGGCCTGCCGTTCTTCTCGCTCGCGATGATCACCGCCGATGCGGTCTTCCTGCCGACGTCGTTCCTCAGGCGCGTGGGCGGATGGGTGGCACGCGCGCGTGGAGCGCTGTTTCCGCACGGGCGCGGGTCGAGGCGGGAACGCCGGCTGCCGGGACAGCGCCGGGGCGAGCAGCCGGACCCGGAAAGCGTGGAGCACGCGCGCGTAGGCTTCACGGCATGAACGAGCCCTCTGTTCCAGCCGCCACCGCGACCTCGCCCACGGACGCGGTGCGCATCTGGCGAGGGCTCGCCGACACAGCCGTACTGCTCGACGGGTTCCACGCCCTCAAGCACGCCGTGCGCTTCGGCGCGCAGATCCCCGTCGCCCTGACCAGCGACCGGGCGGCCGTGCTCGGCCTGGCCGATGACCTCGCCCCGGACCTGCGGGATCCGCTCGGTGCGCTGCTGGTCGAGGTCGCGGACGAGACGCTGCGGGGCCTCGTCCCACGCATCCACCCCACCGGTGTGGCCGCTCTGGCCGTACGTCCCTCGCGTACCGCCAACCTGGAGGCGCTGACGCTTATGCCTCGGCCGGCGCCGGTCGTGGTGCTCGACAACCCCCGTAACCTCGGCAACGCCGGAGCGGTCGTCCGCCTCGCCGCCGGATTCGGCGCGACGGGTGTGGTGACCACGGGCAGCCTCGACCCCTGGCATCCGACGGTCGTCCGCGGTGGCGCAGGGCTGCACTTCGCCACGGCGGTGGAGCACGTGGACGTCGCCGATCTGCCGCCGGGGCCGTTGTTCGCGCTCGACGCGGAGGGCGAGGACATCCGCGGCCTGAAGATCCCGGACAACGCGGTCCTCGCCTTCGGCTCCGAGCGGAGCGGGCTGTCCGGCGAAGTCCGCGCCCGGGCGGACCATCTGGTGTCCCTGCCGATGCGCCCCCAGGTCTCCAGCTACAACCTGGCGACCAGCGTGGCCATGACCCTCTTCCACTGGTCCGCGAGCGGACCGGCACTCGGCGGCACGGAAGGGAAAATGTGACGTTCGTACGACTGTCTCGTTGGAACTGTTGCGCGGAGACAGTTGGAGTATGTGGCGTCGAGGGCTTTCGGTGGATGTTGCCGGTGCGTGGGCTGCGGCCGGTGAGTGAGTACGTGGGCATGGGTGAGCCGATCTCCGCTCCTGGGGCCGGGATGAGGTCCGCCTTCGCCCCTGGGCGTGCATAGGGGGCATCCCAGTCATGCCCGTAGGGCCCTCACCGGAGGGCCCCTGTGCCCTGTGGAGGGCCACACCCATGTACAGCGAAGAGTCCTTGCTGGACTCGCGCAGCGTCCGCGGCACGCTTGCCGATCGGACCGACGTACTCGACGACGTGAAGCGCCTGCCGCTGCTTCCCGACGGCGAGCATCTGACGGCCGCCATGCTGGCCGACTACTTCGAGGTCGACGCGGTCGTGCTGCGACGCGTCGTCCGCAAGCACGCGGGGGAGCTGGCCGGGTACGGCTACCGGCAGCTGCAAGGAGAGGAGTTGAAAGAGTTCCAGGCGGTGAACATGCCACATCGCACGGTGGTCGGACGTGGCCTCGGAGTGTTCACCGTTCGCACAGCGTTCGTGCTTGCCATGCTTTTGCGTACCAGCGAGGTGGCTCATGCCGTGCGTGGGGTCCTTCTGGAGTCGCTGGGCATGGCGCCTGAAGAGGGTGCGGTCAGGCCAACGGCCATCAGTGTCGCGTTTCCGCACACTGGACAGCCAGTCCGTGTCGTGCTGATCGACGGGACGCCGTGGTTCGCCACCACCGACCTCTGCGACATCCTCGGTCTCACCAATCCCAGCATGGCGCGTAAGTCGGTGGAGCCTGAGGACACTCAAACGGTCCTCCTTGATGTCGCGACCCTAAGCAGTACTGAGGGTGTCGGACTTCACGCAGGTCAGACCGCGTACGCGCGCGATCCAGATCGACTGAACGTGGTCAGTGAAGCGGGCCTCTACACGCTGATCATGAAGTCTCGTAAGCCCGCCGCCAAACCCTTCCAGCGCTGGGTCACCGCAGAGCTCCTCCCCTCCATCCGCCGCGGCGACGCCGACCTCGGCCACCACCAGGCCCGTATGGCCGAGACCCTCGCCGACGCCATCGGCCGGCAGGTCCACGTCGTCGCCGACGTCGGTCAGGCCGTCGACCAGGACATCACCGTGCTGTCCGACGGCACTGTCCGCTGCCGCCACGGTGAGATGGAGATCTGCTTCCCGACGCGCGCGGAGGACAGCGGGCCGCCCTTCGGTCCGTACTACCGGTGCCCGGAGGTGGAGCGGGTCGGTATCCGGGGCAGTCGGCCCATCCGGCCCTGCGGGACGATCAAGTTCGTCGATGTCGTACGGCGCCTCAAGGACCCGGAGGACGTACCCGCGCCCCGGGTGCCCGAGCCCGATGTCGCCCATGTCGCCGATATCGATGGCCTGTTCCTCACCATCGGGGGCGCGCGTGTGCACGGGTCGGCGCGGCAGATCGCCGGGGTGCTGCGGGAGATGGGCGTGGTGATCAAGCGGGACGAGTAGGGAGCCTGGTGATCAAGCGCGACTAATAGTGGGTCGCGCTGAGGGTCGCGACCGTCGGTTCACGTACGGGTCGCGACCCTCCCAGGTCAGCGCGGGTGATCCCCGCGACCCACTCTCGTCACGCCTCCCGCCGGACCTCCACCACCCGGAACCGGTTCGCCACGAACGCCCCGTCGCACAGGGCCGAGTTCGCCGCCGGGTTGCCGCCCGAGCCGTGGAAGTCGGAGAACGCGGCGGTCTGGTTGACATACACGCCGCCCGTGAGGTTCAGGGACAGCTGGGCGCACTCCTCCAGGCAGGCCTCCTCGATCGCCTGGGCGACCTCGTCCGACGTCGTGTACGCGCCGACGGTCATCGCTCCCTTGTCGCGGACCGTGCGCCGCAGCAACTCCACCGCGTCCGCCGCCGAGTCGACCGCCACGGCGAAGGAGACCGGGCCGAAGCACTCGCTCATGTAGGCCGCCTCGTCGTCCGGCTTGGCCCCGTCGAGCTTCACGATCAGCGGCGTACGGACCACGGCGCCGGGGAAATCGGGGTTGGTGATCTCCCGTGCGGGCAGGGCGACTTCGCCCAGATCGGACGCCGCTTCCAGGCGGGCCTTCACGTCCGGGTTGACCAGGGCACCCAGGAGCGCGTTGGCGCGTGCGTCGTCGCCCAGCAGGCCGCTCACCGAGGCGGCAAGGTCGGCCACGACCTCGTCGTAGGTCTTGTGGCCGGCGTCCGTGCTGATCCCCTCGCGCGGGATGAGCAGGTTCTGCGGGGTGGTGCACATCTGGCCGCTGTAGAGGGACAGGGAGAAGGCGAGGTTGGCCAGCATGCCCTGGTAGTTGCCGGTCGACTCGACGACGACCGTGTTGACGCCGGCCTTCTCCGTGTAGACCTGCGCCTGGCGGGCGTTGGTCTCGAGCCAGTCGCCGAACGCCGTCGAGCCCGTGTAGTCGATGATCTTGATTTCGGGGCGTACGGCGAGGGTCTTGGCGATGCCCTCCCCCGGCCGTTCGGCGGCCAGGGCCACCAGGTTCGGGTCGAAGCCCGCTTCGGCGAGCACCTCGCGGGCCACCTGCACGGTGAGTGCGAGAGGGAGCACCGCGCGAGGGTGCGGCTTGACCAGCACGGCGTTTCCGGTGGCCAGGGAGGCGAAGAGGCCCGGGTAGCCGTTCCAGGTGGGGAAGGTGTTGCAGCCGATCACCAGGGCGATGCCGCGCGGCACGGCCGTGAACTGCTTGGTCAGCGCGAGTGGGTCCCGCTTGCCCTGCGGCTTGGTCCACTCCGCGGTGTCCGGGGTCCTGGCCTGCTCCACGTACGCGTACGCCACCGCTTCGAGGCCGCGGTCCTGGGCGTGCGGGCCGCCCGCCTGGAACGCCATCATGAAGGCCTGTCCGCTGGTGTGCATGACCGCGTGCGCGAACTCGTGCGTACGGTCACTGATCCGGGCCAGGATCTCCAGACACGTCACCGCACGCATCTCCGCGCCCGCGTCCCGCCACGCGCGCATGCCCGCGCGCATCGCGGGCAGCAGGGCGTCGATGTCGGCATGCGGATAGGTGATGCCCAGCTCCGGTCCGTACGGCGAGACCTCGCCGCCGGTCCAGTCGTCGGTGCCCGGCTGGCCGAGATCCATGCGGCTGCCCAGAAGGGCGTCGAAGGCGGCCTTGCCTTCGGCCGCACCGAGGCTGCCGTTCTCGCCGTAGGCCTTGGGGTGCTCGGGGTGCGGGGACCAGTACGCGCGCGTGCGGATCGTTTCCAGCGCCTGGTCGAGAGTGGGCCGGTGCTTGTCGATCAGCTCGTGCGCGGTGAGTTCGGCGGTCATCGGGGACCAACTCCTCCTCGGACCGGCTCGTCGTCGAGCCGGCGGGCTGGGCGGTGGGCGAGTGGACTGCTGAGCGGAGTGAGCCGCCGGGGAAAAGCGAGCGGCTGGGCAGGAACGGACGGACAGAGCTAGAGTAACCGAACGATCGGTCGGGACAAGGGGGACCGCCGAGCCTGTGGAAAACCCGGTGCGGGAGGATCGCGAGCATGACAGGACTTGACCCCGGCCGCTCCGGCTCCGGCCGCATCGGTCCGGAGGGCGACGACCCCGGCGCGGGCAGCCCGGTCGGCGTCGTGGGAACCGGCACCATGGGCCAGGGCATAGCCCAGGTGGCGCTGCTCGCCGGCCATCCGGTGCGGCTGTACGACGCCGCGCCGGGCCGGGCGAAAGCGGCGGCCGAGGCGATCGACGCCCGGCTCGGCCGGCTCGTGGAGAAGGGCCGGCTGACCGTATCCGAACGCGACGCGGCTGCCGCCCGTCTGCAGGCGGCCGAAAGCGTCGCCGAGCTCGCCGGATCCGGCCTGGTCGTCGAGGCGATCGTCGAGCGGCTCGACGTCAAGCAGCAGCTGTTCCGCGAGCTCGAGGACGTCGTCGACGACGACTGCCTGCTCGCCACCAACACCTCGTCGCTGTCCGTCACGGCGATCGCCGGCGCGCTGCGCAACCCCGGCCGGTTCGTCGGGCTGCACTTCTTCAACCCGGCACCGCTGATGCCGCTCGTGGAGGTCGTCTCCGGCTTCGCGACGGACGTGGCATCGGCCACGCGCGCGTACGAGACGGCCCGCTCCTGGGGCAAGACCCCGGTGGCCTGCGCCGACACCCCCGGCTTCATCGTGAACCGCATCGCGCGCCCCTTCTACGCCGAGGCGTTCACGGTGTACGAGAACCAGGGCGCCGACCCCGCCACGATCGACGCGGTGCTCCGCGAGTCGGGCGGTTTCCGGATGGGCGCGTTCGAGCTGACCGACCTCATCGGGCAGGACGTCAACGAAGCCGTCACGCGCTCCGTGTGGGAGTCCTTCTTCCAGGACGCGCGCTTCGCCCCCTCGCTCGCCCAGCGCCGCCTCGTCGAGGCCGGGATGCTGGGCCGCAAGTCGGGCCGCGGCTGGTACGCGTACGGGGACGATGCGGAGCAGCCCGAGCCGCACACCGCCGACCCGGCCGAGCCGCCGGCGTACGTCGTCGCCGAGGGCGATCTCGGTCCCGCCCGCGAGCTCCTCGCGCTGATCCGCGAGGCGGGCATCATGGTGCGCGAGGAGGACGAGGACCACGGCACGCGGCTGATGCTGCCCGGCGGCGGCCAGCTGGCGCTCGCGGACGGCCAGACGTCCGTCGAGTTCCGCGACGTCGTCTACTTCGACCTGGCGCTCGACTACCGCGCGGCGACCCGGATCGCCCTGTCGGCCTCGCAGGACACCTCCGCGCGGACCGTCGCCGAGGCCATCGGACTGTTCCAGGCACTCGGCAAGGACGTCAGCGTCATCGGCGACGTGCCCGGCATGATCGTCGCCCGTACCGTCGCACGGCTCATCGATCTGGCCTTCGACGCCGTCGCCAAGGGCGTGGCCACTCAGGAGGACATCGACACGGCGATGCGGCTGGGCGTCAACTACCCGTTGGGGCCCGTCGAATGGAGCCGAAGGCTCGGCAGGAACTGGGCGTACGCCCTGCTGGACGATCTGCACATGCGCGATCCGTCCGGCCGCTGCGCGCCGTCACTGGCTCTCTACCGCCACGCGTACGCCTCCGAGAAGCGGGAGTCCGGCTCATGACCGCCGCCAAGCGCGACACCTACACCCCCGAGACGCTGCTCTCCGTCGCCGTCGAGGTCTTCATCGAGCGCGGCTACGACGGCACGTCCATGGAGCACCTCTCCAAGGCGGCCGGCATCTCGAAGTCGTCGATCTACCACCATGTCTCGGGCAAGGAGGAGTTGCTGCGGCGGGCCGTCAGCCGGGCGCTCGACGGGCTGTTCGGGATCCTCGACGAGGAGCACGCGCGCGTGGGGCGCGCCGTGGAGCGTCTGGAGTACGTCACGCGCCGCATGGTGGAGGTACTCATCGCCGAACTGCCCTACGTGACGCTGCTGCTGCGGGTGCGCGGCAACACCGGAACCGAGCGATGGGCGCTGGAACGGCGCCGCGAGTTCGACCACCAGGTGGCCGACCTGCTGAAGGCCGCGGCCGCCGACGGCGACGTACGCGGGGACGTCGAGGTCCGGCTGGCGACCCGGCTGGTCTTCGGCATGATCAACTCGATCGTGGAGTGGTACCGGCCCGACGTTCGCGGGGCGGGGGCGCAGGAAATCGCCGACGGTGTCGTGCAGTTGGTCTTCTCGGGGCTCCGCAAGGAGGACTGAGGCGCTGCCGGGCCGGGCCCTGAAGCGCCGGCGCGGGGCTTGTGGCGTCGGCCCGCGGCCGCGTCCCGTCAGGGGGTCTCGGCGTCCAGGTCGTCCTCCTCGAAGACCAGCAACGTGCGCGTGCTGAGCACTTCCGGGATGGCCTGCAGCTTGGTGAGCACGACATCGCGCAGCGCCCGTGTGTCCGACGTGTGGACCAGCAGCAGAACGTCGAAGTCGCCGCTCACCAGGGCGATGTGCGCGGCCTCGGGCAGGGCCCGCAGCTGTTCGCGCACCGTGCGCCAGGAGTTCTGCACGATCTTGAGGGTGATGTAGGCGGAGGCGCCCTGTCCGGCCCGCTCGTGGTCGATACGGGCGCTGAACCCGCGGATCACGCCGTCCTCGATGAGCCGGTTGATGCGGGCGTAGGCATTGGCCCGGGACACATGGACACGGTCCGCCACGGAACGTATCGACGCCCGCCCGTCCGCCTGGAGCAGCTGCAGGATGTCGCGGTCTATGGCGTCCAGGGGGCGGGGCCGGCTCTCCGGACCGTCGGCCGGCGGACGGGATGGGCTCTCCGGCCGGGACTGGCCCTCCAGGCGGCCGGACTCCGACCCTTCGGCCATTCGTTCAGATGCCATGTCCCCCCGCCTCTCTACCATGGACGTACTGCCTCCATCCCAGGTTGTGGAGAACCGATTGTCCACAGCCTGGAGCTGCCTGTAGCCAAAATGTGCCGACGACCGAACAATCGGTAGGTGAGGCGCATCGCACGCCGCGCCTCCCGGACGCTCCCACGAGGAGATCACCCCCGGCCCCCCCGGAGCCGGGGGCCCAGCACGAGGAGGTGCACGCGGTGAAGAGTCGCAGCCTGACGGTCATGGATCAGCGGGGCACTTACCGGCCCGCCCCGCCCCCGGCCTGGCAGCTCCGCACGGACCCCGCGCCGCTGCTGCCCGACGCGGAGCCGTACCGCGTGCTGGGCACCGAGGCCGCCCGCAAGACCGACCCCGGGCTGCTGCGCCGCCTGTACGCGGAGCTGGTGCGCGGCCGCAGGTACAACGCGCAGGCGACGTCCCTCACCAAGCAGGGCCGCCTCGCCGTCTATCCGTCCAGCACCGGTCAGGAGGCCTGCCAGGTCGCGGCCGCGCTCGCCCTGGAGGACCGGGACTGGCTCTTCCCCAGCTACCGCGACACGCTCGCCGCCACGGCCCGAGGCCTCGACCCCGTCCAGGCACTGTCCCTGCTGCGCGGCGACTGGCACACCGGCTACGACCCCCGCGAACACCGCATCGCCCCCCTCTGCACCCCCCTGGCGACACAGCTGCCGCACGCCGTGGGCCTCGCCCGTGCGGCCCGCCTCAAGGGCGACGACATCGTCGCCCTTGCCATGGTGGGCGACGGCGGCACCAGCGAGGGCGACTTCCACGAGGCGCTGAACTTCGCGGCGGTGTGGCAGGCGCCGGTCGTCTTCCTCGTCCAGAACAACGGCTTCGCGATCTCCGTGCCGCTCGCCAAGCAGACCGCGGCACCGTCGCTCGCCCACAAGGCCGTCGGCTACGGCATGCCGGGGCGGCTCGTCGACGGCAACGACGCGGTCGCGGTGCACGAGGTCCTCACCGACGCCGTGCGGCACGCGCGCGCGGGCGGCGGCCCGACCCTCGTCGAGGCGGTGACCTACCGCATCGACGCCCATACGAACGCCGACGACGCCACGCGCTACCGCCACGACGACGAGGTCGAGACCTGGCGCCGGCACGACCCGATCGCCCTGCTGGAGCGCGAGCTCACCGAGCGCGGGCTGCTCGACGAGGACGGAGTGCGCGAGGCGCGCGAGGCCGCCGAGACGATGGCCGCGGACCTGCGGGCCCGCATGAACCAGGAACCGCGGCTCGACCCCATGGACCTCTTCGCCCACGTGTATGCCGAGCCGACGCCGCAACTGCGCGAGCAGGCAGCCCAGTTGCGGGCCGAACTGGCCGCGGAGGCCGCGGAGGCCGCGGGGGATATCGCGGACCCGACGCTGGAAGGGACCGGACGATGACCACCGTCGCAGCGAAACCGGCCGCCGTCGCCGCCAAACCGGCCACCATGGCGCAGGCACTCGGGCGCGCACTGCGCGACGCGATGGCCGAGGACCCGGCCGTCCATGTGATGGGAGAGGACGTCGGGACGCTCGGCGGGGTCTTCCGGGTCACCGACGGGCTCGCCAGGGAGTTCGGCGACGACCGCTGCACGGACACCCCGCTCGCGGAGGCCGGCATCCTGGGCACCGCCGTCGGCATGGCGATGTACGGCCTGCGGCCCGTGGTGGAGATGCAGTTCGACGCCTTCGCCTACCCCGCGTTCGAGCAGCTCGTCTCGCACGTGGCCCGGATGCGGAACCGCACCAAGGGCAGGATGCCGCTGCCCCTCACGGTGCGCGTGCCCTACGGCGGCGGCATCGGCGGCGTCGAGCACCACAGCGACTCCTCCGAGGCGTACTACATGGCGACGCCCGGAATCCACGTCGTCACACCCGCCACGGTCGCCGACGCCTACGGGCTGCTGCGGGAGGCCATCGCATCCGACGACCCGGTCGTCTTCCTGGAACCGAAGCGCCTGTACTGGTCCAAGGCCGAGTGGAACCCCGAGCATCCGCTGACGGTCGAACCGATAGGCCGCGCGGTGGTGCGGCGCCCGGGCCGGAGCGCCACCCTCATCACGTACGGCCCTTCGGTGCCCGTATGCCTGGAGACGGCCGAGGCGGCGCGGGCCGAGGGCTGGGACCTCGAAGTCGTCGATCTGCGCTCCCTGGTGCCGTTCGACGACGAGACGGTGTGCGCTTCGGTGCGGCGGACCGGGCGTGCGGTCGTCGTGCACGAGTCGGGCGGCTTCGGCGGACCGGGAGGGGAGATCGCGGCGCGGGTGACCGAGCGCTGCTTCCACCACCTCGAGGCGCCGGTGCTGCGCGTGACCGGGTTCGACATCCCGTATCCGCCGCCTATGCTCGAGCGGCACCACCTGCCTGGCGTCGACCGGATCCTGGACGCCGTGGCACGGCTGCAGTGGGAGGCGGAGAGCTGATGGCGCAGGCTTCTGAGATGCACAGCCTTGAATTCAGACTGCCTGACCTGGGCGAAGGGCTCACCGAGGCGGAAATCGTCCGCTGGCTGGTGGAGGTCGGCGATCTCGTCGCCGTCGACCAGCCGGTCGTCGAGGTGGAGACGGCCAAGGCGATGATCGAGGTCCCGTGCCCGTACGGGGGCGTGGTGACCGCGCGCTTCGGCGAGGAGGGCACGGAACTGCCCGTGGGAGCCCCTCTGTTGACGGTGGCGGTGGGGGCGCCTGCCGGCAATTCGGCCGGGAACGGGGCAGGCGGGAGCAGCCCGGCCGGGGGACGTCCTGCCGGGGGTGAGCCGGAAGAATCCGTCCGGGCGGCAGTGGGATCGCGAGGAACGACGCCGGTCGGCACACGGCCGTCCGGCTCATCCGGTTCGACCGGTTCATCCGGAGGCGATGCGTCCGGCGGGCCCTCGGGCAACGTCCTCGTCGGCTACGGCACCGGCGCCGCCCCTGCGCGACGCCGCAGGGTCCGCCCGGCGGCTTCCGTACCGGCGGATTCCGTACCGGCGGCCGAGGCGCAGACGACCCCCGGCCCACCCGTACGCGACAAGGGCCCGGTGCCGGTCATGTCGCCTCTCGTACGGAAGCTGGCCCGGGAACACGGCCTGGACCTGCACGAGTTGGCCGGTTCCGGGCCCGATGGGCTGATCACGCGTGCCGACGTCGAGTACGCCGTACAGGCTGCGGGGCGAGCCGGTGCGCCACCCCGAGCAGTACAGGCCCCCGCTGCGGAACCCCTCGCAACGAGGGCCGGCGCACCCGCCTCAGGGGCCGCCGACGGATCCGGTGTGCGCGTTCCGCTGCGCGGCGTTCGCGGCGCGGTCGCCGACAAGCTCTCGCGCAGCCGCCGCGAGATTCCCGACGCGACCTGCTGGGTGGACGCGGACGCCACGGAGCTGATGCAGGCGCTCGCGGCCATGCAGGGGTATCCCGGTGGGGCCGTGCAGGGGTATCCCGGCGGGCGTACCGGGACGCCCGAGGCGGGCGGTCAGAGGATCTCGCTCCTCGCCCTGCTCGCGCGCATCTGCACCGCGGCCCTCGCCCGCTATCCGGAGCTCAACTCCCGGGTGGACATGGAGGCCCGCGAGATCGTGCAGCTCGACCGGGTGCACCTGGGTTTCGCCGCACAGACCGAGCGTGGTCTCGTCGTGCCCGTCGTGCGGGACGCGCACACGAGGAACGCGGAGTCCCTGAGCGCGGAGATCGCCCGGCTCACCGAGTCGGGCCGGGCCGGGACCCTGACCCCGGCGGAGCTCACCGGCTCCACCTTCACGCTGAACAACTACGGCGTTTTCGGGGTCGACGGCTCCACGCCGATCATCAACCACCCGGAGGCGGCGATGCTCGGGGTGGGCCGGATAGCCCCCAAGCCCTGGGTGCACCAAGGCGAGTTGGCGGTGCGGAAGGTCGTACAGCTCTCGCTGACCTTCGACCACCGCGTCTGCGACGGCGGCACCGCAGGAGGCTTCCTGCGCTACGTGGCGGACTGCGTGGAACAGCCGGCGGTGCTTCTGCGCACGCTGTGAGCCCGGGCCCCTGAAGGCGCTGCCTGCGGCGACTTCTCAGGATGCGTTCGCGGGGGGTGGCAATGATCCTTCAGGAGCCCATACTCGGGACATGAGCGCGTACGAGGCCGAGCCCCAAGCCGACCCCGGTCCGGAGGCCGACCCCAAGCCCCGAGCCGACCCCGTCGCCGTCTACGACGCGGTGATCCTCGCCGGGGGCGCCGCGCGGCGGCTCGGCGGTGCGGACAAACCGGCGCTGCGGGTAGGCGGCCGGGCCCTGCTCGACCGGGTGCTGGCGGCCTGCGCGGGTGCCTCCACCACCGTCGTCGTGGCCGGGCGCAGGCCCACCGTGCGGCCCGTGGTGTGGGCGCGCGAGGAACCGCCGGGAGCCGGCCCCCTTGCCGCACTTGACGCGGGCCTGCGCCGCACGACGGCGCAGAGCGTGGTCGTCCTCTCCGCGGACCTGCCGTTCCTCGCCGAAGGAACGGTGCGTCGCCTGCTGACCACCCTCCGGGAACGCGACGCCGAAGGTGCCGTGCTGACCGACCCCGGCGGCCGGGACCAGCCGCTCGTCGCGGCGTACCGCAGCGAGCCGCTGCGTCGCGAGCTGGCGCTGCTCGCCGCCGAACACGGCGGGCTGACCGGTCTGCCACTGCGGCTGCTCACCGCCGAGCTCGAACTCACGCGTATTTCCGACCCCGTCGCGTCGTTCGACTGCGACACCTGGGAGGACGTCGCTGCCGCCCGGGAACGTATCAGGGAGCATGGGCACGTGTTGGATGAATGGATTACCGCAGTCAAGGACGAGCTGGGCATCGACCTGGACGTCGACATCCGCCTGCTGCTCGATCTGGCCCGGGACGCGGCGCACGGCGTCGACCGGCCCGCGGCGCCGCTGACGACGTTCCTCGTCGGTTACGCGGCCGCCCAGGGCAAGGGCGGCCCCGAAGCCGTGGCCGAGGCGGCTCGCAAGGCCGCGGCTCTCGCGGACCGTTGGGCGAACGAGGGCCGGCCCGACGCACGGCCGGACGCCGGATGACCGGGCAGAAGGCCGATCCTGCCCGGGTCACCGGGCGGGACCAGGCTGGCCGGCGCACCGAGGGTGCCCAGGGCAGCCACGATGCCTGGGATGCCGGTGCCTGTGCTGGTACCGGCACCGGCACAGGTACAGGTACAGGTGTCCCTGACGGCGACGTAGACGATCTCCACATGGACGAGGCCATCGCCCTGGCCAGAGAGGGCCACGCCGAGCAGGCCCACCGGGCTCGCCAAGACCCGCATGCCGACCACCCGGGCGCCGACTGCCCGCGCGCCGACCACCCGGGCGCGTCCGCCCGCCACACAGGTCAGCCGCCCAACGACCCGCCACCGGGCCACAGCACCAAGCAGCGGCGCGACCGCCACTCCGCCACCCCTTGGCCCGAGGCGCGCGCCGTCGCCGCTCGGGCGGCCCGCTCCATGCCGCCCCCGGCCGCGGTCCTCGTACCGCTCGACGCCGCGCTCGGACTCGTTCTCGCCGCGCCCCTCACGGCGCTCACCGACCTGCCGTCCTTCGACTCCTCTGCCATGGACGGCTGGGCCGTGGCCGGGCCCGGCCCGTGGGACGTACGCGCGGACGGCATTCTCGCGGGCCACGAGGAGCCGGAGCAGCTCGCCGACGGGGAGGCGGTCCGCATCGCCACCGGCGCCCGGGTGCCGCAGGACGCGACCGCCGTCGTCCGCAGCGAGCACGGCCGTACCGACCACAAGGGCCGTCTGTATGCCCAGCGCGAGGTCGTCCCGGGCCAGGACATCCGTCCCCGCGGACAGGAATGCCGCACCGGCGACCAACTGCTGCCGCCGGGCACCCTCGTGACCCCGGCGGTGCTGGGGCTCGCCGCGGCCGCCGGGTACGACGAGCTGTCCGCCGTACCGCGGCCCCGCGTCGACGTGCTCGTCCTGGGCGATGAGTTGCTCACCGAGGGCCGGCCGCGCGACGGGCTGATCCGGGATGCGCTCGGCCCGATGCTGCCACCCTGGCTACGCGCGCTCGGCGCGGACGTCGTGTCCACCCGCCGGCTGGGCGACGACGCCGAGGCGCTGCACACAGCGATCACGACGTCCGACGCCGACCTGATCCTCACGACGGGTGGAACGGCCGCCGGCCCCGTCGATCATGTCCACCCCACCCTCAGCCGCCTCGGCGCCGAGCTCCTCGTGAACGGGGTCAAGGTCCGCCCCGGCCATCCGATGCTGCTGGCCCGCACCAAGGGGAACCAGCACCTCGTAGGCCTGCCCGGCAATCCCCTGGCCGCCGTCTCCGGACTGCTGACACTTGCCGAGCCCCTGCTGCGCGTGCTCGCCGGCCAGACGCCCACGGAGCCGTACACGGTGCCGGTGCGTGACGCCGTGCACGGGCACCCGTATGACACGCGACTGGTGCCCGTCGTGATCCGGGACGACCGGGCGGTGCCGCTCCACTACTACGGCCCGGCGATGTTGCGCGGTATCGCCGGCGCCGACGGACTTGCCGTCGTACCGCCGGGCGGGGCGCAGCCGCGGCAGAACCTCGAAATCCTCGATCTTCCGTGGGCGTTGTCCGGAAGCGGGGTGTGTTTCACGTGAAACTTCCGGGCCAGGACGCGATCGCCCGCCAGGCGGACGAACATCTCGTCACCCACCCGGTGAAGCTCCCCCGCCGGGTCGTCGAACGGCCCCTGCGCCAGGTCACCAAGCGGCTCGCGATGGCGTTGGCAGTGCTGGTCGGGACCGCCTTCATCGTGTACGCGGACAGTGGCGGCTACGGCGACAACGCAGACGGCCGGGTCGACCTGCTCGATTCCTTCTACTACGCGACGGTCACGCTCTCCACCACCGGATACGGCGACATCACGCCGGTGAGCGACAGCGCCCGGCTCACCAACATCTTCGTCATCACTCCGCTGCGCGTGCTGTTTCTGATCATTCTGGTCGGCACGACTCTCGAGGTCCTCACCGAACGGACCAGGGAGGAATGGCGGTTGAACCGCTGGAGGTCCACCTTGCGCGACCACACCGTCGTCATCGGCTTCGGGACCAAAGGCCGGTCGGCGATCCAGACCGTGTGCGCGACGGGGCTGAAGAAGGATCAGGTCGTGGTCGTCGACCCGAGTGAGAAGGCCATCGAGTCCGCGACGGCCAACGGATACGCGGGCATCGTCGGCGATGCGACCCGCAGCGATGTGCTGGTGCGTGCCGAGGCGCAGAAGGCACGCCAGATCATCATCGCCACCCAGCGCGACGACACGGCGGTCCTGGTCACCCTCACGGCCCGGCAGCTCAATCGCGCGGCGAAGATCGTGGCCGCGGTCCGTGAGGAGGAGAACGCCCCGCTGCTGCGCCAGTCCGGGGCCGACGCGGTGATCACCAGCGCCAGTGCCGCCGGGCGGCTGCTCGGCCTGTCCGTCCTGAGCCCGAGCGCGGGGATGGTGCTCGAGGATCTCATCCAGCAGGGCAGCGGTCTCGACCTCGTCGAGCGGCCGGTCATAAAGGCCGAGGTGGGGCGCGGGCCGCGGGAGGTGGAGGACCTGGTGGTGAGCGTGGTGCGCGGCCATCGCCTGCTCGGCTACGACGATCCGTCCATCGGGACGCTGAAGCTGACGGACCGTCTGATCACGATCGTCCGTGCCACTCCGGGCACCCGGATCACGCCGGACATGCGCCCGTTGCCGCAGGACTGAACGCGGCCAGGCGTGGCCAAGCGCGGCCCGGCACACGGCCGGGCCGGAGGCCGGAGACACGGCCAGGAGTAGCCTCGCGGCCATGCATGCGATCACGATCCCTGAACCCGGCGGTCCCGAAGCACTTGTGTGGGCGGAGGTCCCCGATCCCGTGCCCGGCGAGGGCGAGGTTCTGGTCGAGGTGGCGGCCAGCGCGGTCAACCGCGCGGACCTGCTGCAGCGGCAGGGCTTCTACGACCCGCCGCCCGGCGCGTCCCCCTACCCCGGGCTCGAGTGCTCCGGCCGCATCGCCGCGCTGGGCCCCGGAGTCACGGGCTGGGCGGTCGGCGACGAGGTGTGCGCGCTGCTCTCGGGCGGCGGTTACGCCGAGAAGGTGGCCGTTCCCGTGGGGCAGCTGCTGCCCGTACCCGAAGGCGTCGACCTCGTCACGGCGGCCGCTCTGCCCGAGGTGACGTGCACCGTCTGGTCGAACGTCTTCATGATCGCCCACCTGCGGCCCGGCGAGACGCTGCTCGTGCACGGCGGAGCGAGCGGTATCGGCACCATGGCGATCCAGCTGGCGAAGGCGGTCGGCGCCAAGGTCGCGGTCACGGCGGGCGGCAAGGAGAAGCTGCAGCGCTGCGCGGAACTCGGCGCGGACGTCCTCATCGACTACCGCGAGCAGGACTTCGTCGAGGAGGTGCGTGCCGCCACGGGCGGTGCGGGAGCCGACGTCATCCTCGACATCATCGGTGCCAAGTACCTGGACCGCAATGTGCAGGCCCTGGCGGTCAACGGCCGGCTGGCGATCATCGGGATGCAGGGCGGCATCAAGGCCGAGCTGAACATCGCGACCCTGCTGAACAAGCGCGCCGCCGTCACCGCAACCTCGCTGCGCGGGCGGCCGGTACAGGAGAAGGCCGCGATCGTCGCGGCGGTGCGTGAGCATGTGTGGCCGCTGATCAGCGGCGGCCATGTCCGTCCGGTCGTCGACCGTACGGTACCGATGAGCGAGGCCGCCGCCGCCCATCGCGTACTGGAGGAGAGCACACACACCGGGAAGGTCGTGCTCACCCGCTAGCAGCAGCGGTTACACCCTCCCGGGCGTATCAGGGGGCCGAACGGCTCAGGCGCAATGCCTGAATGGGCGTGTGATGTGACGATTGCTCCGTATCGCGGCTCACGGCAATCGTGTATCGCCCGCACCACCGATCTTGCCTTCCTGGCACCGGGAGGGGGTCACCGATGTGACTCCACGTCTCCGTACGCATTGCCCTGCCGGGCTCTTGTTGCTCGCCGGGCTGCTTCTCTCCCCCGGCTGGGCCCTGCTCACCCCGGCATGGCATCAGTCGCCGCCGTCCCCCGGCCCGCCCTCGGCTGTCCGTGCACACGGATACACGCAGGTCCCCGAGCCGAGCCCCAGCCGTGCGGTTCCCGCCCCCGAGGAGTCGCGGGCGGGCAGCCGCGCCGGCGAAGGGCGGCCGAGGCCGGGACGCGCGGATCCGCCGCCGCCGGACGACACCGCCGAGTCGATAGGCACGGCCTCCGGTTCTGCGTCGAGCGGCACAGATCCCCCGTCCCAGGGCGTCCGGCCGCAGGGCTCCGCGGCTCAGCAGCGGCCGCCGGATCCGCCGGTGCACCGCGACGAGGCCGTGGGACCCACCTCGACGCCGACCGGGACACCCGAAGCCACGCCTGACCCGGCCGGGCAGGCCGCCGGTCCCACCGGGCCCGTCATGGGCGTCCTGCCACTGGGCACCGGTCTGGTCCTTGTAGGCCTCGGCCTCGCGTTCCTGGCCCTGCGGTTGCGTCGCGACTGACCGTCCCGCGTCCACCCGGAGCGGGTGCAGGACTGTTCCCGCGGGCGGGACCACCGCGCCGCGCCGCTGACCGCATGTCCCCCGACATTTCTCATGACGGCCGCGATCACCCCGCGCTCGACCTCTGACCGGCGCGGATTCGACAGAACGTACACGCGCGTACACGGTGGATCACGGGCGCGCGGGGGCACCACCGAGAAGAGACGTACGTGTGCGAGAGAATGGGCGGCATGGAGATGCCGAGGAACGAAAGGTCGCCGGAGAGCCCCCAGGTCCTGGTCGTGGGCCAGGACGGAATGGCGCTCGGCGGCGTAGGAGACGACGACTCCCGCGAGGTCCCGGTGACGGAGATGGTGGAGCAGCCCGCCAAGGTCATGCGGATCGGCAGCATGATCAAGCAGCTGCTGGAGGAAGTGAGGGCCGCGCCTCTGGACGAGGCGAGCAGGCAGCGGCTCAAGGAGATCCACTCGAGTTCCGTGAAGGAGCTCGAGGACGGACTCGCGCCCGAACTCGTCGAGGAGCTGGAGCGGCTCTCCCTCCCCTTCACGGACGACGCGATCCCCTCGGACGCCGAACTGCGCATTGCGCAGGCCCAGTTGGTGGGCTGGCTGGAGGGCCTCTTCCACGGGATCCAGACGACGCTGTTCGCCCAGCAGATGGCGGCGCGGGCTCAACTGGAGCAGATGCGCCGCGCGTTGCCCCCGGGAGTCGGCGGCATGGACGACGGCCAGGACCCGCGCGCGGGCGGCCGCGCGGGAGGCCCGTACCTGTAGAAGCCTCGTAGACGAGCCTCGGCGCTCCGGAGGGCCCGTCCGTCCTCCTTGATCGCCTTCGCGGTACGGAACCGCGCCACACAGAAGAAGTGCACGGACCAGGAAAGGCCCGGCATGCGCACAGCGCGCGTGCCGGGCCTTTCTCGCGAAGATCGGGACGATATCCGCGCGCGTGACTTTGGCCACGGCCTCGGCTCGTGCCGGAATCGCTCACCGAATGCGCCGGCCGAAGTCTGCCCGAGGGCGCGGACACGTCAAGCTCGGTGCCCGTTCCGTGACCGTACGGGCAAGAAGCGTTCGCGGAAGCGTTACAGCGTGCGCACGGGCGATTCACATGGGAGGCGTCGCCGGGGCTTCCGACTTGCGCGGTGACGGCCCGCGGAGGTTTCATGGCCGGTCCATCTCGGACCGGTGTGTTGCGCGAAGGCTGTAGCGTGGCCCGACGGAAGACCGTAAGAACCACCGCGCGGACGCGGGGCAGAAACGACGGCGAGGACTGATGGCACAGACGCAGCGCGCTCAGGGCCCGTCCGACCCCGAGGCGACTGGCGGCGGTATGTCAGATGCGCCGGACATGTGGGGTAAAGGCGGGCTTGTCGGAGACGGAAGATACCGGCTGACCCGCAGACTCGGCCGGGGCGGCATGGCCGAGGTGTTCGCGGCGGAGGACGTGCGGCTCGGCCGCACGGTCGCCGTGAAGCTGCTCCGCTCCGACCTCGCCGAGGACCCGGTCTCCAAGGCGCGCTTCACGCGCGAGGCGCAGTCGGTCGCGGGCCTCAACCACCATGCGGTGGTGGCGGTCTACGACTCCGGCGAGGACGAGGTCGGCGGCAGCGTCGTGCCGTACATCGTCATGGAGCTCGTCGAGGGCCGGACGATCCGCGATCTGCTGATCAACGCGGAGGCGCCGGGCCCCGAGCAGGCCCTGATCATCGTCTCCGGCGTCCTCGAGGCGCTCGCCTACTCGCACCAGCACGGCATCGTGCACCGCGACATCAAGCCCGCGAACGTGATCATCACCAACACCGGCGCGGTGAAGGTGATGGACTTCGGCATCGCGCGCGCCCTGCACGGCGCGCAGTCGACGATGACGCAGACCGGCATGGTCATGGGCACCCCGCAGTACCTCTCGCCGGAACAGGCCCTGGGCAAGGCGGTCGACCACCGCAGCGACCTGTATGCGACCGGCTGTCTGCTCTACGAACTCCTCGCGCTGCGCCCGCCGTTCACCGGCGAGACGCCGCTGTCCGTCGTCTACCAGCACGTCCAGGACATTCCCGTGCCGCCGTCCGAGGCCTCGGACGGGGTGCCGCCGGAGCTCGACGGCCTCGTCATGCGCTCGCTCGCGAAGGAGCCGGACGACCGGTTCCAGACGGCCGAGGAGATGCGCGGGCTCGTCCAGTACGCGCTGCAGATGCTCTACGAGAAGGGCGGCCACACCGGTACGTGGAACACCGGCCCCGTGGAGATGCACGAGGGCGGTTCGACGCCGGCCATGGGAGTCGCGGGCACGACCGCCCTGCCGCACCCCGGGGACTACGGCACCGCGCAGATCCCGCAGCCGATGCTGCGGCCGCCGGGCGGCGACGACGGCGGTTTCGACGGCGGCTACCGCGAAGGCGGCGGCAGCGGCCGCGGCAAGCTGTGGATCCTCGCCGTGCTCGCGGTGATCGCCATCGCGGCGGGTGTGGCGCTGGCCCTCAACGGCGGCGGTGGGGACGGCGGCGGCACGGACACCACGCAGTCGCCGACGGCCACCCAGTCCGACAAGGAGAAGACGCCGAGCGAGACGGCGACCGACGACGAGACGACCGAGGACACGTCCTTCCCGGACGACAGCACGGGCGGGGAGACCGACTACACGCCGTCGCCGTCGGAGACCACGGGTGAGGAGACCCCGTCGCCGAGCGCGACCCAGCCGACGGAGAAGCCGACGGAGACGACTCCTACGGAGACGGACGAGCCGACGCAGACGACTCCGACCGAGACCGACGAGCCGACCGGCGGGATCAGCTTCGACCCGACGGGTGACGCCGGCACCACCGGGAGCACCGGGGGGTGATCCCCCGGGGGCTCCGGCCTCAGAGCCCCGGATGGCCTTTCGGGCTCGTCCTCACACGCCGGACGGGCTTGAGCCCGGCTTCTCCGCCTGCATCCGCGCCACGAACGCCGCCGCCTGCGACCGGCGTTCCATGCCGAGCTTCGACAGCAGCCCGGAGACATAGTTCTTGATTGTCTTCTCGGCGAGGTGCAGCCGCTCGCCGATGGCCCGGTTGGTCATGCCCTCGCCGATCAGGTCGAGGATCTTCCGCTCCTGCTCGGTCAGGTTCGCCAGCCGGTCGTCGCCCTTGTCCGCCTGGCCGGCGCGCAGGCGCTCCAGGACCCGGGCGGTCGCCACCGGGTCGAGCAGGGACTTTCCGGCGGCCACGTCGCGTACGGCGGTGAGCAGCTCGTTGCCGCGGATGACCTTCAGGACGTATCCGGAGGCACCGGCCATGATTGCGTCGAAGAGGGCCTCGTCATCGGCGTACGAGGTCAGCATCAGGCACTTGATGTGCTCGTCCGCGGAGCGGATCTCCCGGCAGACCTCGACGCCGCTGCCGTCCGGCAGTCGCACGTCGAGCACGGCCACGTCAGGGCGGGTGGCCGGAATCCGTACCAGCGCCTCGGCGGCCGTGCCGGCCTCGCCGACGACCTCGATGTCGTCCTCCATGGAGAGGAGATCATGGACGCCGCGCCGGACGACCTCATGGTCGTCGAGTAGAAATACCCTGATATTTCCGCTTTCCTGCACCAGATAAGTGTCACACATGTACTCTTCCCGCGCCCGGTGTCGCCGGGATAACGTGCCGGTGTTCCGGCCCCCCTGCAGGGCCCTGCCAGTGCTGTGACCAGCAGCTGCTCCCCGGATTCTCGATTTACTTGGAAATCCAAGCAAAATCGCAGGTCAGAGGGGTTTCGCAGATGAGCGGAGCACTGGGTAACGTGCGTACTGCAGGGCGCTCGCCGGGGCAACCTGTCACGCCTGTTCCCGGCCGAGTCGCACCCACCCCGTGCAACGTACGGATCAGGCGAACCGTTCTCCCGAGCTCCTCCAGGAGCAGGGGGATCCCCAGCCACCCGGCGAACCCGGGGGGCCGGACCGACGGAGGAGCACACGTGACCGTGGAGAGCACTGCCGCGCGTAAACCGCGCAAGCGCACCGGCGCCCGCAAGGCGTCGCCGGGGAAGGCATCGCCGGGCGCGCCGCAATCGGAGCCTGAACTCGTACAGCTGCTGACCCCCGAGGGCAAGCGGGTCGCGCACCCGGAGTACGACGAGTACGTCGCCGGCATCACCCCCGAGGAACTGCGCGGGCTGTACCGCGACATGGTCCTGACCCGCCGCTTCGACGCGGAGGCGACATCCCTGCAGCGCCAGGGCGAGCTGGGCCTGTGGGCCTCGCTCCTCGGCCAGGAGGCCGCCCAGATCGGCTCAGGACGCGCGACCCGCCCCGACGACTACGTCTTCCCGACCTACCGCGAGCACGGCGTCGCCTGGTGCCGCGGCGTCGACCCGACGAACCTGCTGGGCATGTTCCGGGGCGTCAACCACGGCGGCTGGGACCCGAACAGCAACAACTTCCACCTGTACACGATCGTCATCGGTTCGCAGACGCTGCACGCCACCGGCTACGCGATGGGCCTGGCCAAGGACGGCGCCGACGCGGCCGTGATCGCGTACTTCGGCGACGGCGCGTCCAGTCAGGGCGACGTCGCCGAGTCGTTCACGTTCTCCGCGGTCTACAACGCGCCTGTGGTGTTCTTCTGCCAGAACAATCAGTGGGCGATCTCCGAGCCCACCGAGAAGCAGACCCGCGTGCCGCTCTACCAGCGCGCCCAGGGCTACGGCTTCCCGGGCGTCCGCGTCGACGGCAACGACGTACTCGCCTGCCTCGCCGTGACCAAGTGGGCCCTGGAGCGCGCCCGGCGCGGCGAGGGCCCCACGCTCGTCGAGGCCTTCACCTACCGCATGGGCGCCCACACGACCTCCGACGACCCCACCCGCTACCGCCTCGACGACGAGCGCCTCGCATGGGAGGCCAAGGACCCGATCCTGCGGCTGCGCACCTACC
The DNA here is from genome assembly GCF_053594815.1 of Streptomyces sp. NPDC002577. Lineage (NCBI taxonomy): Bacteria > Bacillati > Actinomycetota > Actinomycetes > Kitasatosporales > Streptomycetaceae > Streptomyces > Streptomyces sp. NPDC002577. The sequence goes on along the minus strand of NZ_JBSFWK010000011.1, from coordinate 101,439 downwards.
TGGAGGCCGAAAACCACGCGGACGAGGGATTCTTCGCGGAACTCGAGGTGGAGAGCGAGGCGTTGGGCAAGCAGGTGCGTGAAAGGGTGCGGGCCATGCCGGATCCGGACCACTTCGCCATCTTCGAGAACGCGTACGCGGACGGGCACGCGCTCGTCGACGAGGAGCGCGCCCAGTTCGCCGCCTACCAGGCGTCGTTCGCCGACGGGGAAGGTGCCTGATCATGCCCGCAGAGAAGATGGCCCTGGCCAAGGCGATCAACGAATCGCTGCGCACGGCGCTGGAGACGGACCCGAAGGTCCTGATCATGGGCGAGGACGTCGGCAAGCTCGGCGGCGTCTTCCGCGTCACGGACGGTCTGCAGAAGGACTTCGGTGAGGACCGGGTGATCGACACCCCGCTCGCCGAGTCGGGCATCGTCGGCACGGCGATCGGCCTCGCCCTGCGCGGCTACCGCCCGGTGGTGGAGATCCAGTTCGACGGCTTCGTCTTCCCGGCGTACGACCAGATCGTCACCCAGCTCGCGAAGATGCACGCCCGTTCGCTCGGCAAGGTCAAGCTGCCGGTCGTCATCCGGATTCCGTACGGCGGCGGCATCGGCGCCGTCGAGCACCACTCCGAGTCCCCCGAGGCGCTGTTCGCGCACGTGGCGGGCCTGAAGGTGGTCTCCCCTTCGAACTCGTCCGATGCCTACTGGATGATGCAGCAGGCCATCCAGAGTGACGACCCGGTGATCTTCTTCGAGCCGAAGCGGCGCTACTGGGACAAGGGCGAGGTCGACACCGAGGCGATCCCCGGCCAGCTCCACAAGGCCCGCGTCGTGCGCCAGGGAACGGATCTGACGCTCGTCGCGTACGGCCCGATGGTGAAGGTCTGCGTGGAGGCCGCGGCCGCCGCGCAGGAGGAGGGCAAGTCCCTGGAGGTCCTGGACCTGCGCTCCATGTCGCCGCTCGACTTCGACTCCGTGCAGACCTCCGTGGAGAAGACCGGACGCCTGGTCGTGGTCCACGAGGCCCCGGTGTTCCTGGGGACGGGCGCGGAGATCGCCGCGCGCATCACCGAGCGGTGCTTCTACCACCTCGAGGCTCCCGTGCTGCGGGTCGGCGGCTACCACGTCCCGTATCCGCCGGCGCGCCTGGAGGAGGAGTACCTGCCGGGCCTGGACCGGGTGCTCGACGCCGTCGACCGCTCGCTGGCGTACTGAGGAGAGGGTCGTGACGACGATGACAGACGCTTCGCCGACCGCTGTCCGCGAGTTCAAGATGCCCGACGTGGGCGAGGGGCTCACGGAGGCGGAGATCCTCAAGTGGTACGTAAGCCCGGGTGACACGGTCACCGACGGGCAGGTGGTCTGCGAGGTCGAGACCGCCAAGGCCGCCGTGGAACTGCCCATCCCCTACGACGGGGTGGTCCGGGAGCTGCGGTTCCCGGAGGGCACGACGGTGGACGTCGGACAGGTGATCATCTCCGTGGACGTGGCGGGCGGGGGAGCACCCGACGCCGGTGCGGCCGCGCCCGAGGCGCCCGCCGAGCCCGCCGATGAGGCCGAGCCGGAGGGACGGCAGCCGGTCCTCGTCGGATACGGGGTCGCGCAGTCCTCGACGAAGCGGCGGCCCCGCAAGGGCACGAGCGTTCCGGGCGCGAGCGTCCCCGCCGGCGGCGTTCCGGCCGCGGGTGTTCCGGCGCAGCAGCCGGAACGGCAGTCCGAGCAGCCGGCACCGGCGGAGCCGTACTACCCGCCGGCGCCCGCGGAGGCCGCCGCCGCGCTGCAGTCGGAGCTCAACGGCCACGGCGCTGAGATCACCGAGTCCCGGCCCCTCGCCAAGCCCCCCGTCCGCAAGCTCGCCAAGGACCTCGGTGTGGACCTGGCGACCGTGACGCCCACCGGACCCGGCGGGATCGTCACGCGCGAGGACGTGCACGCGGCGGCCGCTCCGGCCCCGCAGCCGGCGGTGACCGAGGTTCCGGTCGCGCCCGCGGCTCCGGTACCGGCCCGCGTCCCGGCCGCTGTGCCGGCGCCCGCGGTCTCGTTCGACGGCCCGCGCGAGACCCGTATCCCCGTCAAGGGCGTCCGCAAGGCCATCGCCCAGGCGATGGTCGGCTCGGCCTTCACCGCGCCGCACGTCACGGAGTTCGTCACGGTCGACGTGACGCGCACGATGAAGCTGGTCGAGGAGCTGAAGCAGGACAAGGAGCTGGACGGTCTGCGGGTCAACCCGCTGCTGCTCATCGCCAAGGCCCTCCTCGTCGCGATCCGCCGCAACCCGGAGATCAACGCCTCCTGGGACGAGGCGAACCAGGAGATCGTGCTCAAGCACTACGTCAACCTGGGCATCGCCGCCGCAACGCCCCGCGGTCTGATCGTGCCGAACATCAAGGACGCGCACGCCAAGACGCTGCCGGAGCTGGCCGGGGCGCTGGGTGAGCTGGTGTCGACGGCCCGGGATGGCAAGACCTCCCCGGCCGCGATGCAGGGCGGCACGGTCACCATCACCAACGTCGGTGTCTTCGGCATCGACACCGGTACGCCCATCCTGAACCCCGGCGAGTCCGCGATCCTCGCGGTCGGTGCGATCAAGCTCCAGCCGTGGGTGCACAAGGGCAAGGTCAAGCCCCGGCAGGTCACCACGCTCGCGCTGTCCTTCGACCACCGTCTGGTCGACGGCGAGCTCGGCTCGAAGGTGCTGGCCGATGTCGCGGCGATCCTGGAGCAGCCGAAGCGGCTGATCACCTGGGCGTAGCCGCCCAGATCAGGCAGGGCCGATCGGCTCGAGGGGTGTCCGGAGGTGCTGGGCACCCCTCGAGCCGTACACGTCAGTCCTGCTGTGCGCCGCTCGGCAGCGTCCGCAGCTGCATCGTCGACGCGGTGTTCGTTCCGAAGCCGTAGTCCAGCAGCTTCGCCGCGTCCGTGAAGCGGTTGGCGTCGTTGAGCATGACCCCGATGAGCGTCCTGTCGCCGCGCGTGGCCGCGAAGACCAGGCACGGGCCGGCCGACGAGCTGGTGCCGGTCTTCACGCCGACGGCTCCGGTGTAGGAGCCGAGCAGCTTGTTGGTGTTGTACCAGGTGTAGGTGCGGGTGCCGCCGGTGCTGGTCGTCGCGTACCGGACGGTCTTCTGGGTCTTCACGACGGTGCGGAACGTCGAGTAGTTCATCGCGCTGCGTGCGAGCTTCGCGAGGTCCTTCGGCGTCGTGTAGTTGTTCCCGGTCGTGGAGATGCCGTCGAACGAGTCGAACTTGGTGTTGGTCAGGCCCAGGTACTCGGCCTTCTTGTTCATCTTGCCGATGAACGACTTCACGCGCGCCGCGCGGGTGTCGCCGCTGCCGAAGGTGTCGGCGAGGGCGTAGGCGGCGTCGCAGCCGGACGGCAGCAGCATCGCGTAGAGCAGCTGGCGGACGGTGACCTTGTCACCGGTCTTGAGATCGGCGGTGCTCGCGCCCTTCGCGGTGACGTAGTCGCGGTAGGCCTGCCGAATGGTGACCTTGCGGTCCAGGTCCAGATTCGTCTGGCTGAGGACGACACGGGCCGTCATGATCTTCGTCGTGCTGGCCATCGGCCGCCGGGTGTTGCCGTACTTGCTGTAGAGCTGGGAGCCGGACGCGCTGTCCAGCAGGTAGGCCCCCTTGGCACTGTTGGTGGGCGCGGTGGCGGCCTGCGCGGGCGCCGCAAGGGCGCCGCCCGCCAGCACGGCGCCGATGGTGAGGACGACGGCGGCGGCTCTGCGGATACGCCTGCCTTTAAAGCCGGTTATCAAAGTGAACGCTCCGGTTGCGCGAAATCCTCTGAGGAAACGGCACATGAGAATGCCGTCGCACGCACAGACGATCGACGGGTCAAAAAGGATGTACGGAAATCGACATAAGTCTGTGATGTGCGCAACACATCGGACGATGAGGGCTTTTCAGTCCGCATCGTGGACGAGGCGCGACCTTGCGTACGTGTTGTATCTATGATGTGCGCATGCCTTCAGGCCCGTCATCGCCCGCCGCCTCCGCACCCGTACCTGCACCCATCAAGCAGCCGCCTGCCGCCGACCGCGTCTACCACCACGTCAAAAGCTCTGTTCTGGAACGGCGTTACGAAGGCGGGACGCTGCTCACCGAGGGCGAGCTCGCCGAGGCCGTCGGCGTCTCCCGTACGCCCGTACGCGAGGCGCTGCTCCGGCTGGAGGTCGAAGGGCTCATCAAGCTCTATCCGAAGAAGGGCGCGCTGGTCCTGCCCGTCTCCGCCCAGGAGATCGCGGACGTCGTCGAGACCCGGCTGCTCGTCGAGGAGCACGCCGCGCGCAAGGCGGTACCCGCGTCCCCCCAGCTCATCGCGCGCCTGGAGGAGTTGCTGGAGCGGCAGAAGGCCCAGGCCGCGGCCGGAGACCTGGCCGAGGCGGCGGTCACCGACCGCTGCTTCCATGCCGAGATCGTGCGCAGCGGCGGCAACGAGATCCTCTCGCGTCTCTACGACCAACTGCGTGACCGTCAGCTCAGGATGGGAGTCGCCGTGCTGCACTCGCACCCCGACCGGGTCGCCAAGACCCTCGTCGAGCACCAGGAGATCCTCGACGCCCTGCGCTCGGGCGACGGCGAGGCGGCCGTCGCCGTCGTCCACCGGCACGTCGACTGGTTCTCCCACCTGGCGCGGGGCGAGGTCCGATGAGCTCCTCCGCCTCCTCTGCGTCCGGGTCCTCCGCGGGTTTTCTGCCCGGCGACCCGCCCGGCGGCAGGCGCGCCGTCGCCGTCTGGTCGGTCGGCGTCTCCGTCTACTTCGTCGCCGTCATCTTCCGCACGTCCCTCGGCGTCGCGGGCCTCGACGCCGCCGACCGCTTCCACATCAACGCCTCCGCGCTGTCGACCTTCTCGATCCTCCAGCTGCTCGTCTACGCGGGCATGCAGATACCCGTGGGCCTGCTGGTCGACCGGCTCGGCACCAAGAAGGTGCTGACCCTGGGCTCCGTCCTCTTCACGGCCGGCCAGCTCGGCTTCGCGCTCGCCCCGTCGTACGGGACGGCGCTCGCCGCGCGGGCGCTGCTGGGCTGCGGCGACGCGATGACGTTCATCAGCGTCCTGCGTCTTGGCACCCGCTGGTTCCCGGCCCGCCGGGGGCCGCTGGTCGGGCAGCTCGCGGGCCTCGCCGGTGTGGCCGGCAACCTCGTCTCGACGATGGTGCTGGCCCAGCTGCTGCAGGGCGTCGGCTGGACCGCGGCGTTCGGCGGCAGCGCGCTCGCCGGAGTCGTCGTGTTCGTCCTGGTGGCGCTCTTCCTCAAGGACCACCCCGAGGGACACGAACCGGAGCCGCTGCCGCACCAGGGCGCCGCGTACGTGCGCCGCCAGATAGCCGCGGCCTGGCGCGAACCCGGCACCCGGCTCGGCATGTGGGTGCACTTCACGACGCAGTTCCCGGCGATGGTCTTCCTGCTGCTGTGGGGCCTGCCGTTCCTCGTCGAGGCGCAGGGTCTGTCCCGTGCGACGGCGGGCGAACTGCTCACCCTGGTCGTCGTGTCCAACCTGGCGGTCGGCCTCGTGTTCGGGCAGATCATCGCGCGGCACCATGCGGCGCGCACCCCGCTGGCGCTCGGCACGGTCGTGGCGACGGCGGTGGCCTGGGCGGTCACGCTCGCATACCCCGGCGACCACGCGCCCATGTGGCTGCTGATCGTCCTGTGCATGGTGCTCGGCGCGTGCGGCCCGGCCTCGATGATCGGTTTCGACTTCGCGCGGCCGGCGAACCCGCCGGAGCGGCAGGGCACGGCGTCCGGCATCGTCAACATGGGCGGCTTCACCGCCTCCATGACGACGCTGTTCGCGGTGGGCGTGCTGCTGGACGCCACCGGCGACGACTATCGCGTGGCGTTCTCGGTGCTCTTCGTTCTGCAGGCGCTGGGGCTGAGCCAGGTGCTGCGGTTGCGGAGACGGGCGGTTCGGCGGGAGCGGGAGCGGTTGGTGGCTTCCCGGGTGGAGGCTGTGCACGTGCCTGCGTAGGCCCGTGCACCCTCACAGCGGTGACTACGCGATGACTACGGCGTCACCGCGAAGTGCCGCAGGATCGCCGCCGCCAGGTCCTGATCCCCCTCCGACTTCACGTCGTCCGCGACGTCCAGCGGCTGTACGCGGCCGCAGGCCAGGCGGTAGTACGTCTCCCAGTCCATGCTGAGCGTCACGGCGGGCCCGAGAGACGGGGCACCGTCGATCGTGCCGTGGCCCTCGGCGTCCACGCGGACGGTACGCAGGAAGTCCACCGGACCGTGCACGTCGAAGACGACGGCCGAACTCGCCGGCGCCCCCGCGTCCTTGGCGACCACCTTGGGCAGGGCCGCCAGCAGCAGGTCACGGGTGACGTAGGCGCCGGGGGAGTCCAGGTTGCCCGGCTGCCCGAGAGCCGCGCGCAGATCCTGCTCGTGCACCCAGATGTCGAACGCCCGCATCCGCATGGCGTGCTCCAGGGTCTGCTCGGTGCCCAGCGGCCCGCGGACCGTGGCCTCCGGGTGCCGGCCCTCGTTGCGCAGCTGCCGCGCGCGGCGGATGACCGTGTACTCGAGTTCGGAGGTCATCTCGGGTGCGGTGTGGTGCCGCCGCACATCGACCTGCATCTCCATATAGCGCTGGTGCTCGGTCTTCACGTGGTACAGATCGCGCGGCAGCGTGTGGATCGGCCGCGGATCGCCGAGCATCTCGCAGTCCAGGCCGATGACGTGGGAGACGATGTCCCGGACCGACCAGCCAGGGCAGGGGGTCGCCCGGTTCCACTCCCCCTCCACGAGTGGCTGCACCAGCTCGGTTATCGCTTCCACGGAGTGGGTCCAGGCGTCGGCATAGGTCTGAAGGCTGGGATGGAGACTCACGGGACCCCTCGGGCGGTTGGTGCGCGGGCGGAACGGAACTGGGTGGGAGGCTCGGCAGCTAAGTTACGCTGCCTGAAGGCACCCCGGCAGTGCTTTCGGGTGACGATCGTAGGCCCGCGTGGACGGGTCGAATGCCAGGACGGTGGTAGTGTGCGCGCTTCGCTCATCCAGATCGGCGTAGACGACAACGAATCGGTCGATTCGCGACGGCGGCGTGTTGCCTCTCTGGTGAGCGAACAGGCGGGCGCCGACCTCGTCGTGCTGCCCGAGCTGTGGACCACGGGCGCCTTCGCGTACGAGTCGTTCGCCGCTGAGGCGGAGCCCCTGGAGGGCCCGACGTACGAGGTGATGGCCAAGGCCGCGAGCGATGCGGGTGTGTGGCTGCACGCCGGATCGATCCCGGAGAGGGCCCCTGACGGCCCCCTTTACAACACCTCGCTCGTCTTCTCCCCCGACGGGCAGCTCGCCGCCGCCTACCGCAAGATCCACCGTTTCGGCTTCGACAAGGGCGAGGCCGTGCTGATGGGCGCGGGCAGCAGCCTTACGACGGTGCGGCTGCCGGGCACCACGGCCGGCCTCGCCACCTGCTACGACCTCCGCTTCCCCGAACTGTTCCGGGGGCTGGTCGACGCGGGCGCCGAGCTGCTGGTGATCTCCGCGGGCTGGCCGGAGCGGCGGCGGTCCCACTGGACGCTGCTCGCCCAGGCGCGAGCCGTGGAGAACCAGGCGTTCGTGCTCGCGTGCGGGACTGCCGGTACGCACGCGGGGGTGCCCCAGGCGGGCCACAGCATCGTCGTCGACCCCTGGGGCGAGGTGCTGGCCGAGGCCGGGGCCGGCGAGGAGGTCCTCACCGTGGAGTTCGACCCGGGCCGCGTGTCCACGACCCGTGAGCAGTTCCCGGCGCTGAAGGACCGGGTGCTGGGAATGGACGTGCCACGCCGCTGACGTCGCCGAAGCGGTGGTGCGAGGGGACCGAGTGACGGCGCTCCGTCACCCCGCGCCCCGTTCCCTGCCCGCCAGCTGGATCACGCACACCGTGATCGCGATCAGCAGGGGTGCGTCCGCCTGCTCGTCCAGCACCTCGACGCCGTACGTCTCGCGCACGTGCAGCCAGCGGCGCGAGATGCGGGCGAGGGTCCGGCCGTCGCCTTCGACAGTGAACTCGCGGTCCAGGATCTTGCCGCTGACGTCCATTTCGGTGCCGTCCGCCAGGACCACGCGGTAGTGGTCGCGCAGGAGCGACAGCCGTTTGCGCTTCACCGTGGCCAGGGGTTCGCCGTCCCGCTCGATCACCATCGTGTCGCGCAGCGCGATCAGCTTCTTCCGGATGACGATCAGCACCCGGCCCACCGGGTCCTTCAGTTCGAAGGTGTCCCGCAGCCGCAACGCCTTGCCGTCGACGAGGAACGCCCTGCCGCCCTGGTCGTCCTCGATCCAGTAGTCGTCACCGATGCCCAGGATCCGGTCGCGTACGAGGTATCTCATGCGCTCAGGGGTTCCCCACCGGCTGACGTGAAACGCCGCAGGTACGCCGACGGACGACGAGATTCCCGCCCATGGGGACGCCACGACCGGGCACGCTCTCGGGTGATGGCACCCTTGAAGGATGAACGACGTCTCCTCCGCGCAGCCGCGCCGCGCCCGTGTCCGTGCCCCCGAGCTGATCGGCAAGGGCGGCTGGCTCAACACGGGCGACCAGCAGTACACCCTCGCTGACCTGCGGGGACGCATCGTCGTTTTGGATTTTTGGACCTTTTGCTGCATCAACTGCCTGCATGTTCTGGACGAGCTGCGTGAGCTCGAGGAGAAGCACCGCGACACCGTCGTGATCATCGGTGTGCACTCGCCGAAGTTCGTGCACGAGGCCGAGCACCAGGCCGTCGTGGACGCCGTCGAGCGGTACGGCGTGGAGCACCCGGTCCTCGACGACCCCGAGCTCGCCACCTGGAAGCAGTACGCGGTCCGTGCCTGGCCGACCCTCGTCGTCATCGACCCCGAGGGGTACGTCGTCGCGCAGCACGCCGGCGAGGGCCATGCGCACGCGATCGAGAAGCTCGTCGAGGAGCTGGAGGCCGAGCACGAGGCGAAGGGCACGCTGCGCCGCGGCGACGGGCCCTACGTACCGCCGGAGCCCGTCGCGACCGATCTGCGCTTCCCCGGCAAGGCGCTGCTCCTGCCGTCCGGGAACTTCCTGGTCAGCGACACGACCCGGCACCAGCTGGTGGAGCTGGCCGCCGACGGTGAGAGCGTCGTACGGCGCATCGGCTCGGGCGAGCGCGGTTTCGCCGACGGGCCGGCGGACGCGGCGGCCTTCAGCGAGCCGCAGGGACTCGCCCTCATCGACGACGGGGCGGCGGTCGTCGTCGCCGACACCGTGAACCACGCGCTGCGCCGTCTCGACCTCACGACGGGCGCGGTCACGACGCTCGCCGGGACCGGCCGCCAGTGGTGGCAGGGCTCGCCGACCAGCGGCCCGGCCCGCGAGGTCGACCTCTCGTCCCCCTGGGACGTGGCCGTCTTCGGCGGCAAGGTGTGGATCGCCATGGCCGGTGTCCACCAGCTGTGGACGTACGACCCGAAGGACGCGAGCGTGGCCGTCGCGGCGGGCACGACCAACGAGGGCCTGGTCGACGGGCCGGGCGCCGAGGCGTGGTTCGCGCAGCCGTCCGGGCTTGCCGTGTCGGCGGACGGGGAGCGGCTGTGGCTCGCCGACTCCGAGACGTCGGCCCTGCGCTGGGTGGACCTCGACGGTGCTGTGCACACCGCCGTCGGTACCGGTCTGTTCGACTTCGGGCACCGCGACGGGGCCGCCGGCCAGGCCCTTTTCCAGCACCCGCTCGGCGTCACCGCCCTCCCCGACGGCTCCGTCGCCGTCAGCGACACGTACAACCACGCGCTGCGGCGCTACGACCCGGCGACGGGCGAGGTGACCACGCTCGCCACCGATCTGCGGGAGCCGAGCGACGCCGTGCTGCTCGCCGAGTCCGGGGACATCGTGGTCGTGGAGTCGGCCCGGCACCGGCTGACGCGGCTGCGGCTGCCGGAGGAGGCCGTGCGTGTCGAGTCGGTCGCCCACCGGACGCAGCGGGCCGCGACCGAGGTCGCTCCCGGGAAGCTCCAGCTGGACGTGATCTTCCAGGCGCCGGCCGGGCAGAAGCTGGACACCCGGTACGGGCCGTCGACGAGGCTGCTCGTCTCCTCCACGCCGGCCGAGCTGCTGCTCGCCGGCGAGGGGGCCGGTACGGATCTCGACCGTGTGCTCGAGCTGAACCCCTCAGTGCCGGAGGGGGTGCTGCACGTGTCCGCGATGGCGGCCTCGTGCGATGACGATCCCGCCAATGAGTACCCGGCGTGCCATGTGCACCAGCAGGACTGGGGTGTGCCGGTTCGCCTGGCGGCGGGCGGGGTGGGGCGGTTGCCGCTTGTGCTGGCGGGCATGGACGAGGGCTGACCGTACGCCCACGGGTGGGCACCCTCACTTGAGGGGTTGCCCGCCGTCGTGGGCTGTGCCCACCCTCCCCCAGCTACCGCTGGGAGGTGCCCCCAGCCCTGCGGAACGCCTGCCCACAGCGGTGTACAGCGGTCTGTCACTCGTAGTGGTGCCGCTCTTCCTCCACCATCGGTGAACCCGGTGGCATCAGCACCCGACGGCGCCTTGCGATGCTGCTGAATGTGGCCACGCCGATGAAGCCGACCGCCATGAGGATCACCCCGACGACGTCGAGGTTGACGCCCTTCATGTCCCAGTCGGTCGCGAACGTGAGGATGGCTCCCACGGCGATGAGGATGATGCACCCGCCGAGGCCCATGAGTGTCGCCTCCCTGTGAGGTCTGGTCGTACCGGTCGACTCCGGGTACCCGGGACCTCGTTGGCCATGCGGGAGGCGCTCGCTCACCTCAAGTCGGCGCAGTTCAGATCACGTCGACGTAGTCCTCCCGTCCGGAGCTCACCAGATGGGTGCTGTTCGGGTAGAGGAGCACCGCGACCCAGGTGCCGTCCTTGGAGGCCGTGAAGGCCTTGCTGAAGGAACCGCTCGAGCGGGTCGTGGTGTTGCCCATGTCGTACCAGGTGCTGGAGCCCTTCGGGCGGAAGAGGATCTTGACCTTCTGGTCGGCATAGGCCCGCCAGGCGGACGAGGTGTAGTGCTGCAGCGTGCCCTTCACCGTGATGGTGCGCCCCTTGCGGACAGGCTCGGGCGACGCGTTGCCGTCGATGATCCTGGTGCGGGTGCGCTTGGCGTACACGACGGAGCTGTACGACTCCTGCCAGGTGCGGCTGCCCGCGAAGTGCGCGCGGTAGTAGCCCTTGTAGGGCGCGTCGAACGTGCCCTTGAACGGCGCGCCGGTCTTCGGGTCGTCGGCGTTGCCGGGCGTGACCGTCTTCATGGTCTTCCAGCCGGTCTTCCCGTCGGCCGAGTACTGCAGCTGGACCTTGTTGTACTCGTCCGTCGGGATGCTCGAGCCCGTCACCAGCGAGCCCTTGGCGGTCAGCTCGGAGTACTTGTTCAGGCTGACGGTGAAGCCGCTGATGGCCGTCTTCCTGGCCACGTAGACCTTGACGGTCCCCGGCGAGCTCGTCCCGAGGTACGTGCCGGTGCGGACCCGGACCTCGACCGTGCCCGTGCGCGACATGAGCAGTGAGCCGGAGAAGCGGCCGTCGGAGTCCGTGACGGGGTGGGCCGCCGCGCCGCCCATGTCGCTGGACCACACCTCGTCGACCGTGGCGTCGGTCAGCGGCTTCCACGCCCCGTCAGCGAACACCTCGGCCCGGCCGGAGATCGTCGCCGCCTGCCCCTCCTTGACGTCCAGTTCGGTGTCATCGAGGGTCACACGCGTGTCCGACTTGACGGGCGTCAGGTACACGCTGTCGCCGTACTGGTACATGGGCTCCGGGGTCGTGAGCCGCAGCCAGGGGCTGACGACGCCGCCGTACTCGTCGGTGTGCGTGTACGAGACGGCGAACTGGCCGTCGGCGTCGGTCGGCGCCGTCTTGACCTCGCCCAAGTTGGACGTGGAAACATCCACCTGGCCGTCGGCCGGGGTCGTCTCGCCCGTACGCGGGTCGGTGATCGTGTAGTGCCCGGAGACGGAGACGACCTGGTGCTCGTAGTCGGGGTTCTCGGGCGTGACCTGGAAGTCCGTCAGGTTGGCCGAGAGCACGTATGGGAAGCCGTAGCTGCCTTCGGTCGTGGAGGTGTCCCCGTCCGCGTCCGTCAGGTCGACCACGACGCGGTAGGTGCCGAGGTCGGCGAGGCGCAGCGGGCTGGTGGCCTTCCAGACGCCCTGCTTGTCGGTGCCCGACGTGAGGGTGAAGTCGCTGACCCGGGCGGTCTCCTCGGCCCCCTCGGGGGCATCCGGCGCGTACAGATGCGCGGTGATCGAGGTGATCGCGCTGTCGGACTGCGCGGACAGTGTCACCAGACCGCTGGCCGGGCCGTCGCCTCCCGCCCACACCAGTTCCGGTGCCACCGCCGCATGCGCCGCCGGAGCGGGCCCGAGCAGCAGGCCCGCCGCGACCGACGCACAGGCGAGCACCAAGGATTTTCTTCTGACGCTTCTCACGCGAAGTCCCCCCACGAGACCGTAGATCATTGAAGATCGCAGCGCATCGTACGCTCGTGCGAACGTCCAGAACAGCTGTAATGAGCAACTGTTTCGTGGGGGGACGGGCGCGTGCGGGTGGCTACCCCTCCAGGAACGCCACCAGCGCGTTCGCCAGCAGGTACGGGTCGTCCGCCCCGCACAGTTCGCGGGCGCTGTGCATCGACAGGATCGCCACGCCGATGTCGACGGTCTTGATGCCGTGCCGGGCGGCGGTGATCGGGCCGATCGTCGTGCCGCACGGCATCGAGTTGTTCGAGACGAAGGACTGGAAGGGAACGCCCGCCTTGTCGCACGCCGCGGCGAACACGGCGCGGCCGGAACCGTCCGTCGCGTAGCGGTTGTTGACGTTGACCTTGAGGATCGGTCCGCCGTTCGCGCGCGGGTGGTGCGTCGGGTCGTGCCGCTCCGCGTAGTTGGGGTGGACGGCGTGGCCGGTGTCGGAGGACAGGCACACCGTCCCGGCGAAGGCGCGCGCCCGGTCTTCGAAGGAGCCGCCGCGCGCGAAGACCGACCGCTCCAGGACCGAGCCGAGCAGCGGGCCGTCGGCCCCAGTGTCGGACTGCGAGCCGTTCTCCTCGTGGTCGAAGGCGGCGAACACCGGGATGTACGGGAGGTCGGTGCCCGACCCGGAGGCGCCCGCCACCGCCGCGAGCGCCGCGGTGCACGCGTGTACGGACAGCAGGTTGTCCAGGCGCGGGCCGGCCATCAGCTCGCGGTCGCGGCCCAGGTAGGCGGGGCGCTCGATCGAGTGGACCATGAGGTCCCAGCCGGTGACGTCGCCCGCCGCGAGCCCGTTCTCCTCCTCCAGGAAGCGGATCAGGTCGCCCTCGTCCGGGTCGCCGAGGCCCCAGATCGGCTGGAGGTGTCTCTGCTTGTCGAGCTTGAGGCCCTCGGTGTGCACCGACCGGTCGAGGTGGATGGCCAGCTGCGGTACGCGCAGCAGCGCCCGGTCGACGTTGACCAGCACGCTCGAGCCGTCGCGCAGCGAGAGCCGGCCGGCGAGGCCCAGGTCGCGGTCCAGCCAGGAGTTGAGCAGCGGTCCGCCGTAGATCTCGACCGCGACCTGCCGCCAGCCGTGCGCTCCGGTGTCGGGCAGGGGCTTGACCCGCAGGTTCGGGGAGTCGGTGTGCGCGCCGACGATCCGGAACGGCGTGTGCGGTGCGGCGCCCTCCGGCACGTACCAGGCGATGATCGCGCCGCCCCGCAGCACGTACTTCCCGCCGGTCGACCCGTCCCAGGCGTCGGTCTCCGAGACCTGCCGGAAGCCGGCCTTCTCCAGCCGCTCGGCGGCGCTCGCCACGGCGTGGTACGGCGACGGGCTCGCCGCCAGGAAGGACATGAGGTCGTCGGTGTGGCCGCGGTCGAAGCGGGCGGGAGAGGTCATGAGTTCACCTTAACGACGTACGAGGGCCCGCTCCCGGGGGTGGGAAGCGGGCCCTCGTCATGGGGGGCGTCTGTAGCCGGGTCGACTAGAAGGCTGCCTCGTCGAGGTCCATCAGGTCCAGCTCGACGGCCTCGGCCAGCTGACGCTGTACGGCGACGCCCGGCAGGATGTTGGCGGCGAAGAACTTCGCGGCCGCGATCTTGCCGGTGTAGAACGCCTTGTCCTTCGCGGAGGCGGTCTCCAGCTTCTCGGCGGCGACGGCCGCCCCGCGCAGCAGCAGGTAGCCGACGACCACGTCACCCGAGGCCAGCAGCAGGCGGGTGGTGTTGAGGCCGACCTTGTAGATGTTCTTGACGTCCTGCTCGGTGGCGGCGAGGTCGGTCAGCATGACGCCGACGATCGCCTCCAGCTCGACGGCCGCCTTGGCGAGCGAGTCGCGGGCCGCGGCCAGCTCGTCGCCGCCGGTGCCGACCGCGAGGAACTTCTTGATGTCCTCGGCGAGCGAGTTCAGCGCGGCGCCCTGGTTACGGACGATCTTCCGGAAGAAGTAGTCCTGGCCCTGGATCGCGGTCGTGCCCTCGTAGAGGGTGTCGATCTTGGCGTCGCGGATGTACTGCTCGATCGGGTACTCCTGCAGGAAGCCGGAGCCGCCGAAGGTCTGCAGGGACTGGGCGAGCTGCTCGTAGCCCTTCTCGGAGCCGTAGCCCTTCACGATCGGCAGGAGCAGGTCGTTGAGGGCGTGCAGGTCCTTCGCGTCCTCGCCCGCGGCCTCCTTGACGGCGATCGCGTCCTGCACGGAGGCGGTGTGGAGGACGAGGGCGCGCATGCCCTCCGCGTACGCCTTCTGCGTCATCAGCGAGCGGCGCACGTCCGGGTGGTGCGTGATGGTGACCTTGGGCGCGGTCTTGTCCATGAAGTTCGCCAGGTCGGGGCCCTGGACGCGCTCCTTGGCGTACTCGAGGGCGTTGAGGTAGCCCGTCGAGAGCGTGGAGATCGCCTTCGTGCCGACCATCATGCGGGCGAACTCGATGATGCGGAACATCTGGCGGATGCCGTCGTGCTTGTCGCCGATCAGCCAGCCCTTGGCGGGGTGACGGTCGCCGAAGGTCATCTCGCAGGTGTTGGAGGCCTTCAGGCCCATCTTGTGCTCGACGTTCGTGGCGTAGACGCCGTTGCGCTCGCCCAGCTCGCCGGTCTCGAAGTCGAAGAGGTACTTCGGGACGAGGAAGAGGGACAGGCCCTTGGTGCCGGGGCCGTGGCCCTCGGGACGGGCGAGGACGTAGTGGAGGATGTTCTCCTCCATGTCGTGCTCACCGGATGTGATGAAGCGCTTCACGCCCTCGATGTGCCAGGAGCCGTCCTCCTGCTGGATCGCCTTGGTGCGGCCCGCGCCCACGTCCGAACCGGCGTCCGGCTCGGTGAGCACCATCGTGGAGCCCCAGGTGCGCTCGACCGCTATCTGCGCGATCTTCTTCTGGACCTCGTTGCCCTCGCTGTGGAGGATGCCGGCGAACGCCGGGCCGGAGGAGTACATCCACACGGCCGGGTTCGAGCCGAGGATCAGCTCCGCATACGCCCAGATCAGGGACGGGGGAGCAGTCGTACCGCCGATCTCCTCGGGCAGGCCGAGCCGCCAGTACTCGGAGTCCATGAAGGCCTTGTAGCTCTTCTTGAAGGACGCCGGGACCGGCGCGGTGTTCGTCTCCGGGTCGAACACCGGCGGGTTGCGGTCGGCGTCCGCGAAGGACTCGGCCAGCTCGTTCTCGGCGAGCCGGGTCAGCTCCTCGAGGATGCTCTTGGCGGTGTCGGTGTCCATCTCCGCGAACGGGCCGGTGCCGTACAGCTTGTCGCGGCCGAGCACCTCGAAGAGGTTGAACTCGATGTCGCGGAGATTCGACTTGTAGTGCCCCATGGCGACGGCTCCGTTAGCAGTTCGGGAGGGTTCCTCATACACGTACCAGCAAGTAGCTACGATGATGCTACCCGCCGGTAATAAGAAGCAACCCCTAACGGGCATCTGTGACGCGTTACGCGTGCCGCACCCCGGTACCGCCGGCTCCCGGCCGGGCCCGCACCGATCCGCCCGCCCGCCCCGGTGCTCTCGGTACGCTGTGGGCCATGTACGGGTACGAGCAGAACCAGGGCGCCCAGCAGCAGTACGCCCCGCCGCCCCAGCAGGGGTACGGCCAGCAGCCGCCGCTCTACCCCGAGCCGTCGCCACCCTCCCTCGCGGACGCGGTGCGGGCCTTCACCACGGGGTCGATGTCCGCCGAGGACTTCCAGCAGATCTTCGCGACCTCGAAGGTCTACTGCCCGCGCGGTGACAACCCGGGCTTCCTCGCGCTGCACAACACGCAGCAGCCCGTGATCCCGATGTTCACCTCGCTCAAGCAGCTGCGCAGGTACGCCGGCAAGGAGTCCAAGTACTTCGTGATCACCGGCGCCGAGGTGATCGATCTGCTGCCCACCGGCTACGGCTTCGTCCTCGACATGGAGGGTGAGCACCGGATGGTCTTCGACGCCAAGGCGGTCGAGCAGATGGTGGACTTCGCGATGCGCCGGATGTACGGCTAGTCGCGAGGTACGGCTCGGCGCCCTGGTCGACTGCGAGGGCGCGCACGCCTGTCGCCACACCCTTCACAGGGGTAGAACGGATATATGGGTGCAATGCCCCATTCTCGGGTGGGGTGTCCGTCGCTCGACAGGGCCGGGCGCGCTCGCCGGAAGGGTCACCTCTCGGCGTTGGGCGTACGCAGCGTCGTGGGCCAGATGCTCGTGTTCCAGCTGGTGGTCGTCCTGCTGCTCGCTGTCGGCGCCTCCGCCCTGCTCCTGCTCGAAGCCCAGCACGACAGCCGGCGCGAGGCCGTCAGGCGCTCGGTCGCCGTGGCCGAGAGCCTCGCCCACGCGCCCGGCATCGAGCAGGCTCTGTCGTCCCCGGATCCCACCGCGGTGCTCCAGCCGCGGGCCGAAGCGATCAGAAAGGCCTCCGGAGTCGACTTCGTCGTCATCACCGACCGGCGCGGAATCCGCTACACCCACCCGAACCCGCATGAGATCGGGCAGCCCTCCACCGGCGACATCGCGGCCGTGGTGGCAAGCGGGCGGACGTTCATAGACGAGGGCAGCGGGACACTGGGCCCGCAGATCAGGGCCAACACGCCGGTCAAGGACGCCCGGGGCACGGTGATCGGCGTGGTGATCGCCGGGGTCACCTTCCAGACCGTCAACGGCACGGCCGCCCGGCGGATACCCGAGGTGCTGGGCATCGCGGCCGCCGCGGTGGTGGTCACCGCGGGAGGGGCGGCGCTGCTCAGCCGACGCCTGTGGCGCCAGACCCACGGTCTCGGCCCGGCCGAGATAACCCGGATGTACGAGCACCACGACGCGGTCCTGCACTCCGTACGCGAAGGCGTCCTCATCCTCGACGAGAACCGTTGCCTGATGCTCGCCAACGACGAGGCCGAGCGGCTCCTGGCCCTTCCTCCCGACGCCGAGGGCCGGCGCGTCGAGGAGCTCGGCCTCGACCCGGAGACCGCCCGGCTCCTGACATCGGGCTGCGAGGTCACGGACGCGGTGCATCTGACGGGTGACCGGCTGCTCGCGATCAACCAGCGGCCCATCGAACGGTACGGGGAGCCCGCCGGCAGCGTCACGACACTGCGGGACTCCACCGAGCTGCAGGCGTTGTCCGGCAGGGCGGAGGCGGCACGGGCCCGCCTCAAGCTCCTCTACGACGCCGGAGTGCGCATCGGCACCACTCTGGAGGTGACCCGGACCGCCGAGGAGCTGGCCGAGGCCGTGGTGGCGCGGTTCGCCGACTTCGTCACCGTCGATCTGGCGGAGCCTGTGCTGCGCGGTGAGGAGCCGACGGGCACCGAGGAGCTGCGGCGCACCGCCGTCGCCGGCATCCGGGACGACCACCCCCTCTACCCGGTGGGCCGTCTCGGCCCCTTCGATTCCGTCATGCCGCGGACAGCAGGGCAGGACGCCGTACGTGCCTTCATCGAGCCGGACCTGCGCAATGCTCCCGGGTTCCTGGCACGGGACGCCGAACGTGCCGCGCGGATCACCGCGTTCGGTATCCACTCCTTCATCGCCGCCCCGTTGTGCGCCCGCGACACCGTCATCGGAGTGGCCGGCTTCTGGCGCTCCGAGAAGCCCGAGCCCTTCGAGGACGAGGACCTCGCCATCGCGGAGGAGCTGGCAGCCCGCGCCGCCGTCAGCATCGACAACGCCCGCCGCTACACCCGCGAACACCGCATGGCCGTCACCCTGCAGCGCAGCCTGCTGCCCCGCGAGCTGCCCGAGCAGGACGCCGTGGAGGCCGTCTACCGCTATCTGCCCGCGCAGGCAGACGTGGGCGGCGACTGGTTCGACGTCATCCCGCTGTCCGGTGCCCGCGTCGCCCTGGTCGTCGGCGACGTCGTGGGCCATGGGATGCAGGCGTCAGCCAGGATGGGCCGGATGCGTGCCGCGATGCGGACGCTGGCCGACATGGACCTCCCGCCCGACGAGCTGCTCACGCACCTCGACGACGTCGTCCTGCGCGCGCCCATGGACGGTGCCGCAGACCCGGACGGATCCGAGAGCACCGCTGCCACCTGCCTCTACGCCGTCTACGACCCGGTGTCCCGCCGCTGCACCCTGGCGCGCGCGGGTCACCCCCTGCCCGTCGTGGTCACTCCGGACGGGCGCGCAGACATGCTCGAACTCCCCGCCGGCCCGCCCCTCGGCGTGGGCGGCCTGCCCTTCGAGGTCGCCGAGGTCGAACTGCCCGAGGGCAGCCTGCTGGCCCTCTACACCGACGGCCTGCTGCAGAGGCGGGGGCACGACACCGACGAGGGCACCGCGTCGCTCCGCCGTGCCCTCGCCAGGCCCGCCGAATCTCTGGACGGCGTCTGCGGCAACGTGCTCGAGGCGTTGCTGCCGGCTGCCCGTACCGATGACGACGTCGCGCTGCTCATCGCCCGCACCCGGGCCCTGGGGGCCGATCAGGTCGCCTCGTGGGACGTTCCGTCGGACCCGGCGATGGTCGCTCAGGCGCGGCAGAAGGCCGCCGCCCAGCTGACCGCGTGGGGGCTCGACGAAGCGGTCTTCACCACCGAGCTCGTGGTCAGCGAGCTCGTCACGAACGCCATCCGCTACGGCCGTCCCCCGGTCAAGCTCCGGCTGATCCACGGCCGCAGCCTCAGCTGCGAGGTCTCCGACGGCAGCGACACCACCCCGCACCTGCGCCGGGCACGCGTCTTCGACGAGGGCGGGCGCGGCCTGCTCCTGGTGGCCCAGCTCACCCAGCGATGGGGCACCCGCCACATACGCTCCGGCAAGATCATCTGGGCCGAACAGGATCTCCCCGTGAGTTGAACGGCGGCACGCGCGGCCCGGAGGGAATTACCTCCGGGCCGGCGCCGTTGTGGGGTGGCAGAAAGTTCTACGTTCAACTAATGTGTGGGTAAAGGAGGTCCCGACATGCCTGCAGTGACGATCGAGAACCCGCTGACCCTGCCCCGTGTGGTGGCGCCGGCGGACGCCGTGGCCCGTCCCGTGCTCGCGGTGACGACGGCACCGAGCGGTTTCGAGGGCGAGGGCTTCCCGGTGCGCCGTGCGTTCGCCGGGATCAACTACAAGTACCTGGACCCGTTCATCATGATGGACCAGATGGGTGAGGTGGAGTACGCGCCGGGCGAGCCGAAGGGCACGCCGTGGCACCCGCACCGGGGCTTCGAAACCGTCACGTACATCATCGACGGCACCTTCGTCCACCAGGACTCCAACGGCGGTGGCGGCACCATCACCAACGGTGACACGCAGTGGATGACGGCCGGCAGCGGTCTGCTCCACATCGAGTCTCCGCCCGAGTCCCTGGTCATGTCCGGCGGCCTCTTCCACGGCCTCCAGCTGTGGGTGAACCTGCCCGCCAAGGACAAGATGAAGGACCCGCGCTACCAGGACATCCGCGGTGGCCAGGTCAAGCTGCTGACCACGGAGGACGGCGGCGCGCTGCTGCGCATCATCGCGGGTGCGCTCGACGGGCACGAGGGCCCCGGCATCACGCACACCCCGATCACGATGATTCACGCCACGATCAGGCCGGGCGCCGAGGCGAACCTGCCGTGGCGCGAGGACTACAACGGCCTGGCGTACGTCCTCGCCGGGCGCGGCACGGTCGGCACGGACCGGCGTCCCGTGCACACCGGGCAGACCGCGGTCTTCGGTGCGGGTTCGTCGCTGACGATCCGCGCGGACGAGAAGCAGGACTCGCACACGCCGGACCTCGAGGTCGTGCTGCTCGGCGGGCAGCCGATCCGCGAGCCGATGGCGCACTACGGGCCGTTCGTGATGAACACCCGCGAGGAGCTCCAGCAGGCCTTCGAGGACTTCCAGAAGGGCCGCCTCGGTACCGTCCCGGCGGTGCACGGAATGTCTGAGGGCGGACTGTAAGGGGTCGCCGGAACCACGCGCGGACGAGCCACGTCTGGATATGGACGGGGCTCGTCCGCGTTTTGCTGTCGGTACCGGCTTGCCGCAGCAGCCGGTAGGGCACCCCGCAGTCGCACGGGCGCAAGTAGCGTGCACGGAGCGGACAGCGGCACGGACGGGGGACGTACGTGGGGAGTGACGCCGCATGGCCGGAATGAAGCTCTATCCACTCGGATCCGGCGATCCGCGGCGTCTCGGGCCCTACCGGCTGCTGCGGCGGATCGCCACGGGCGGCATGGGCCGTATCTATCTCGCCCGGCAGGAGGCGCCCGGGACCCCCGCCAGCGCCGCCGGGCCCACCGGAACCGTGGTGGACCACGGGCTCGTCGCGGTCAAGACGCTCCTCGCCGAGGGGATCGTGAGCAGGCCGGAACGGGAGCGGTTCGCCCGCGAGGTGGAGCTGGCGGGGCTGGTCGACAGCGCGTACACCGCCAGGGTGCTCGACGCCGACGCGACGGCGGAGCGTCCGTGGCTCGCCATCGAGTTCATTCCGGCGCCCAGCCTGGCCGAACTCGTCGTCAGCGCCGGGACGTTGCCCGTCGACGCCGTTCGCTGGGTCGCGGCCGGGGCCGCGCGGGCGCTGGCCGAGCTGCACGGCCGGGGGGTCGTCCACCGGGACGTCAAACCTTTGAACATCCTGCTGCCCCACGACGGCCCCCGCCTCATCGACTTCGGCATCTCGCACGCCCACGACCACACCAGTTCGACGACGACCATCGGTACCTTCGCGTTCACGTCGCCGGAACAGGCGTGCGGCAAGAAGTCCACCGCCGCGTCCGACATGTACTCCCTGGGGGCCACGCTCTTCTTCCTCGCGGTCGGCCGCCCGCCGTACGAGCAGACCGACCACTCCATTGGGGTTCTCGGCCTCGTCCAGCGCGGCGAGGTCGACACGAGCGGGCTGCCGCCGGAACTGGAACCGCTGATCCTTCCGTTACTGGAGGTCGACCCCGGGAGTCGTCCCGCTCCGTCCGATGTGCTGCGGGACGTCCTCGCCGGGCTCGACCAGGTGACGGCGGACCGGGGCGCCGAGCGGTGGCTGCCGGAGGCGTGGACCGCGCTGATCGGGGAGTACGCGGAACAGGGGCACCAACTTCACGACGGCTCAGTGGACTTCGACGCGGCAGAGGCGCCGACGCAGATGAAGTCCGATGGCGCCCCGGGGGGTTCGGACGAGGCGATCAGCGAGATGCGCGAGCAACTGGAGGCCCTGCGCAAGCAGCGGGACGCCTTGGTGCGGGCGCAGGCCGAGGAGCAGGCCGAGGCGCAGGCGCGGGAGTTGGCGCGCCAGGAAGAGGAGGAGCGCAGGCGCAGGGAACGAGCGCGGAAGGAAGAGGCAGAACGCAGGGAGCGGGAGCGCAAGGAACAGGAGAGGAAGGAGAAGCAGCAGAAGGAACGCGAGCGGAGGGAGGCGCAGCGCAGGGAGCGCGAGCGGAAGGAGCGGCAGGCCAAGGAGCGCGAGCGCATGGCGCGCGAGAAGACCGGGACCTCCGCCAAGAACAGGAGCACCGGCCCGGCATCGCCGTCCAAGGCCCCGCCGAAGCCCGCAGCGGCCAGGAAACCCACCGCGAAGAAATCGGGTTCCTCGGACGGTTGGGGCGGCCTGCTCGTGGCAGCGCTCATCGTCGTGGCCCTGATCTGGCAGCCCTGGGACAAGAAGGACGACGACACCCCGGAGAGCAGCCCCACCTCGGGATACACCCTCTCCGGCAGTGGCGGCACCAGCGGCCTCGGCGACAGCGGCAGCGACACAGACACCGACACTTCCTCCAGTTCGTCGAGCGGCGGCTCCGACGGCACCGGCACTGGCACCGGCACCGACACCGACACCGAGCCTGAGCCCGAACCCTCACCGGAGACCAGCTCCCCCGAGCCCGACCCCACCGAAGACGCCTTCAAGGCCGTCTCGTACGGGGACTGCCTGGACGTCGTCGACACCGGTTACGGAGGCCTCACCAAGTACGACTGGAGCGAAGAGGAGCCGAACACGACGCCCTGCGGCTACGACGGGACACGCGTGAAAGTCACCGGCACCACGGGCGACTGCGCGTCCGGCGTGGGCAAGGCCACCTGGTCGTACTACTCCCCCAGCAGCGGCGAGCGGACCGCGCTCTGCCTCACCGGCCAGTACCACCAGGGTGACTGCCTGCTCGCCAAGCACGAGGGCAACGAGGTCAGTGCCGTCGCGATGCTGTCGTCCCCGAACTGCACGGACCGGATGGTTCCCGCCGCGTACAACGAGATCCTGGTCGTCACGGACATCTACCGGGCGACGGCGGGTGCCGGCGCCGAGGTCTGCCGCCACGGGCAGTACGACGCCAACACCTACTGGTCCACGAAGGTCGACGACGGCGCGACGCTGCTGTGCCTGAAGGCGTACGACTGAGCCCGTCCCGGGCACCGCCCAGCTGACTGACCGTCACCCGGCCGGAGGCCGCAGGCGCGCCGCCCGTCCCGGCTCGTGGTCGGGTGGACGGTGTGCAGAACCCCGTACCGCCGCACGCTTTTCTGCCCGAGGCCGCGCGCCGCACAGCCGCGTGGTGCGTCGTCGTGCTGCTCGTCGTGGCTGTGGCCGCTGTCGGGATCTGGCTGTGCGCCGTGTTCCGGACGGCCGTCGTCCCGGTGCTGCTGGCCGTGCTCGGGACCGCGCTGCTGAGGCCGCTGTACCGGCGTCTGGTGCAGGTGCGGGTGAACCGCTCGCTCGCGGCCGGGATCACCTGCGCCGCGGTCCTCGCCGTCGTCGGCGGGGCGACGTACATCGTGGTCCGCTCGCTGATCGAGACGGGTGACGAGATCATCGCATCCGTACGCAAGGCCGCTGCCGATCTGACCAGGCACTTCGGTGCGGCGGGGACCTCGATCGCGGACATCGCGGCCAACGCAAAGGACCTGCTCGCCAAGTTCGGCGGGACCGCGGCGACCGGAGTGGTCAGCGGAATCAGCGTGGTGGCCCAGGCCATGGCCTCTGCCGTGCTCGCGCTGCTGCTCGTCTTCTTCTTTCTGCGCGACTCCGACCGTATGTCGTCGGCGCTGCGGTCCGTGGCGCCGGGCCGTGCGGGCGAAACCATCGAGTCGATGGCGCGCCTCGGCTTCCGGGCGGTCGAGGGCTTCATGCGCGGGACCACGTTCATCGCGCTCATCGACGCCACGCTCATCACCATCGGACTGCTGGTCCTGCGCGTGCCGGGGGCCGTGGGGCTCGGTGCGCTCGTCTTCGTCGGCGCCTACATCCCGTATCTCGGGGCGTTCATCTCCGGGGCGGTCGCGATCCTCGTGGCGCTCGCGGACCGCGGCTTCGTGATCGCGCTGTGGGCGCTCGGCGTCGTCCTCGCCGTGCAGGTGCTCGAAGGGCATGTGCTGCAGCCGATCGTCCAGAGCCGGACCGTGCAGATGCACCCGGCGGCCGTGCTGCTGGCGATCACCTCGGGTGCTTCCGTCGCGGGCATCCTCGGCATGCTGCTGGCCGTCCCGCTGACCGCCGCCGTGTTCGGCATCCTCGGCGCACTGCGCGCGCGTTACGCCACGGGCCGGCCGCCGTCCACCGAGACCCCGCCGCCGTCCGGGCCCCCGCCGTCCGGCGCGGCCGACTCGTAGAACTCGAACCAGATGCTCTTGCCCTCGCCCCGCGGATCGACGCCCCAGCTGCCCGCGAGGACCTCCATCAGCAGCAGACCGCGGCCCGAAGACGCCAGTTCGCCGGGGCTGCGCCGGTGGGGGAGGTCGTCGCTGGCGTCCGTCACCTCGATACGCAGGCGCCGCGCGCCCTCCTCGCCGATCACCTCGGCGACCAGCAGCGCGTGGCTGTCGGTGTGGACGAGGACGTTCGTGAGCAGCTCGGACACCAGCAGGACGGCGGAGTCGGTCTGGTCGGCGTCCGCCCAGTCGTGCAGCATCTCGCGCAGCTGCTGACGGGCTCCCGCGACCCGCTCCGGTTCCGCCTGCGCGATCGTCAGCACGGTGCGCCGTGAGGTGACGACCCGCCCCGGCTCGCTGCTCCTGTGCAGCAGCAGCACCGCGATGTCGTCCTCGCGGCGGTCCGCCAGCGGTCCGGTCATGTGGTGCGACGACGGGCCGTGCACGGCCTGCACCAGTACGTCGGCGAGCTCCTCGAGGCCCTTGGTGCTCTCGAGCCCCTCGGGGGGCGCGGGCCGGTGCTCCTCGAGGACGGAGCGGATCCGCGCCCAGCCGGTCTCCAGGTCGTGGCCGCCGGTCTCGATCAGTCCGTCCGTGCAGATCAGCATGGTCTCGCCCGGTTCGAGGGCGAGCTGCGTCGTCGGATAGTCCACGTCCGGGTCGACGCCGAGCGGCGGGCCGCCCGCGGTGGGCCGTATCAGCACGGTGCCGTCGCCCATGCGTATCACCGGGTCGGGGTGGCCGGCCCGCGCGATCTCCAGGACGCCGGTCCTGGGGTCCGCCTCCACGTACAGGCAGGTCGCGAACCGCGGGTCGGGGTCGTCGGCCGGGGCGGGGCCGGCGGTGGAGCCGTAGGTGAGGGCGTCCGTGATGCCGTACAGGAAGCGGCTGGCGCGAGAGAGGACCGCGTCCGGGCGGTGGCCCTCGGAGGCGTAGGCGCGCAGGGCGATCCGCAGCTGCCCCATCAGCCCGGCGGCCCGTACGTCATGCCCCTGCACATCGCCGATGACCAGCGCGATCCGGCCGGACGGCAGCGGGATCATGTCGTACCAGTCGCCGCCGACCTGGAGGCCGCCGCCCGTCGGGACGTACCGCGCGGCCACGTTCATCCCCGGGATCTCCGGGCCCAGCGTCGGCATCATCGAGCGCTGCAGCCCATCCGTCAGCTCGCGCTCCGACTCGGCGGTCCCGGCCCGCGACAGGGCCTGCGCCAGCATCCGGGCCACGGTCGTCAGCACCGAGCGCTCGTCCGGCGTGAACGAGACCGGATACGCGAAGGCCGCCAGCCAGGCGCCGATCGTGCGGCCCGCCACGATCAGCGGGAGGAAGGCCCACGACTGGCGGGCGAAGCGCTCGGCGAGCGGCCAGGACACCGGATAGCGGCGCCGGTACTCCTCCGGTGAGGAGAGGTAGACGGCGCGGCCGGTGCGCACCACCTCGGCGGCCGGATAGTCGGTGTCCAGCGACATCGCGGAGAAGGGACCCTCGTCGCCGGGCTGGTGCCCGTGGTGGCCGATGATCGTGAGCCGGTCGCCCTCCGAGCCGAAGACGGCGAGCCCGTCCGGCGAGAAACCCGGCATCGACAGGCCCGCAGCGACCCGCAGCACCTCCTCCGTCGACCGCGCCTCGGCCAGCGCCCGCCCCGCGTCCAGCAGGAACGCCTCGCGCGAGCGGCGCCAGTCGCCGGTCACGGGGGTGCGCGCGGCGGCACCCGGCGCCGGCTCACTGACCTCCTGGATGCTGCCGATCAGCTCGTACGCGCCCGGGCGCCCCTGTATGACGGGCTTGGAGCGGCTGCGCACCGTACGGATCACCCGGCCCCGGTCGTCCATGATCCGCAGCCGGGCCTCGGCGAGGGTCCCCTCGGCGGCGGCGAGCTGGATGATGCCGGAGATCTCGTTCCAGTCGGCGGGGTGGAAGCGGGACCGCACGGCCGCCTCGGTCAGGGTGACCTGTTCGGCGGGCAGCCCGAGGAGCCGGGCGGCCTCGGCGTCGAGGGTGACCTCGCCGGCCGTGTTGTCCCAGCGCCACAGGCCGGTCTCGAGGGCGGCCAGGACGTCCCCCACCGACGGAAGGGGATCTTCGGTACGCATTGCCCCACTCTAAGAAGGACCGGCCACGCACCGCCACCGACCGTATACACGACTACCGACTGTGTTCGGCGTGAGAGGTTCGGCGTGAGAGGTTCGGCATTCGAGGGAAGCCGCCGTCGTCCGTATTAATCGGAAGGCGAGGGTGGCGTGGCCGGTACCCTGGGAAGGCTGGTCCATCCAGATGGGCCGGTCCACCCGAACGCAAAGACCATCGCACGGATCGTACAGATCACTGACGCGAAGACTGGATGAACGACGATGCATCGGTACAGGTCCCACACCTGCGGCGAGCTCCGCGCCTCTGACGTCGGCACCGACGTCCGGCTGAGCGGCTGGCTGCACAATCGCCGAGACCTGGGCGGCATCCTCTTCATCGATCTGCGCGACCACTACGGCATCACGCAGCTCGTCGCCCGTCCCGGCACCGCGGCCGCCGAGGTCCTGGACAAGCTGCACAAGGAGACGGTGGTCCGCGTCGACGGCAAGGTCGTCTCGCGTGGCGCCGAGAACGTGAACACGGACCTGCCGACCGGCGAGATCGAGATCGAGGCCGCCGAGATCGAGATCCTGGGCGGGGCCCAGCAGATCCCCTTCACGATCAACGCGGACGACGGTGTGGGTGAGGAGCGGCGCCTGGAGTACCGCTTCCTGGACCTGCGCCGCGAGCGCATGCACCGCAACATCATGCTGCGCACCGCCGTCATCTCCGCCATCCGTCACAAGATGGCCGCGATGGGCTTCAACGAGATGGCGACGCCGATCCTC
The DNA here is from genome assembly GCF_053594815.1 of Streptomyces sp. NPDC002577. NCBI lineage: Bacteria > Bacillati > Actinomycetota > Actinomycetes > Kitasatosporales > Streptomycetaceae > Streptomyces > Streptomyces sp. NPDC002577. The sequence goes on along the minus strand of NZ_JBSFWK010000011.1, from coordinate 74,649 downwards.
ACGGCGACGTCCCCCGAGGGCGCCCGCGACTTCGTCGTCCCGTCCCGTCTGAACCCGGGCAAGTTCTACGCCCTGCCGCAGGCGCCGCAGCAGTTCAAGCAGCTGCTGATGATCTCGGGCTTCGACCGCTACTTCCAGATCGCGCCCTGCTTCCGCGACGAGGACGCCCGCGCCGACCGCTCGCCCGGCGAGTTCTACCAGCTCGATGTGGAGATGTCCTTCGTCGAGCAGGAGGACATCTTCCAGCCGATCGAGCGGCTGATGACGGAGATCTTCGAGGAGTTCGGCGGCGGCCGGCACGTCACCTCGCCGTTCCCGCGGATCCCGTTCCGCGAGGCGATGCTCAAGTACGGCTCGGACAAGCCGGACCTGCGCGCCCAGCTGGAGCTCGTCGACATCACCGACGTCTTCGAGGGCTCGGAGTTCAAGGCGTTCGCGGGCAAGCACGTGCGCGCCCTGCCGGTGCCGGACACGGCGTCGCAGCCCCGCAAGTTCTTCGACCAGCTCGGTGACTACGCGGTCGAGCAGGGCGCCAAGGGCCTGGCCTGGGTGCGCGTCGCCGAGGACGGCTCGCTGACCGGCCCGATCGCCAAGTTCCTCACCGAGGAGAACGTCAAGGTCCTCACCGAGCGCCTCGGCCTGGAGGCCGGCCACGCCGTGTTCTTCGGCGCGGGCGAGTTCGACGAGGTCTCGAAGATCATGGGCGCGGTCCGCGTCGAGGCCGCCAAGCGCGCGGGCCACTTCGAGGAGGGCGTCTTCCGCTTCTGCTGGATCGTCGACTTCCCGATGTTCGAGAAGGACGAGGACACCGGCAAGATCGACTTCTCGCACAACCCGTTCTCCATGCCGCAGGGCGGCATGGAGGCCCTGGAGAACCAGGACCCGCTGGACATCCTGGCCTGGCAGTACGACATCGTGTGCAACGGCGTCGAGCTGTCCTCCGGCGCCATCCGTAACCACGAGCCGGACATCATGCTGAAGGCCTTCGGTATCGCGGGCTACGACGAGGAGACGGTCGAGCGCGAGTTCGCCGGCATGCTGCGCGCGTTCCGCTTCGGCGCCCCGCCGCACGGCGGCATCGCCCCGGGCGTCGACCGCATGGTCATGCTCCTCGCGGACGAGCCGAACATCCGTGAGACGATCGCGTTCCCGCTGAACGGCAACGCACAGGACCTGATGATGGGCGCCCCGACGGAGCTGGACGAGGCGCGCCTGCGGGAGCTGAACATCTCGCTGCGCAAGCCGGCGGGCGAGAAGAAGTAGGCGGTAGCTGCTGGGGGCGCCGCGCGGTGGAGGCTGGCTGCGCGGCGCCCTCTGCGCATTTCTGAGATTCCTGTGTGCGTCCACAGGTTGTTCCCATGTCCCTGACAGGGCTGAGCCCTAGCGTCCCCGCCATGACTGAACCCCAGGGACCAGCGCACAAAAGGGACATGACGCGCCGTAAGGTCGTCATTGCAGGTGGAGCCGCTGTGGCGGCGGTCGGTGTCGGCGGCGGACTCGCCTTCAACGCCTTCGCGGACGAGACCACGGACAGCACGGACAGCACGGAGAGCGCGGAGGCGTGCTACAAGCTGACCTCGGAGACCACTGAGGGTCCGTACTACATCGACGCGGACAAGCTCCGCACGGACATCACCGAGGACAAGGAGGGCATCCCGCTGACCCTCCGCCTCAAGGTGGTCGACTCCGAGACCTGCAAGCCGCTGAAGAACGCGGCCGTCGACATCTGGCACTGCGACGCGCTCGGCATCTACTCCGGCTACGAGAGCCTCTCCACCGGCGGCGGTGGCGGCGGCACCCCGCCGAGCGGCGCCCCGACCGACGCCCCCTCGGGCACCCCGTCCGACATGCCCACGGGTGAGCCGCCGTCCGGCGCCCCCGGCGGCGGCACGGGTGGCGGTATCCACGAGGAGCCCACCGACGACAAGCGCTACCTGCGCGGCACGTGGAAGACGGACAACGCCGGCAAGGTCGAGTTCACGACGATCTTCCCCGGCTGGTACCGGGGCCGCTGCGTCCACATCCACACCAAGGTCCACGTGGACGGCGAGTGGACCGACGCCGGCTACGAGGGTGGCCACACCTGCCACACCGGCCAGTTCTTCTTCGAAGAGGAGGCCGTCCTCGCCTCCGCCGAGGTCGCGCCGTACTCCACCAGCACGACCGAGCGCACCACGCTCACCGAGGACACCATCTACGACCAGAGCGGCACCACGGGCGGCCTGCTCAAGCTGAAGTACAAGAAGAACGACATCGCGAGCGGCGTCGTCGCCTCCATCACGATGGGCGTCGACGCGGACGCGACGCACGACGGCACGGACGACTCGGTCCAGCCGGGGGCTTCGGCTTCGGCCTCATGACGTGACGTCGCACCTCTGACGCACGAAGGCGGGGCGCCCGGGACCTGACGGCCCGGGCGCCCCGCCCTGCGTTGCCTGCGTCTACCCACCGCTGCCTGGTGCTTCGGTGAACAGGTCTTCTGCGTGTGTGACCGTGCCGGCCCGGTCCAGCCAGTCGCTCAGGTGGTCGAGATCGGTGCAGGTGGTGATGCGCTCGCGGACTTCGTCGGAGATGGAAAGGCCGCGGACCTCCAGGACGCGAAGGATGCCCTTCGCCTCACCCTTCGCCTCGCCTTCGAGGAAGGCCTTCTCGAGAACCGTGCCACGGCCGGGGAAGTAGTTGACGAAACTCAAGATTTCCCTCCATTTGTCTCCGGCGGGGGTCTTCCCCAGGGTGACGTCCAGGAACTGATAGACGTAGCTGGAGGCCTCCCAGTTCATGCCCTGAAGAGCTCGGCCCAGTGCGTCCAGTATGGCGTCGATGTCAGGACTGTGGGTGTGCGCGAGGGCAGAGAACGCGGCCATCGCGGGCTTCTCTGCCGCGGTTCGCTCGTCGGTGATCACCGGCAGGTTGTCCGGCCCTACGACGAGGGGGTACGTCCGTTGGGCGGTCCAGCCGCGGGTTCCGCAGTCGAAGGGGCCCGTCGCCCACTTGGCCGTGGCCCGGTCGCGGCAGACCACGAGCAGCAGTACCGGCAGGTCGTACCTCGCCTGGAGGTACGCGACGTAGTACGCCCAACTCGACGCCTTCTTCGCGTCTCGCCGCTCCTGGGCTTCGACTGCGAGCAGGAAGTCCTCCCCGTCGGACGGGCCGACGCGCAGCAGGGTGTCGATGCGGCGCTCCATCGGCCGGGTTTCTGTCACGTCGACGGTGATCGCGTGCACGGTCGCCTTCTCGGGTAACGCGATACCCAGCACCGCGAAGACCGGGGCAAGGATCTCCGGCCGCTCCTGGAAGATGCGGTGCAGGCCCTCGTGAGCTGATGTGACCATGTGTCCACGCTAGGTGGATCAAGGGTCTGCTCTCCGGGGGACGGAACGCGGTCACTCTTTCGGGAAGGGAAGAAAGGTTCAGGCCGACCGGTGAGTTGCCGGCCCGGTACCAGCATGCCGCCGTCGCATCCCCGAGGGCGTCCGCCGCGACTCCGCGCGCCCGGGCTCTACGACAGGGCGCCGGACTCGTGCACTGTCGGGTGGTGCGAGGCCCTCGGCGAGGGGCGGCCCGTACGACGTCGGTCCACAAGACGCCTGCTTCGGCCACCAGCGTCCGCTCGCCCGGTGCGGACCGCACCCGGTTGGGCGTGCCCATGCCGATGACGAGTCCGCCGGGCACCTGCCCCTGCCCGTAGCCGGAGTATCCGCCACAGCAGGCGGCCACCGGCCGCCTGCGCGGCCCGGCGAAGACGACGGCGTCCCGGATGTCGGCCACGGAACGAGGGTTGAGGACGCCCAACGGGCAGGCGGCGATGATATGGCCGAAATCATTCGCGTGCCCGGGCCAATTCCTTGCCGTCCGTGTTCAGATTTCCGCGGAACCAGGGGAGGAGCGCGACGGCCCTGTTCGCGCCACGCGCTCCAGGACTTCGAAGTCGAATCGGCTTGAATATGCCATTCGAAAATTTCAGAGCAGACTTGGTGCCGGAGAATTCTGCGCTCGGCACGGCGCTCGGCGATGAGCGACGCCATGCCGGCCAGGAAGCACTCCGGGAGTTCCTGCTTGTGGACGGTCGCCACGTCGAGTGAATACTTGGCGCAGTATTCGAGAACGCTTCGAAACGCACGGCGCGTCAGCGCGGCGACGTACTCGCAGCGGGCGGGGGCCGGGAGCAGGTGCGCGGTCAGCCGCCACCGGGCTCCGGGGCCCACGTGGCAAGCAGCGAGTACCGCTGGTGGGTGCCGTTGACGAAACGACCACAACGTACTCGTGACCGGCATACGGGAAACACCTCCGGAATGCCTTGACAGGGTAAAGATCCGTCAACCATTCTTTCGCTTCGTAAAAGTTTCAACTCTTGGTGCGAGGGGAGCCTGGCCGGGGTCATGGCTACGGGGCAGATTGGGTGAGCGGGTGCCGAAGGCGCCGCGCCGGAATCGAAAACGCCATTCTTACGTGCCCATTCCTTAACGCATTCTTGACGCGTCGAATGGAACCCCGCCGAACCTTCACTCCCAACCCCCCCACTTCCGAGGAGGATGCCCCGTGCACTCCGACATGCTGCTCGCCTTAACCGGAACGGTCCCGGATCTGATGGACGCCGCCGCCGCGTCTGCCGTGGCCGCCGCCCGTACGGGCCAGGACACGGAGGACACCGGCGAGGGCACCGTTCTCTTCGGCTACGGAGATTCGAGCGTCCTGACGCTGTTCGGCTCCCGGCCCGGCTGGACCGTTCACGTCCCCGGGCACCCGGAGGAGGTGCGCCGCGTCGTCATGGACTCCGTCGCCCGCGGCGACCGCGCCTACATCCATGTGTCACCGCAGTCCAACGCGGAGCCGCGCGACGTCGGCGGCGGCAACGGCTTCGAGACGGTCCGTGAGGGCCGCTCCGGCGTGGTGGTCGCGGTCGGCCCTCTCCTCGATCCGGTCCTGCGCGCCACGGCCGGCCTCGACCTGGCCGTTCTCTATACGGCCACCATCCGCCCCTTCGACTCGGTCGGCATGCGTGCGGCGGTCCTGGCCGCCGACCACCCGGACGTGATCCTGGTCGAGCCCTGCGCGCGCGGCACCTCCGCCCACCACGTTGCAGAAACGTTGATTCACGTGCCGCACCGCTTGCTCGCGCTCGGCACCAGCAGGGATGACGGGCCGGTCGGCGGCGGCCCGGACGGGGACGGCCTGAACATCGACGGCCGGGACAGGGACGACCCAGGAGACGGCCTGGACGAAGAGAGCATCGCGGCGGCCGTGCGGGACTTCATGCGGTGACGGCCGGTCGGCCGCGCGCTCGGCCATGGGGGTGATCGTCCCGGGAGCGAGTGTGCCCGGTCCGCCGATCCCGTCGCCGGTCGGCACGATGGGACCCGGCGGCGCACTCGCGGTGGCCGCGCTCTGTCGGCCGCGCTGTGGTCGCGCGGCGGGCCGTCCCCGTCGCCGCCCCGGAGGAGAGCCTATGCAGAGCGCGAGCACGGATCCGGCGAAAGCGCTGCGGACGCCGCGCGCAGCGGGCATCGCAGGTGTCCTGTTCGCGCTGATGCTGGCCGCCGCTCTGGTGCTGATCCGTATCGCGATCCCCGAGGATCCGGACACCGCGGCCGCCTGGCTCGCCGATTCCGGCCACCGTGACGCGCTGAAAACCGCACTCGGCCTGGTGCCCTTCGCCGGGGTCTTCTTCCTGTGGTTCATGGGCGCGGTACGGGACTACGTCGCGCACGGCGGGGAGGACAGGTTCTTCGACACGCTCTTCCTGGGCAGCGGGTTGCTGTTCGCGGCCATGCTGTTCGCATTCGGCGTCGGCGTCGACGGCCTCACCGGAGGGGGCGGGATCTCCCCTCCGGCGGACGGGCAGCAGTCGTGGGAGCTGGGGCGTTACCTGAGCCTCAGCCTGCTGGCGGACTACGCGATGCGGATGGCGGCGGTGTTCACCGTGTGCACCACGGTGATCGGGAGCCATCTCCGAGCCTTCCCGCGCTGGCTCAACTGGCTGGGGGCCGCCGCCGGGCTGGTCATGATGTTCCTCGTCAGCAACATCCCCTGGTCGGAACTCGTCTTCCCCGCCTGGGTGCTGGCCCTGAGCGGTTACGTGCTCTGGTCGTCCACGCGCCGCACCCCCCGCCGCACCTCCCGCACCGCAACGGCTACTTGAGTCCCTCACGGCGACGTGAGTCCGTAACGGCTGCTTGATTCCGTCGAAGGCGACCTTCAGATGCCGTGGCCCCCTGAGGACCGCGTTCTGGCGGTACTCGGGCGGGTCCTGCAGCAGACGGGGCTTGTCGAGCCGGCGAGCGAGCTCGGTCTGGGCGAGTTGTGCCTCGAGCCGGGCGAGAGGGGCGCCGAAACAGTTGTGGGTGCCGCTGCCGAAGCCCAGGTGCTGGTTGTCGTGCCGGGTGGGGATGAACCGGTCGGCGTCGGGGAAGCGCTGCGGATCCCGGTTGCCGGACGCGAGGACCAGCCACAGCGAGGCGCCCTTGGGGACGACGGTCCCGCCGAGCAGTGCGAACACTTTTCCGTAAGGTGGAGTCGGCATCGCTCGAGCCCGCTCAGTCGCGGGACTTTATCCATCGCCTCTCGAAGGAGTTGTGAGACGTGACCCACTGGCAGAAGTCGTCCTTCTCCAGCGGCTCGGACGGGGCGTCGTGCGTGGAACTCGCCCTCGGAGAGGACGGGTTGCTGCTCCGCGAGAGCGACGACCCCACTCGAATACTCCCCGTCACCCGTGGCGGACTGGCCGCCCTGCTGCGCCAGATCCGCTTCGGTATCGGCACGTGCCGATGACGGACGATTAGCCCAGTCGGCGGGCGGTCCGCAGCATCGCGGACACTGGCGTGGAAGAGACCGAACCACAGGACTTCGGACGAACGGGAGAGCCACCGGTGTCGCGCTTCGACGAGAGCAAGTTCCGTGCCGTCACATGGGTCCAGAGGCACATCGCCAACCCGCTGACCAGGCGGCTGCCGTTCCAGACGGTCCTGGAGACCACGGGGCGGAAGTCCGGTCTGCCCCGGCGGACACCGCTCGGCGGGCGTCGTATCGGCGTTGAGTTCTGGCTCGTGTCGGAGTACGGCGAGAAGTCGCAGTATGTGCGGAACATCCAGGCCGACCCGAGGGTCCGGGTCCGGATCAGGGGCAAGTGGCACGCGGGCACCGCGCACCTGGTCCCCGAGGACGACGCGCGGGCGCGGCTCAAGAGCCTGCCGCGGATGAACAGCGCCGCGGTCCGGGCGGTCGGGACGAACCTGCTGACGGTGCGGGTCGACCTCGCCGACTGAGCTGCCTGACCGTGAGCGCGAGCGCACGGCGCGCCCTCGCCTCACCCGCGCATTGCAGTAGCGCGAAAGTAGCGCTAATTTGAATGCATGGCTACCGTGCAGATCAGGAATCTGAACGACGACGCGTACGCGATACTGCGTCGGCGCGCGGCCGAATCGGGCCGCTCTCTCCAGGAGTACCTGCGTGTCCGGCTGGAAGCAGACGCCGCTGAGCCGACCGTCGACGAGGTGCTGGCCGAGGTCCGTTCCGAGCTGACCAGCGAAGTACCCCTCGACACGATCGTCGCCCTCGTTCGGGAGGACCGCGATCTTGATCGTCATTGATAGCTCCTTCCTGGTCGCGGCTCTGACGGATGCCGGTCCGGGGGGCAAGGCGTGTGCCGACCGGTTGCGGGTGGAGACTCTCGCGGCTCCGGATGTCATCGGGCTCGAAGCGATCAGCGCGATCAGGGGCCTGTTGCGCGGCAGGAAGATCACGGAGGCGGAGGCGGACAGGGCGGTACGGGCTGTCGCTCGTATGCCGATACGGCGCGCGCCGCTCACGGCGTTGCTAGTACGCGCCTGGGAACTACGCGACAACTGCACGCCTTATGACGCTTCGTACATCGCGCTGGCCGAAGCGCTCGACGTCCCTCTGGTGACGGCCGACAGCAAGCTGAAGGGCGTGCCCAAGACGCGCTGTGTCGTCGAAGTCATCAGCTGAGCGAAGCTCACGCGACAAGGGCCCGGAACCTGCTGAGGTTCCGGGCCCTTCGACATGCGTACGCGCTACGCCGTCGGCTTCTCCTCCAGGCGCGGGAACAGCACCGCGCCCTTCGTCACCGTCGTGCCCGCCGGGAGGCGGCCCCACGTGCCCGCGTCCTGGACCCGCTGGTCGGCGAGCGCGCCGAGGGATGCCTCCGCGCCGAGGGAGTCCCAGAGCTTCTGGGAGGTGTCCGGCATGATCGGGTTGAGGAGCACCGCCACCGCGCGGAGGGACTCCGCAGCCGTGTAGAGGATCGTCGCGAGGCGGGCCTGGCCCTCCTCGGACTGGTCCTTGGCGACCTTCCACGGCTCCTGCTCCGTGATGTAGCCGTTGACCTGCTTCACGAAGTCGAAGACCGCCAGGATGCCGCCCTGGAAGTCCAGCTCCTCGCCGATCTTGCGGTCCGCCTCGGCGACGGCCTTGGCCAGACCCTCGTGGACGGCCTGCTCGGCCTCGCCGTCGGCCGTCGAGGCCGGCAGCTCACCGCCGAAGTACTTGCCGACCATCGCGGCCACGCGCGACGCCAGGTTGCCGTAGTCGTTGGCCAGCTCGCTCGTGTAGCGGGCGGAGAAGTCCTCCCAGGAGAACGAGCCGTCCTGACCGAAGGCGATCGCACGCAGGAAGTACCAGCGGTACGCGTCCACGCCGAAGTGCGAGGTCAGGTCCTGCGGCTTGATGCCGGTCAGGTTCGACTTCGACATCTTCTCGCCGCCGACCATCAGCCAGCCGTTGGCCGCGACCTTGCCCGGCAGCGGCAGGCCCTGCGCCATCAGCATCGCGGGCCAGATGACCGCGTGGAAGCGGAGGATGTCCTTGCCCACCATGTGCACGTTCGCCGGGAAGGTCGACTCGAACTTCGCCGGGTTCTCGTTGTAGCCGACCGCCGAGGCGTAGTTCAGCAGGGCGTCGACCCACACGTAGATGACGTGCTTCTCGTCCCAGGGGATCGGGATGCCCCAGTCGAAGGTGGACCGGGAGATGGACAGGTCCTGCAGGCCCTGACGCACGAAGTTCAGGACCTCGTTGCGTGCGGACTCCGGCTGGATGAAGTCCGGGTTGGCCTCGTAGTGGGCGAGCAGCTTGTCGCCGTACTCGCTCAGCTTGAAGAAGTAGTTCTCCTCCTTGAGGATCTCCACCGGCTTCTTGTGGACCGGGCAGAGCTTCTGACCTGCGAAGTCGCCCTCGCCGTCGAGCAGCTCGCCGGGGAGCTTGTACTCCTCGCAGCCCACGCAGTACGGGCCTTCGTACCCGCCCTTGTAGATCTCGCCCTTGTCGTAGAGATCCTGGACGAATTCCTGGACGCGATCGGTGTGGCGCTTCTCCGTCGTGCGGATGAAGTCGTCGTTCGCGATGTCCAGGTGCTCCCAGAGGGGCTTCCAAGCCTCCTCGACGAGCTTGTCGCACCACTCCTGCGGGCTGACGCCGTTCGCGTCCGCGGTGCGCATGATCTTCTGACCGTGCTCGTCCGTGCCGGTGAGGTACCACACCTTCTCGCCGCGCTGACGGTGCCAGCGGGAGAGCACGTCGCCTGCGACGGTCGTGTAGGCGTGGCCCAGGTGAGGAGCGTCGTTGACGTAGTAGATGGGAGTCGAGACGTAGAACGCCTTCTCCCCCTGCTTCTCTGATCCAGTGGCCGCCATGGTCGAAATCCTACTGGTCCCGTGAAGATCTACTCACACCCATTACGGGCGGTGGGATTACGGGGACGGGGCCCGGGGTAAAGCCGGGCCCCGTCGGGTGTCCACGAGCGTTCTGCGAACCTTCGCCGGGCTACGGGCGCCAGGACGCCAGCAGGCCCTCGTACAGCTCCTCGTCCGTGAGCTCGCGGGGCGTGGGGCCCGCGTGGAAGAACGCGGCGTTGTCGGCCTTCAGCTTGCGCAGGTAGTCGAACGCCTTGTTGTCGTGCTCACCGAAGGCGACGAACTGGAAGAAGACCGGGTGCTTCGCCGCGTCCGTGAGCGCCTGGGTGGCCACTCCCTTGGCGTCGGGAGCGCCGTCCGTCTGGAAGATCACCAGGGCCGGGCCCTCGGCGCCCGCCTTCTCGTAGTCCGCGATCACCTCTTCCACGGCGCGGTGGTAGCTGGTGCGGCCCATCCGCGCGAGGGATTCGTGCAGCTCGTCGACGCGGCCCTCGTACGCGGCCGGCGTGAGCTCGCCCGTTCCGTCGATCTCCGTCGAGAAGAAGACGACGTGCACGGTGGCGTCCGCGTCCAGGTGCGCGGCCAGGGCCAGCACCTGCTCGCCGAGGCTCTGCGCCGAGCCGTCCTTGTAGTACCCGCGCATGGATCCCGACCGGTCAAGGACGAGGTACACGCGGGCCCGGCTGCCGGCCAGGCCCCGCTGCTTGAGCTCGGCACCCGCGGCCTTGTACGCGGGTACGAGCCCGGGGGCCTGCGCCTTGAGGCGGGCGAGGGAGAGGGCGGGCTTGGCGGCGGGGGTTGCGGGAGCGGCTTCGGGGGCGACCTCGGCCGCGTCGGTGGTGGTCTCCGTGTCGGCCGCGGCCTTCGGCTCGGCCGGAGCCTCCGGCTCGGGGGCCGGGGTGGCGGGCACCGCCTGGGGGGCGACCTCGGGCGCCTCGGCAACGGCCTCGGGCTCGTCGGCCACGGCCTCCGCGGGGGCCGGAACCTCGACCACGGGCTCCGCCTCGGGAGCCCCGGTCACGGCCCCCGGCTGGGCGACAACGGGCTGCTCGGGCTCGGCGGCCACGGGCTCCGGTTCCGGAGTGGGCGCCTCGGCAACGGTGGGAGCAGCGGCCACCGGCTCAGCCTCGGGCTCGGCAGTCGCGGCCTCGGGCTCCGGAGTCGCGGCCACGGCCGCCGGCTCGGCAGCCACAGGCTCGGCCTCGGGGGCCGAAACCTCGGCCTTCGGCTCCGGCTCGGCAGTCACAGTCTCTGCAACCGGCTCGGCCACCGGCTCAGAAGCCACAGCCGCCGATACGACCTCCGGCTCCGGCTCCGGCTCAGCAGCAACAGCCACCGGCTCGGCCTCCGGCTCCGGCTCCGGCTCAGCAGCAACAGCCACCGGCTCGGCCTCCGGCTCCGGCTCCGGCTCCGGAGTCACAGCCACTGCAACCGGCTCGGCCTCCGGGTCCGACTCGGCAACGACAGGCTCGGGCTCCGGCGCCCGCTCGGCAGCCGGGGCCTCGGGCTCCGCGGCGGTCTCGGGCTCGGCGGCCGGCGATGCGGCCGCGGGCGATCCGGCCGCCCCAGAGCCGGACGTCGCCGAGGAAGCGCTCCGCGCCCCCGGCACCGTCACATGGTCGAACGCCTGCGACACCAACTCGTCCACGACCGACGGCTCGGGCTCCGTCGCCGGTGCGGGGACCTTCACCTCCGTCGCGGTGGAGGACTCGGCGGCCGACGGAGACGTCGAGGAGGCCGAGGCGGCCGCCGACGAGGGCCCCTGCTCCCCGACGGCGTCCCCGTCACGCCCCTTGCGCGACCGTCCGAACGCGTTCCGCAGGAGACTCAGAATGCCCATGTGCGCAACCCTTCGCATGAGTTGGTACCCGTAATTCCTGGCCAGGAAAGACACGTAAGGGTAGCCGCCGTATTCGACGATCTTGGGGAGGGGCGGCTTCCGCGCACCGCCCCCCGGACCGGCGGCTTCCGGGAGGCGGACGGCGGGCAACCTGCAATTCCTCAACTCCCGTGCGTGTGCCGTGGGTTCACCCCGTGTTCATTCGGAATCCGTCACCCTGCTGGCCTCCGCCCCTAACGTCTCGCGCGAACCAGCCGGAATCAGCCAGATGGGCGCGCGTAGCGTCGGCGGACGTCCGCCGCTTGCAGCAACGCCGGCCCCGGGGGGCTCCGGCCTACGTCGGCGCAGGGAGCGCCGGCGCATGTTCATGTGCACATACGGAGGGGAAAGTGCGCAAACTGCTGCCGATCATCGCTTCGCACGCGGGTGGGCGTTCCGCGATGACCTGCCGCTTCCGCTGTGGTGACGCCTGTTTTCACGAGGTGCCCAACACCAGCGGGAACGAGTACGTCGGCGACGTGATAGCCGGTGCGCTCAGCCGGAGGTCCATGATGCGGGCCGCCGCCGTCGTCACCGTCGCCGCGGCCGCCGGGGGAGCGGTCGTCGGCGCGGGTGCCCCGCAGGCCGCGGCGGCGACAACCGCAGGCACGAACGGCACGACCGCGAGGGGGGCCCGGGGCCTGCGCTTCACGCCGGTCGCGCCCAACACCACCGACGCCGTCACCGTCCCGGACGGCTACGGGCAGAATGTCGTGATCCGCTGGGGCGAGCCCATCCTGCGCGGTGCCCCCGCCTTCGACCCGGACAAGCAGACCGCCGCGGCCCAGGCGGCCCAGTTCGGCTACAACAACGACTTCCTCAGCCTGCTCCCGCTGCGCGGCGAGTCCGGCCGTCAGGTACTCGTCGCCAACCACGAGTACACGGACGAGATCCTGATGTTCAAGGGTTACGACGCCGCCAACCCGACCCGCGAGCAGGTCGAGGTGGCGTGGGCCGCGCACGGCCTGTCCGTCGTGGTCGTGCAGGAGGAGCGCGGCAACGGCGAGCTGACGGCCGTCACGCGCCACCGCCTCAACCGCCGCCTCACCGCCACCAGCGAGTTCCGTCTCGCCGGGCCGGTGGCCGGCAGCGCCCTCGTCCGTACGACGGCCGACCCCAAGGGCACCACCGTCCTCGGCACGCTCAACAACTGCTCGGGCGGCACGACCCCGTGGGGCACGACGCTGCACGGCGAGGAGAACTTCAACCAGTACTTCGGCAACGCCGACAAGGTGACCGACCCGACGACGGCGGCCCGCCTCAAGCGGTACGGCGTCACGAGTTCCGCGTCCGAGCGCAAGTGGGAGCGGTTCGATGACCGTTTCGACCTCGCCAAGGAGCCGAACGAGGTCAACCGCTTCGGCTGGGTCGTCGAACTCGACCCGTACGACCCGGAGTCGACCCCGCGCAAGCGCACCGCGCTTGGCCGCTTCAAGCACGAGGCCGCGCAGCCGCGCCTGACCGACGACGGCCGCCCGGTCGTCTACATGGGCGACGACGAGCGGTTCGACTACTTCTACAAGTTCGTCTCCAGCAAGCGGATGAAGAAGGGCGGCTCGCGCGCCGCGCACGAGCACAACCTGACCCTGCTCGACGAGGGCACGCTGTACGTCGCCAAGCTCACCGGCGACTCCCCGGCGGCCGAGATCGACGGCACGGGCAAGCTGCCGTCCGACGGCGAGTTCGACGGCAGCGGTGTGTGGATTCCGCTGGCCACGGCCGGTCCTGACGGTGCCGTCTCGCACGTCGAGGGTATGACCGCCGAGGAGGTGTACGTCTTCACGCGGTTCGCCGCCGACAAGGTGGGCGCCACCAAGATGGACCGCCCGGAGGACATCGAGCCGTCCGCGTACAGCGGCAAGGTGTACGTCGTGCTCACGAACAACTCCGACCGCGGCAAGACCGGCAAGGCCCCGGCCGACGAGGCCAACCCGCGCAACCTCAACAAGCACGGTCAGATCCTGGAGCTCACCGAGTCCGAGGGCCGCGCCGAGTCGACGGCGTTCGGCTGGTCGCTGTTCCTCGTCGCGGGCGACCCGAACGACCCGGCTACGTACTTCGCGGGCTTCCCGAAGGACCAGGTGTCGCCGATCTCGTGCCCGGACAACGTGGCCTTCGACCCGTACGGCAACCTGTGGATCTCCACCGACGGCAACGCGCTCGGCTCGCACGACGGCCTGTTCGGCGTCGCGACGCGCGGCGAGCGGCGCGGTGAGCTCAAGCAGTTCCTGACGATGCCGACGGGCGCGGAGACCTGCGGCCCGATCGTCCAGGACCGCCGGGTCCTGGTCGCGGTCCAGCACCCGGGCGAGATCGACGGCGCCTCCGTCGAGAAGCCCGCGAGTGTCTGGCCCGACGGCCCGGGCAAGATCGTCCGCCCGTCGGTGGTGTCGGTCTGGCGCGAGGACGGCTGCGACATCGGCGTCTGACGACCGAGCAGTCCCATGGGGCGTCCCCGGCCGGGGACGCCCCTTCCGCGTTCCGCCCGCAGTCCTGCAGACGGGGGCGCCGTCAGTCCTGCGTTCCCTCCCGGTCGTGCAGCGTGAGATCCGCCAGCACGGCCCGGTGATCGGTGTCGGCGAGGTCCAGGAACCGTACGGAGCGCGCGGAGAAGTCCTGCGATACGAGCACGTGGTCGATCTGCGCGCCGAAGCGCGGTGACGTCCGGGCGGGCCAGGTCGGGGTGCGGGCGGCGCCGGCGAGACGGGCGCTGTCGTGGAGGCCGGTGTCGAGGATGCGGCGGAAGGCGGCGTGGTCCTGGGAGGCGTTGAAGTCGCCGGCCAGGATGGTCGCCTGGCCGCTGGAGCGGGCGGCGAAGTCGCGCAGGGCGCCGAGTTCGCGGCGCCACAGGTCCACCTGGCGGGGCAGCGGCGGCATCGGGTGCGCGAGCTGCAGCCGTACCGGGTGGCCCTTCACGTCGGCGACCGCGCCGGGCATGCCCATGGTGCCGGTGACGCCCTCGGCGGACCGGAGCGGGTACCGGCTGAGGATGACCGACCCGTCGGACCCGTATCCGTCGACGGCCTGGCGGTACGGGTAGGGGCCGTCGCCGAACTCCTCGGTGAGAGCGGCCGCGCAGTGGACCTCGCACTCCTCGACGAAGAGGACGTCCGGGCGTTCGCGCTTCACCGCCGCGATCAGCGACGGCGTCGCCCGGCCGAACTCGACGTTCGACGCCATGACGCGCAGCTCCGCGACGGGTGTGCCGCGGGCCTGCGTGGCCTTGCCGTACGGCTCGATGAACCAGGCGAGCGCGCCGAGCACGACGACGCCCCACACCAGTCCGGTGCGCCAGCGCCCGAGCGCCGCGAACAGCAGTGCGGCGCCGGTGGGGGCGAGCAGCCAGGGCAGGAAGGCCAGCAGTTGCGGCACGGGCGTCATGCCGTCGATGCCGGCGGCCCGGCACCCGACGACCACGCTCACGCCGAGCAGCAGCAGCCCGGACAGCCACGCGCCGAGTCGCCGCCCGCCGCGGCCGCCGCTCCGTTCGGACAGCGGTTCGTCGGCTTCGTCCGCTCCGGCACCCGGCTCGTCCCCGGCTCTCGCCCACTGCGTCAAGGGCACCGGGGCACCCCCGTGGCCGTCGTGCTCTCCCAGGCGTCCAAGGCCCGCCTTCCGTAGAGGTTCTCGCGCGATCCGTAGGGGTTCCGGTGCGATCCGTAGAGGTTCCCGTGCGATGCCCGAATCCTCCCTCATAGACGGGTCTGTGGGGAGCACGGTTGCGCCGCTGCGGACACGTCGGTGCCGCCGCTCCGGATACCGCGGTGCCGCCCCCTCAGGCCCCGACCTGTGTCTCGTCCCCGACCTGCGTCTGGTCCCCGACCTGCGTCTGGTCCCCGACCTGCGTCTGGTCTCCGACAGGCTCCGGCTGCGCCGGTTCCGCGGACACCCGCCGGGCTCGCACGAACCGGTTGAGCAGGGGCGACCGGATCATCCGCAGCTCGCGAAGCCGCCGGACGGGCTCGATCCCCCCGAACCGCCCGCCCACCCAGCCCACCAGCGTCACCGCCACACCCCCCGCGAGGATGATCCAGGCCACCGTGCGCAGCGATCCGGTCAGCGCGTCGTACACCGCACCCGCGGCCGCGCGGGACACGTCCGGCGGCAGATCGTCCAGGGTGAGGCGTCGGCCCACGGCGATGCCGGCGTGCAGGAGCGCCGCGCCCAGCGCCATGCCGAGCGCCGTCGCCATGACCGCGCGGCGCCTGCGGGCGGCCAGGCCGATCCCTGTCACCGCGAGCACCAGCACCGCGGCGGGCAGCCAGAAGCCGGTGATCTGAAGCATCCGGAACCCCTTACGCAGCTGGGGCAGGGCCCCTGTCGACGTCGAATCGAGCACGGTGACCTCGGTGTGCCGCACCGGGATGCGGTCGGCGTAGGGCACGTGGTCGGCCATCAGCTGGCGTTTGACCTGTTCGGTGATGGGCGCGAGGTCGATCGTCACGCCGACGCCGCTGCCGCGGGTGCCCGTGCGGCTGTCGTCGTCGCCGGTGCCGCGGCCGCCGTAGCCCAGCGCCTGCATCGCCGGGCCGTGGGCGGCCCGGTTCGCCGCGTTCCACGCGGTTCTGAACGCGCTGGTGCCGGCGAAGGACTGCACCGCCTCGTGCACGAAGGTCTCGACGGCGTCGGGGGAGCCGAACTCGCCCGTGTCGGTCTGCCTCGCCACCGCGGCGGCGACCGCGTCGGCGACGGCGGTGTGCACGTCGGCGTCGTTGGCGAGCGGTGCCAGCGCGGCGACATACGCGTCCGCGTCCCCGATCTCGTATTTCGCCCAGGCGGACAGCGTGCCCGGTACGACAAGGGCGGACGCAAGGATGATCAGCACCGCTGAAAGGACTCTCCGCACCCTTCCATGACCCACCCCGGCCGCCCGCTCCACGACCGGTGCGACTGCATCCGGCCGCGCGAAGACGCCCATCCGGAGGATCCGGCAGGTGGGACGGGACGCGGTTACGGTCACGCAGCGTGATAGCTCGGGTGGAGCGTTCACCTGAACGGGTGTTTCCTGGACGAGGGGCAAAGGAGGCGATCATGCGCAGTTCCAGGGCTGTCCGAACCCTTGCCGCCGCACTGTTCGCGGGCGGCGCCCTCACCTTCACCGCCACGGCTCCCGCGTCCGCGGACGACCCGGCAGTGGAGCAGGACATCCAGGGCACCGTGGTGTCCCCCTTCAACCTGAACGTCCGCAAGGACCCGGGCAACGCGGCGGATGTCGCGGCGGTACTGGCCCCGGGCACCCATGACCGCGTCGAGTGCCGCACGACGGGCCCGGCCGTCGCCGGGAACTCGTACTGGTACTGGCTCGAAGGCGCCCACGGCTGGGCGAACGCCGTGTACATGGACACCCACGGCCGGTCCGTGCCCGACTGCACGGATCCGTGCCCGTACATGAGGTGCACGGACCCGCTGTCGTACGGCGGAACGGACCAGCCGTTGCTGCGCAGGCCGCTGCTGACGGTGCGGACGCCCGACACGACGCTGAGGTCCGGACGCGTATAGGGCGCCGGAACACCTCGCTGAAGCGGTGCTGAACGACGACGGTCCGGCCGGAGCGGAATCCGGCCGGACCGTCGTCGCGGGTCTGGCGGGTCTGGCGGGTCTGGCGGGTCTGGCGCGTCTGCGCGATCCCCGCTTGGGTCTCAGGCCGGGTGGGTTCGGTCGCCTGCCGCGGGGGGCTGTGCGGGCCCTGCGGGCGTCCGCCTCATCTGGTGGATGTCCGTCTCACCCTCGGTCGAGTAGTAGTGGTAGAAGGCCGCCGCGAAGACACCGGCCGCCACGCACAGCGCGAGGATCGTGGACCACAGCACGCTGGCCCCGGTCAGACTGAACAGATAGCCGATCGCGATGCCCGCGAAGACCGTCCAGGCGAGCGCACGTGTATCGCGCCGCATCCGGGGCCCGGCGAGGTGCAGGGCATACGTGATCGCCGCGACGAGGACTCCGGTCAGGATGCCGAAGAACACGTTGCCCACGGTGAAGGGGCCGGCGTCGCGCTGGATGCCGGAGGCCCAGACGCCGTACACGAGACCGAGTACGACGGGTACCGCCCATGCCGCGGTGCTGGCCGGCCGTATGCCGGGAGGCAGCTTGTCGAAAAGTCGTTGTATGCCCGAGGTGCCGGTGCTGCCGGATGCGCGTGCCACGTGAGCCATGACGAGGCTCCTCTCTCTCCTGGCCTCCGTCTTCGCCCCGACTTCCAGGGCACACCTGGGAGCGGCCGGTGGCAAGTCGTACGCACAGCGGATTCGCGGGACCGGCGACAGATTTTCGAGGCGCGGTCCGCGACGGATTTTCGAGGCGGGTTCGAGCGCGGTTCGAGGCGCGCCGTAGCCTGACTTCTCATGGAAGCGCGTCGGGCCGGGGCGGCCGAGAGCACGGCGGGTGGCGGCGCGGGGGGCACGCGAGTACCGGTGCTGCTGCGCGGGCAGGGCCCGGTGGTCGCCGTCGTCGCGCTGGGCGGCGCGGCGGGCGCCGCCGCCCGCTACGGCGCCACGCTGCTCTGGCCGACCGCACCCGGTGCGTTCCCGTGGACGATCTTCGCGGTGAACGCCGTGGGCTGCGCGCTCATGGGGGTACTCATGGTGGTGATCACGGAGGGCAGGCAGACGCACCGCCTGGTGCGGCCCTTCCTCGGCACCGGTGTCCTCGGCGGCTTCACCACCTTCTCCACGTACACCGTGGACATCGCGCGCCTGACCGATCTGCGCGAGGCAGGCACCGCCCTCGGGTATCTCGCACTGACCCCGGTGGTCGCGCTGGCCGCGGTCTGGGCCGGATCCGCGGCCACCCGCCGTGCGCCGGCGGCCCTGGCAGCCTTCAGGAGGAGACGATGACGAAGTCCAGTCGGCGGCTCACGGGACGCGCACTGCGCCTGACCGTCTTCGTCGGTGAGAGCGACCAGCACCACCACAGGCCGCTGTACACCGAGATCGTGCACCGCGCGCACCGGGCGGGACTCGCGGGCGCAAGCGTGTTCAAGGGCATCGAGGGGTTCGGCGCGTCCTCGCTCGTCCACACCCAGCGGCTGCTGTCGCTCAGCGAGGACCTGCCCGTCGCGGTCGTCATCGTCGACACCGAGGAGCGGGTACGCGCGTTCCTGCCCGAGCTCGACGAGCTCGTCGCCGAGGGGCTGGTCATGCTCGACGACTGCGAGGTCGTCACATACACCGGGCGGGAGCCGAACGCGTGAACTGGCTGCTCGTCCTCATCGGCGCCGCCGTGGGCGCCCCCCTGCGCTACCTCACCGACCGCGCCGTCCAGTCCCGGCACGGCACCGTCTTCCCCTGGGGCACCTTCACGGTCAACATCGCCGGTTCCCTGATCCTCGGCCTGCTGACCGGCGCGGTCGCGGCCGGCGCCGCGTCGTCACACCTCCAACTCCTGCTCGGCACGGGCCTGTGCGGCGCGCTGACGACATACTCGACGTTCTCGTACGAAACCCTGCGCCTGGCCGAAACAGGCACCGGCCTCCTGGCCGCGGCCAACGTCGTGGGAAGCATCACGGCGGGCCTGGCCGCGGCGTACGCGGGCACGGCCATGTGGTCATGACCGTGGGTGGGCACAACCCACGCCGCACGGCGCCCTGAACCGTCCGGATGCGTCCCACACCCCACCATGCTTGGCTGGACGCAGTCCGCGGCGGCGCACACACAGGAGCCGTACATGAAGATCGTGTTGCTGGGCGCCACCGGCATGGTCGGCAGCCGCATCGCCGCCGAGGCCCACGCCCGAGGCCACCACGTCACCTGCGTCAGCCGCTCCGGACAGGCCCCCGTACCGGGCGTGGCCTCGACCGCTGCGGACGCCGCCGACACCCCTCGTATCGCTGCACTCGCCGCCGACCACGACGCGGTCGCCTCCGCGCTCGTGCCGCCGCGCGACGGCAGCGAGCCGCGGGAGCCCTTCCTCGCCCTGAACCGGGCCCTGGTCGATGCCGTACGGGCGGCCGGCGTCTCCCGGCTGGTCGTCGTGGGCGGCGCGGGCAGCCTGGAGGTCACGCCCGGTGCGGCGCTGGTCGACCAGCCCGGCTTCCCCGCCGACGTCCTCGACGAGGCGCTCGCGCACCGCGACGTCCTCGACTTCTACCGCACGGTCGGCGACCTCGACTGGACGTACGTCTCCCCGGCCGCGGAGATCGGCCCGGGCGAGCGCACCGGCACCTTCCGCGTCGGCGGCGACCTGCTGCTCACCGACGCCGAGGGCCACAGCCGCATCAGCGCCGAGGACTACGCGGCCGCCTTCGTCGAGGAACTCGAGAGCAACGCCCATCCGCGTACCCGGATCTCGGTCGCGTACTGAACCGGCGGGCAGGCGAGCGAGGCGATGGACAGGTTGGAATTCCGGCACCCTGCGGCCTTCCTGCGTATCCGCGGCCACAGCATCGCCTGGCTCCTGCCGCTCGTCGTGCTCCTCGGGGTCGTCCTCGTCGATGTGGAGACCTCCGGTGAGTTCCGGACCATCTCCTGGCTCGTCGTCGTGCCGGGCACGGCCGCGGCGGTGTGCGGGGTGTGGACGACCGGGGCCTTCGTCGTCATCGCCACGGTCACGTACTTCCTGCTCGACAACGTCGAGGTACGCGAGTACCGCGCCGGTCTGCCGGACTTCATCCTCGTCGCGATGGGCGGCGTGCTCAGCGTCGCCGCTTGCTGGGTCCGGGTCGGCGAGGAGCGGCGCATGCGCCACATGCTGGACGTCGTCGAGACGACCCGGCGCACCGTGCTGCGGCCCCTGCCGGCGCGCTGGGTCGGCCTCGACCACGCCGCCGTCTACCTCACGGCGGACAGCGAGGCCCGGGTCGGCGGCGACTTCTACGACATCCAGCCCAGTCCGTACGGTCCACGCATCCTGGTCGGCGACGTGCAGGGCAAGGGCCTCGGCGCGGTGGCGGTGGCGGCGGCGCTGCTCGGCAGCTTCCGCGAGTCCGGCTACCACGAGCCGGAGCTCACGACCGTCGCCGAGCGGCTGGAGATCCGTATGCGCCGCCATCGCGGCCACATGGCCCTGATAGAGGCTGTCCGCGGCCCGGCGCGCGCACCTGGCGACGGGCACCACCGCACACTCGGCCGCGCGTACGACACCGCGTACGACGGCACGTACGGAAGCGCGTTCACGGGCGGCTCGGCGGACGAGTTCGGCGCCGCACTCGACAGCGAGCGTTTCGCGACCGCGGTCCTGATCGGCTTCCGACCACCGGACCAGGACCAGGACCAGGACCAGGACCGGGACCGGGACAAGCAGGGTGGCCGGCACATCGAGATCGTCAACTTCGGGCACGAACCGCCGCTCGTCGTCGGCCCCGGCGGCGTACGCGAACTGCCGGCCGGTGACGGGCTGCCCATCGGACTCGGCGATCTGGCAGGCGGGCAGCCGTCCCTGCAGCGAGTCCCCTTCGCGCAGGACGAGACCCTGCTGCTGGTCACCGACGGGGTGACGGAGGCACGGGACGCGAACGGCACCTTCTTCCCGCTGCGCGAGGCGGTCGCCGCCATGCTCGCCGAGGACCCGAGCGTGGCCGAGCCGGCACGGCTGGTCCTGCTGGTACGCGACGCGGCTCTGCGGCACAGCGGCGGTCATGTCACCGACGACACCACGGTGTTCGCGGTGCGCCTCACCACTCCATCGGCAACAGGCTGAGCCACGGGCCGCTGCGGGACGGGGCGGCGGCCCGTCCGGCAGCAGCGAGATGACGGGGGCGCCGGGCATGCGTCGTGCCGGCCCCGGGGGGACCGGCACGACGTGGAGGCGGCAGCGGCTGCTTCGCCACAGGTGCTGCGCCCCGTGTGAAGGGCCCCGTAGTGACAGAAGTGGCCGCCCCCCTTGATACGGAGAGCGGCCACGGAAGGGGACCGGCCGTGGATGAGGAGCCGACCCGGTTGTTCAGCTGTTGATGCAGGTGTTGTTGAACGCCGGGTTCAGCACGCCGATGACGCTGATGGTGTTGCCGCAGACGTTCACCGGGATGTGCACAGGGACCTGGACGACGTTGCCCGAGCCGATACCCCCGGAGTTGACGGTGCCGCCCGTCGCGTCAGCGTCGGCGGCGGCAACGCCCGCGGTGGCTGCCACGCTCGCGGCGGCAACACTGGACAGAACAAGAACCTTCGCGGTACGCCACATGGCGAAATGCTCCTTGGTGATTCGGTTGCGTGGCCGGAACGGGTGCCCGACCCTATGCACAACGGTTCCCTTTCACCCGGGTTGTGCCGCCGAATGGGTGATGGGTCTGTGTGCGAACCGGAAATGGGGCCGGTTCAGGGGGCGGCTCGGTGGCGTTATCCGGAAGCAGCGCACAGATGCCTCCTATTCGCTCCGCCAATTCGGTGGCGGTAATTCCGTTGTTATGGTGGCCGGGGCGAATTATTTCGCTCATGAAAAGGCCCCGTTCCCGTTCCGGATCTGGGCTCCGGAACGGGAACGGGCCTGTCGGTGCTGCCGGCGGCGGAACGCCAGCGGACCGCCTGCAGCGACCGTCAGAGGCGAGCTGTGGCTCCGACGCGCCGATACAGCATCGCGCCACCGGTAAGCAGCCCCGCTCCGGTAGCGGCAACGCCGATCGCATCGGCGGGTGTGCCCGTCGTGGCCAGCTCGCCGTGGCTGTACACCCGTTGGGCAGGGATCGGGGAGCCGCTCCGCGGGGAGGCGCCGAGCTCGGTTCCTTGATCCTGTCCCTCGAGGGGGCCAGCCGGGTTGGCACGGGGACCTTGGCCCGTGCCCGGCTCCGCTTGGGCGTGCGGAGCCGTTGGTGAACCGTCGCCGTTCCCCGAACCGTTCGGCCTGCTGCCGCAGCAGTGGCCCGACCCAGCAGGATCGTTACTGCAGCAACGGCTCGCGCCAGCGTCATCGCTGTCGCAGGTGTTGCCGACGGTGGGGTTGGCGGCGGCCACCACGTCCACGGCGATGCCGCAGACGTTGACCGGTACGTCGACCGGTGCCTGGATGTCGTTCCCCGACAGCACGCCGGGTGAATCCGACGCCGCGCCGGACGCGCCCGCGTCCGCCAGGGCGTATGTGCCAGGCAGTGCCAGGAAGCCCGTCGCGGCCGCGGCCGCGAGGATTCCCTTACCGATTACCTGACGCAACTCAGTCGTCGTCATCGTCCTCGCAGGGGTTGCAGGGGGTGTGGCAGGGCTTGCAGTCGTCGTCGCACGGCGTGCAGCTGGTCGTGCACGGCCGCGGGTGGTGGCAGTTGTCCTCGCACGTGTTGCAGTTGGTCGGGCACGGCTGCGGGTGGTGGCAGTTGTCCTCGCACGAGTTGCAGCTGGTCGTGCACGGCCGCGGGTAGTCGCAGTCGTCGTCGCAGCGGCAGCTGTGACAGTTACCGCCGTACGGGTAGCGGCCGTAGGTGTCGCGGTAGTGGTGGCGGCCGTTGTGGTATCCCGCGTAGTAGGGCGGCCTGTCGTCGTTGAAGAAGGACGGCCCGTCGTCGTCCGACCCGTTCACGCAGCGGTTGCCGACCGCCGGGTTGAACAGCCCGATGACGTTGATGGTGTTCCCGCACACGTTGATCGGCACATCGATGGGTGCCTGAACGACGTTGCCGGAGAGGATGCCACCGGAGCCGGCGGTGAAGCCTCCGGCGTTGGAGTCGGCGAGGGCTGGCGAGGCCATGCCCACGGCCATGAGCACTCCCGCGACCAGTGTCCCGGTCTTCTTGAACTGCACGGATTTTCCCTTTCTGCGGTCATGCCAATGTCACGGATCGAGTGAGCCGGACCTTGAACGACTCGACTCGCACCATGACCTGCAACCCGTGAACGATGCGATGCGGGGTGAGGAAACGTTTCGCCTAGTCAAGTCGAAGTCGGATTCACTCGTTTGCCGTACCGGCATGAGCGGGGCGGTCGTTTCTGCATATTTCTGCGAACAGAAATTGCGTACGTCAGAGTGGCACGACGGCGCGGGGCGTTAACCCGACGCGCGGACGTCCGCTTCGGGGTTCACGCAAAAGAGAAATTCCCGGGCCCGTCCCTCGGCTTTTCCCCTCGCCCGGGAAACCGGAATTGTTGGCGGGTCAGGGCAGTTCAGCGCCCCGCGGCGGCTCACGGCCGGCGGGGCGGGGCGCATCGGGTCGCGGCCTCGGCGACCCGGCAACCGGCCTATCCGGTTCATCCGCCGGTTCATCCGGACAGACCCCGAGGGGCGGCCGCATGGCCGCCCCTCGGAAGGCTCCCCCAGTGCCTTGAGGGCCCGGGAGGTACCCCCACCGTGGGCTCAGCGCCCCTGCTCGACCAGGCCCTTGAACTGCTCGAGGTCGCTCCGTACCAGCCGCTCGATCGCGGTGGCCTGGGCGAAGCCCTTGGGTCCGCCGAATGCCTCCCTGACCGCGCCCGGGTCGTACTCGATCCGGGCCTGGACCCGGGTGTGCTGCTGGTCGATGGACAGCAACGAGAAGGATCCGGACAGGTCGGGGCCGCTGGTGGTCTTCCACTCCATCGTGCGCTGGTCGGCACGGTCGGTTATCTGGGTGTCGAACGCCTGAGCCCGGCCGCCCGCTTCGACGTCGAGGTGCGCTCTGTCCGCTCCCTCCGTACGGGCTTCGCGTACTCCTTGGAGGAACCGCGGGTAGGTCTCCACGCGGTGGAGGGAGTCCCAGGCCACATCGGCCGGAACACCGATGTCGACATGTTCTTCGAGAGTGCTCATCGGATCACCCCAGCTCGGCTCGCGGTTTACGGGGTCATGCCTCCAGTGTGGCCCTCCGCTGGACGGGGCGCCCCTGCGTCGGGCGTGCCGCGGCCGGGTTCCGGGCCTGCCGCAGCCGGCGCCGAGGACGCACGGTGCGACGGGCTCTGGAACGGGACGCGGCGGACGGCGGGCCGCCGGTTCGTCCGGGCGGGGCCCGCCGTCCGCCGTCGTCGGAGCCGGCGTCAGCGCGTGGCGTGGCGGTCGCGTCAGCGAGTGGCGGCGGCGGTGGCCGCTGCCGTGCGGTCCGCCGTGTTCAGTGCCGTGCCGGTCCCTTCGGTGTCGCTCAGAGCGGTGCGGTGGGACTCGTGGGTCAGGGCGATGGCCGCCGCGCTGATCAGGCAGACGACGGCGATGAAGAGGCTCACCGTCGCCGAGTGCGAGCCGCCGCCCGCGCGGGACAGCAGGCTGCTGGCGATCAGCGGGGCGGTGCCCGCGCCCAGGGTGGTGGCGAGCTGGTAGCCGAGCGACGCACCGGTGTAGCGGGCGCGGGTGCCGAACATCTCGCTCACGAACGCCGCCATCGGCCCGTACATCGACGCCTGCAGGATCGGGTTGCCCAGGATGTACGCCGCGAACAGCAGTGCCACAGAGCCGCTGTTGACCAGCCAGAACAGCGGGAACGCGGCCACAGCGGCGGCGAGCGCGCCGGTGATCATGACGGGCTTGCGGCCCACGCGGTCGGACAGCGCCGCGAACGCGGGGATCGTGAAGATGTGCAGCGCCGACGACACGGTCTGCGCGAGCAGCACGGTGGAGCGCTCGTAGCCGAGCCCGGTCGCGTACGTGAGCATGAACGTGGCCAGCAGGGACTGCAGGACCAGGGCGCCGCAGCCGCCGAGGCACGACAGCACGATGTTCTTCCGGTACCGGCGGAACACCGTGAGCAGCGGAGCCTCCTGCTTGACCGCCGACTCCTGGGCCCGGCGCTGGGCCTCGGTGAACAGCGGGCTCTCGGTGACCCGCAGCCGGATGAACAGGCCGATCGCCAGCAGCACCACGCTGAGCAGGAACGGCATCCGCCAGCCCCAGGACAGGAACTGGTCCTCGGGCAGGGACGAGAAGCCGGCGAACACGGCGGTGGCGATCACGGCGCCCGCGGGGCCGCCCATGTTCGCGAAGCTGGCCGCGAGGCCGCGTCGCTCCGTCGATGCGTGCTCCATGGCCATCAGGGCCGCGCCGCCCCACTCGCCGCCGACCGCGATGCCCTGGACCAGCCGGGCCACGATGAGCAGGACCGGCGCCCAGACCCCGATCTGGTCGTACGTGGGCAGCAGGCCGATGGCGAAGCTGGCCAGCGCCATCAGCGTCATGGTCAGCACCAGCATCGACTTGCGGCCGACCCGGTCGCCGAAGTGGCCGAAGACGATGCCGCCGAGCGGCCGGGCCACATAGCCGACGGCGAGGGTGCCGAACGCGGCGATGGTGCCGGTGAGCGGGTTGAGGCTGGTGAAGAAGAGCTCGTTGAAGACGAGCGAGGCGGCGGCTCCGTAGAGCAGGAAGTCGTAGAACTCGATGGCGCTGCCGACAAAGCTGGACATGGCGATCCGTCGCGACTGGCGGCGACGGGCAGCGTCGTTGGTGGGCATCTGCGGCTCCGGATGGGGTGGGACGCGCGGGTGCGTGCTGCCGGGACCCCTCTGGGCGCCTGTGCATACTCCGCACGATCGCGTGTAGATAGCGAACACAGTGCGGGCCCTGTTCTGCCGTGTCAAGGGTTGTCGGGATGATCGATCACCGGGGTGAGAGGGCGGTGGCGGTGGGGTGTCCGGTCGGCTGGTGCGGGGCCACCGGGCTTCCGGGCATGCCGAAGAGGCGGTGCGGATCCCGGGGGAAAGATCCACACCGCCTCTGCGCAGGCGGCCGCTCGGTCAGGGCAGAAGCGAGCGACCGCAGACTCAGGCCGCCGGGCACGGCTCCGCGGTGACGGTGCACCGGCCCGGCTGCTCAGGCGCGCCGAACGGTTACGGCGTGCCCAGCGGTTCGGTGAGCCCGGCCCGGGTGAGGGCGGGCGCACCAGGGGGCGTCAGCTGTCCGGGGGTGGTCAGCTGTCTGAGGGCGTCAGCTGTACGGGGGTCGTCAGCTGTCCAGGGGGTGTCAGTTGGCCTCGGTCAGGAAGTCGATGACGAGCTTGTTGAAGAACTCGGCCTGCTCCCACTGCGGCCAGTGGCCCGCGTTCTCGACCAGCGCGAAGCGGCCCTGCGGCATCTTCTCGGCCATGTCCAGGCCCGCCTTGGCCGGCCCCGACGGGTCGTCCGACGACCAGATCACCAGGGCCGGGGCCTGCACGGCGGCCAGCTCCTCGTCGCTGATCAGGTTGCGGCTGCGGATCTCCGGGACCTGCAGGCACAGGATGTGGCGGGCCGAGTCGGCGTATCCGGGGCGGGAGTAGTGCGCACGGCGGGTCGCGATGAGCTCCTCGGTGACCGTGGCCGGGTCGGCCATCAGCCACTCCAGACGGGCCTTCACACGCTCGTACGACGGGTCGTCGGCGGCGGCCTGGCTCAGCGACTGGATCTTGTGCATCACCTCGGGGCGCGCCATGGTGCCGCCCGGGGTGTTCGGGATGATCTTCAGGGTGCGGTCCGGGTACTGGGCGGCGAACTTGATCGCGACCCAGCCGCCCAGCGACTCACCGCTCAGGTGCGCCTTCTCGATGCCGAGGGCGTCGAGGAGCTCGCGCAGGTGCTCGATGTAGTGCGGGAGCTCCAGGTCCTCGGCGGCGTGCGTGGTGCCCGCGTGGCCCGGGAAGTCGTACGCGATCACGCGGTAGCCGGCGTCGGTGAGCGCCTTCACGTTGTGCGCGTACGTCTCCAGGTGGCCGCCGGTGCCGTGCATCAGCACCAGTGCCTCGCCGTCGGCGGGGCCCGCGGTCAGCACGCGGGTGCTCCACTTGCCGACCTGGACCTGCTCCAGGGTGAACGACGTCTGGGAGAAGCCGAGCCAGACGGACGGGTAGATGGCGGACATGTGTGTCTCCTGCCGTAGGGGGCGGGCGGTTGTCAGGCTGTGGTGACGGCGGTGGTGACCGCGAAGCCCGCGATCCACGCCTCGATGGCCTCGTAGAAGCGGCTGGTGACCTGGTAGTCCCCGGCTGCGGCCAGTGCGGAGTAGGCGGCGATCCAGGTGCGCACCTCGTGCGCGGAGTTGCCGGCCTGCTCGGCGAACCAGTCCGTGGTCCAGCCGTCCACGTCGCCGCGGTGCGTCGGGTCGCCCAGGGTGTCCAGGACGAGGTTGTCCCACTCGGGGTTGAGGGGGTGCATGTCCGACTCGCCCTTGGCGAACGCCTCGGCGGCGGCGATGGTGCGGGCCTGGCGGGCGGCGCGCGCCTCGTCCGAGGGGTTCCGGTTGTTGATCAGCTTGCGGACCTTCTCCTCGGTGTCCGCCTGGGCCATGCGCGGCACCGGCGGGTCGTGGGAGAGGCCGCCGGAGCCGATCATCAGGACGCGCCTGTCCAGGGCCGCGGCGGCCCGGCCGACCGCCTCGCCGAGCTGCCGGATGCGCGACACGGGCGCGAGCGGCTCGGCCACGGAGTTGATGAACACCGGCACGACGGGCTTGACGTCGATGCCGCCGAGCAGGATGTCCAGCGGCTGCGAGAAGCCGTGGTCGACGACCATGTCCTCGGACAGCGCGGTGTCGATCCCGGCCTCGAGCACGCTCCGGGTGATCGCGAGCGCCGCGTCGTGGTCGACGGACAGCGGGCCCTCGGGCGTCCTGAAGTCGCCGATGGCCTGGGCGCGGCCGCCGATGCAGAACGGCGGCATCATGTCGTAGAAGAAGCCGTTGTAGTGGTCCGGGGCGAAGATCACGACCAGCTCGGGGTCGAAGTCCGCCACGAACGCCCGGGCTGAGGCGAGCGCCTCGTCCACCCGGCCGCGGACGTCAGCTTGCGGCTGCACGTACTCCATCAGCGGGGAGTGCGACAGGCAGCACAGGGCGAGGGGCATCGTTGCCTCCGGGGATCAGGTGCAGGGACTCGGCGATGCGGTGGGTGAGGGACGAGGCGTTCTGGGCCAGGCAGGCACCGGCGACGAAACGGTCGGGGCGGACCACGACGAACGACTCCGGGCGCTGGTCGAACCAGGACTTCAGGCGGCCGGTCGGGTCGCCGACGAGGGTCACTCCGTCGGGCTGCTCGCCGTAGTGGAGCCCGGACGCGGGCCGGACCTCGACGAAGCGGGCGCCGAGCTGCTCCCAGACGGCGCGGGCCTTGTCGTCGAGCAGCGCCAGAGGGTTGTTGTTCCAGGCGACGACCGTGAACCAGGGGCCGGTGACCTCGTCGAACAGCACGTCCGGCTGGTCGCGGGTCTCGCGGGTCGAGACCCGCGGCTGGATGAACAGGCGTCCGGCGCAGGGGGTACCGGTCGTCTCCGCCTCGCGGTGGACGACGGCGCCCTGCTCGTAGAACGGCATCGGTTTGAACTTCATCTGCGCGACGTAGTCCTTGGCGGCGGGCACCACGCCCAGGCCGCGGAAGACCAGGTCACGGGCCGAGGCCAGCACCCGGCTGGTCGGTGAGATGACCTTGCCGACCTTGTCGGACAGGTCGACCATCGCGGCCGCGTGCGGGCGCCGCTCGCTGTCGTACGAGTCGAGCAGCCGCTCGCTCGCCGTGCCGCGCACGACACAGGCCAGCTTCCAGCCGAGGTTCACGGCGTCGCGGATGCCGCTGTTGAAGCCCTGTCCCTGCCATACGGGCATCAGGTGCGCGGCGTCGCCCGCCACCATGACGCGGCCCTTGCGGAAGGAGCCCGCGACGCGCGAGTGGTGGGTGTAGACGCGGCGGCGGATGATGTCGGCGCGGTCCGGGTCGGGGATGAGCTGGCCGAGCAGCCTGTTCAGGTTCGCGTCGTCGTCGGCGAACGCCTGGTCCTCGCCGGGCATCAGCATGAACTCGAAGCGGCGGATGCCGTGCGGCAGGCCGATGGAGACATACGGGCGGGCCGGGTCGCAGCCCATGTACGCGTTGGGGGTGCCCAGCGGGTCGTTGCGGAGGTCCACGACCAGCCAGCTGGACGGCTCGGTCCTGCCTTCGAAGGTCAGGCCGAGGGCCTTGCGTGTCGAGCTGCGGCCGCCGTCGGCGCCGACCATGTACTGCGCGGTGACGGTCAGCGGGGCGCCGTCCGGGCCGATCAGGTCCACGGTGACGCCGTCGCGGGTCTCGGCGAAGGACGTCATCTGGTGGCCGAACACGACCTCGACATGGTCGAAGCGGTCGGTGCCGCGGTGCAGCTCCGCGTCGACCAAGGGCTGGATGAACGCGTTGCGGCGGGGCCAGCCGAACTCGTCCGTCTGCGGGTCGAGTTCCGCGAGCAGCGCGCCCTTGCCGTTGACGAACCGCATGATCTGGTGCGGCGTCGTGTGGTTGCGGATCTCGTCGACGAGGCCGATCTGCTGGAACGCGCGCAGGCTCTCGTCGTCCATGCCGACGCCGCGCGGGTAGTCGATGAGCTTCTCGCCCGCCTCGACGAGCAGCGTCCGGACGCCGTACATCCCCAGCAGGTTGGCCAGCGTCAGCCCCGTGGGGCCGGCGCCCACGATCACGACGTCTACGGGAGCCAGGGCCGCTGGCGATGGGTTCTCAGTCATTCGCGGACTCTCCGTCGAGGTAACGAGGCTGACGCAGGCTGTTCATTTATCGCTCACAACAGTGCGATATATGCATCGTGTGGCGCACGTGCAGCGCTGTCAAGGGGTGACGGGGAAGCGGAGACGTGACCCACACCGCGCTTTGGGTGGTGTGGGGTGCTTTTGGGTGCGCGTCTGCGGGGCGCGTCGTCGGCTTGTGCGCCTACGGCCGGTGGTGGCAATGGGGAGGGTGGGCACAACCCACGACGTACGGTGCGTCGCGTCGTACCTGTACCGGGTCTGAGGGCCCTCAGGCGACGGGGCTCAGCCCCCCGCGGCGAGCCCCGCGATCTCGTCGGCCACGGCCCGGATCACCGGCACCGCGTCCCGCGCCACGTCCTCCCGGGACGTGATCACGTTGACACACATGTGCAGCGCCGGATCCGCGGTACGAAGCGGCACAGCCACCCCGTACGCCCCCGGCTCGACCTGCCCGAACGTGCGCGCGTACCCCGCCGAGCGCACCGCGCGCACCTCATCCGGCTCGCCGGGCGACGGCGACCGCATGGCCGCCAGCGCGAGCCCGGCCGCGCCCGCGCCGATCGGGTGGCGGCTGCCCACCCGGTACGAGATGTGGTAGTCGACGGAGCGCGGCTCCACGACCGCCACGGCCACCGCCTCGTCGCCCTCGGCCGAGATCAGGGCGACGGTCGCGCCCAGGTCGTCGGCGGCGCGCCGCAGCACCGGCAGTGCCGCCTCGCGCACCCCGGCCGCGTAGCCGCGCGCAAGGGTCACCGTCCCGGAGCCCGCCCGGTAGCGCCCGTCCGGGCCGCGGACGGCGAGGTGGAAGTCGGAGAGCGTGGCCAGGATCCGGTACGCGATGGTCCGGTGCACCCCGAGCCGCTCGGCCACCTCCTGGATGGCGAGGCCCTGGGGATGAGCGGCGATGAGCTCCAGCGCCGACAGTCCGCGCGCGAGCGTCTGGGATCCGGTGACCCTGGAGCTCGTCGCGGCGCCGTTCTGCTGTGTGGCCTTCTCGCTCATCCGTGCATCCTATGCCGGTGACCGGTCCCTGGACGCGGCTTGTATCACCGGCCGCCGGCGACCCTCAGGACCGTGCCGGTGGTGTAGGAGGCGTCCGGCGAGAGGAGCCAGGCGATGGCGGCCGCGATCTCCTCGGGCTCGCCGGGACGGCGCAGCGGAGTGTCGGCGGCGATCCGCGCCGGGCGGCCGGGGTCGCCCATGGCGGCGTGCATCTCCGTGTTGATCGTGCCGGGGGCGACCGCGTTGACCCTGATGCCGTCCGGGCCGAGCTCCTTGGCGAGGCCGACGGTCAGGGCGTCGGTGGCCGCCTTGGTCGCCGCGTAGTGGACGTACTCGCCGGGGCTGCCGAGGGTGGCCGCCGCCGACGAGACGTTCACGATGGATCCGGAGCCGAGCGCCGCCATGTCACGGGCCGCCCTTCTGCAACAGAGCAGATAGCCGAGCAGGTTGACCTCCACGACCTGCCGCAGGACGTCCGTGCGCACGTCGGTGAACCTGCCGAGCGGCCCGGTCACCCCGGCGTTGTTCACCAGCCCGGTGACCGGGCCGAGTTCCTCCGCCGCAATGTCGAACAGTCGCTCGACGTCGGCCTCGTCGGAGGTGTCGACACGTACGACGAGGCAGCGCGCTCCCGCAGCCCGGACCGCGGCCGCGGTCTTCTCGGCGGCCGCCTCGTTCCTGACGTAGCCGAGGACCAGGTCGTGCCCTTCGTCCGCAAGCCGGACGCAGGTCGCCGCCCCGATGCCCCTGCTGCCTCCCGTGACGATGGTGACCGGACGATGTGACACGCGCTGCCTCCCGCGAGTGGTGGGTACGAGCGTCGAACCGCTCGGTCCCATCGTGCCGCCGGCGGCGCGGTGGTGGCGTCGCGTTTCAGACGCTGAGCGCCGCCCGTACCGTCTGCTCGGCCTCCGTCCCGCCCTCGCCCGAGGACGTCACACGGCCCGCCTGAAGTACGTAGTACCGCTGGGCGGCGCGCATGGCGAAGCCGACGTGCTGCTCGACCAGGAGCACGGAGAGGCCGCCGCGGCGGGTCAGGGCGAGGATCGTCTCCTCGATCTCGGCGACGACGGAGGGCTGGATGCCCTCGGTCGGCTCGTCGAGCAGAAGCAGCCTCGGGCGGGTGATCAGCGCGCGGGCGATGGCCAGTTGCTGGCGCTGGCCGCCGGAGAGCAGTCCGGCGCGGCGGCCGGAGAGGTCGCGCAGGGCCGGGAAGAGGTCGAGGGCCTCCGCGATCGCCTCCTTGCCGTCCGGCCTGCCGTCCGCGACGAGTTGGAGGTTCTCGGCCGTGGTCAGGTGCGGGAAGGACTGCTGGCCCTGCGGTACGTACGCCATGCCACGGGCCACCCGCTGGTGCGGGGCGAGGCGGGTGATGTCCTCGCCGTCGAGGCGCACGATGCCTGTGCCGGGCCTCAGCAGCCCCATGGCGGCGCGCAGCAGCGTGCTCTTCCCCGCGCCGTTGTGGCCGAGTACCGCCGCCACACCGTCCTTCGGGACGGCGACGGTGACGCCGTGCAGGACCGGGCTGCGGTCGTAGCCGACCCGGATGTCGTCGATCTCGAGCATCACGCCTCCTGCGCCGAGGCCGTCGGGGTGGGGGTGGGCGTTTCGCCCGGCGGGTCGACCACCGGTGCCGGGGGCTCCTCGTCACGGGCGCGCCCCAGGTACACCTCCTGCACCTTCGGGTCCGCCTGGACCTCGGCCACCGTGCCCTCGCTGAGCACCTTGCCCGCGTGCAGCACCGTGACGCTGCGGGCGAAGGCGCGCATGAAGTCCATGTCGTGCTCGATCACGACGACCGTACGGTCCCCGCTCACCCGCTGGAGCAGCTCACCCGTCGCCTCGCGCTCCTCGTGGCTCATGCCCGCGACCGGCTCGTCGAGCAGCAGCAGCCGTACGTCCTGGACCAGCAGCATGCCGATCTCCAGCCACTGCTTCTGGCCGTGCGCGAGCACGCCGGCGGGCTTGTCGCGCAGCTCGGTCAGGCCGGTGGTCTCCAGGGCCTTCGCCACCGCGTCCGGTACGCCCTTGCGGCGGCGCAGCATCGTCAGCGGTCCGCGGCCGGCCCCGGCGGCGATGTCGAGGTTCTGCAGCACGGTCAGCTCCTCGAACACCGTGGCCGTCTGGAACGTACGGCCGATGCCGAGCCGCGCGATCTTGTGCACGGGCCGGCCGACGAGCTCCGTCGCGTCCTCGTCCGTGCCGAAGCGCACCGATCCGGTGGCCTTCACCAGGCCGGTGACCGCGTCGACCAGCGTGGTCTTCCCCGCCCCGTTCGGGCCGATGAGGAACCGCAGGTCGCCGGGGTGCACGTCGAGATCGACGCCGTCGACCGCCGTGTAGCCGTCGAACGACACCCGCAGCCCGCGGATGGTCAGCCCCTCGCCGCTCATGCTGCCTCTCCCGAACGAGTACGAGTACGGTTGCGCCGGACGACCGCCCCCAGGGACGCCAGTCCCCCGGGGAGGAAGCCGACCGCGAGGACGAACAGCAGCCCCTGGAGGTACGTCCACGCGGCGGGGAAGGCGTCGGAGAGCGTGCTCTGCGCCCAGGCCACCGCGATCGCGCCGAGCACCGCGCCCACCAGGGACGCCCGTCCGCCGACCGCCGCGCCGATGACGAAGCCGATGGACGGCACGACACCGATCAGCGCGGGCGAGATGATCCCGACCGCCGGCACGAACAGCGCCCCGGCCAGCCCTGCCATGCCCGCTGCCACGACGTACGCCACGAGCTTGACGTTGGCCGGGTCGTAGCCGAGGAAGCGGACGCGTTCCTCGGAGTCCCGTACGGCGACGAGGAGTTCGCCGTAGCGGCTGACGAACAGCTGGCGGGCGGCGGCCATCAGCAGGAGCAGGCTGACGGCGATGATGAAGTAGACCGTCCGCTGGTTGGCCGGGTCGTCGAGGTCGTATCCGAAGAAGCCCTGGAAGTCGGTGAGCCCGTTGGTGCCGCCGGTGGTGGCCTGCTGGCCTACCAGCCAGATCGCGAGGGCCGCGGCGAGCGCCTGGCTGAGGATCGCGAAGTACGCCCCGCGCACCCGGCGCCGGAAGACGAAGAAGCCGAGCACGGCGGCGACCGCCATCGGCAGCAGGACGGTCGCGGCCAGGGCGAAGACCGGGTTGGCGAAGGGCTGCCACCACCAGGGCAGGTCCCCTCCGCTGCCGTACAGCTGCATGAAGTCCGGCAGCGCGCCCGGCCCTCCGGTGTCGGCGGCGTCGGCGAGCTTGAGATGCATGGCCATGGCGTAGCCGCCGAGGCCGAAGAAGACGCCCTGGCCGAGGACCATCAGCCCGCCCCGGCCCCAGGCGAGGCTCACGCCGACGGCCACCATCGCCCAGCACAGGTACTTGGCGAGCAGCGCGAGGCGGAAGTCGGAGAGTGCGAGGGGTGCGACGGCGAGGAGCAGGACCGCGCCGAGTGCGAAGCCGCCGGGCACGCGGAACCGGGTGAACGGGCGTTCCGGGGCCTTCTCGGGTGCCGGTGTCGCCGTGGGTGCGGATGTCGTCGTCATGCCAGGCTCCGGGTGCGCAGTGTGTACAGGCCCTGGGGACGCCACTGGAGGAAGGCGACGATCGCCACCAGCACGATCACCTTGGCGACGCTGACCGTGGTCGAGTATTCGAGGACCGCCTGCAGGACACCGAGGACGAAGGCCGTGATCACGCTGCCCTTGAGCTGCCCGATGCCGCCGACGACCACCACGAGGAAGGCGTCGACGATGTAGTTGGTGCCGGTCGTCGGGCCGATCGGGCCGACCAGGGTGATCGCGACGCCCGCCACGCCCGCGAGACCCGAGCCGATGAAGAAGGTCACCCGGTCGACCGTGCCGGTCGCGATGCCGGACACCTCGGCGAGGTCCCGGTTCTGCACGACGGCCCTGATGCGACGGCCGAGCGGGGTGAACCGCAGTACGAGGGTCAGGGCGAGCACGGAGAGCAGGGCGAGCCCGAGGATGAACAGCCTGCTGTTGGCGAGGCTGATGCCGTTCGTCACCGCGATGTTGCCGGTGAGGATGTCGGGGGCGCGGGTCTGCACATTGGGGGCGCCGAAGATGTCACGCGCGAGCTGCTGGAGCATCAGCGAGACGCCCCAGGTGACGAGGAGGGTGTCAAGCGGCCGCGTGTAGAGCCGCCGGATGAGCAGCCACTCGAGCAGCGCCCCCATCGCGCCGGCCACGAGGAAGGCCACGGGCAGGGCCACGAGCAGCGAGACTCCTGCGCTGCTGATGGACTTCTGCAGGACGTACGTGGTGTAGGCGCCGGCCATGATGAACTCGCCGTGTGCCATGTTGATCACGCCCATCTGCCCGAAGGTCAGGGTCAGACCGAGCGCGATGAGCAGCAGGACGGCACCGATGCTGATGCCGGTGAAGGACTGGTTGAGGACGACCGTCATGGAGCGGCTCCGGGTCGGGACGGGGTGCGGGCGCGGGGCGGGACCCGGCCCTGCGATGCAGATGCGGGCCGGGTCCGCGTGACAGCGACTGGAATCGGGACAGGAGTCGGGACAGGAGCCGGACTCAGGAGAGGCCCGAGGCCCAGTCGTAGCCCTTCAGATACGGGTCCGGCTTGATCGGCTTGCCCGAGTTCCACACCTCGGTGATCAGTCCGTCGGAGCCGACCTTGCCGATCCGGGCCGTCTTGTAGACGTGCTGCGTGGCGCCG
The DNA here is from genome assembly GCF_053594815.1 of Streptomyces sp. NPDC002577. NCBI lineage: Bacteria > Bacillati > Actinomycetota > Actinomycetes > Kitasatosporales > Streptomycetaceae > Streptomyces > Streptomyces sp. NPDC002577. The sequence continues at coordinate 39,160 of NZ_JBSFWK010000011.1, read as the reverse complement.
TCGACCGTGACCTTGCCCTCGGGGGCGTCGAACGTGATGCCGTCGGCGGCCGCCTTCACCTTGGCCACGTCGAACGAGCCTGCCTTCTCGACCATCGCCTTCCACAGATAGACCGAGATGTAGGCGGCCTCCATGGGGTCGCTGGTCGGCTTCGTCGCCCCGTACTCGGCCTGGTACGCCTTGACGAACTTCTCGTTCGCCGCGCCGGGCGTGGTCTCGTAGTAGTTCCAGGCGGTCAACTGGCCCTCGAGGTACTGGGTGCCGATGGACTTGACCTCCTCCTCGGCGATGGAGACCGACAGCACCGGCATGCTCTTCGCGGTGAGCCCCGCGGACTTGTACTCCTTGAAGAAGGCCACGTTGCTGTCGCCGTTGAGGGTGTTGAACACGGCGTCCGCGCCGGAGCCCTTGACCTCGTTGACGATCGTGCTGAACTCCGTGGAGCCCAGGGGCGCGTAGTCCTCGCCGACCACCTTCATGCCGTTGGCCTTCGCGTACGCCTTGATGATCTTGTTGGCGGTGCGCGGGAAGACGTAGTCGCTGCCGACGAGGTAGAGGCGGGTCAGGCCCTGCTTCTTGAGGTAGTCGAGGGCGGGCACGATCTGCTGGTTCGTCGTGGCGCCGATGTAGAAGATGTATGGCGACTGCTCAAGGCCCTCGTACTGCACGGGGTAGAACAGCAGCGACTTGTACTTCTCGAAGACCGGCTTGACGGCCTTGCGGCTGGCCGAGGTCCAGCAGCCGAAGGTGGCCGCGACCTTGTCCTCCTTGATCAGGCTCTCCGCCTTCTCCGCGAAGGTCGGCCAGTCGGACGCGCCGTCCTGGCTGACGGCCTTGAGCTTCTTGCCGAGCACGCCGCCGGCGGCGTTGATCTCCTTCACGGCCAGCAGCAGCGAGTTGTGCACCGTCACCTCGCTGATGGCCATGGTGCCCGACAGCGAGTTGAGCAGGCCGATCTTCACCGTGCTGCCGGAGGTGTCCGCCGTGGCCCCGGCCGCGTCCGATGACGGGCCGCTGCCGGTCTTTGCGCCGCAGGCGCTGAGGGCGGCGGACGCGCCGACGGCCGAAGCGGCCGTGAGCAGACCCCGTCTGCTGAAGCTGAGCCCGGACATGCAATACCTCCTTGCCCGAGAAGGGCGGTGTGGAAAGCGAGTGAAAACAGAGCGGCAAGGCGCTTCAGAAGCGGCGGTGTTGGCGCGCGAATTCCCAGCCGTCCGATGGTGGTGTCCGGGCTGGATCCACTGAAGTCCGGTCCACAGCCTGGGGTGATGCTGTTTCGGTTACGTTTCCGCGGACTTAAGGAGCCGTATCGCCTGACGCGGAGAACCGTGGAGTGAAAAAAGAAATGCCGCCACCGGAGATGCGTGGTTCATCGGCATCTCGGTAACGGCTTCAGTAACGGCAATTAATGCTTCCTGTGGGAAGTATTGGGTTTCGATTGAATGCTGTCAAGAGTGTGGTTGCCGGAGGTAGGCTGAGCTGCGCTCCCGCGGACTGGCGGGCTGAGGAACCGAGTTGAGGAGTGCCGATGGCCGGCCGGCTCCACGAACTGCTCCGACTGCTGACCCGGGCCGAACGCCTCTCGGTGCGCCGAGTGCAGTCCGTACTGGACGAGTTCGACTGCTCCATCGAGGCCTGGAGGGTGCTGGACCTGCTCTCGGACGGTCGCGGCCACAGCATGTCCGCCATCGCCGAATGCGTCTTCCTGCCGATGTCCAGCCTCACCAAGACCGTCGACCAACTCGTCGACCAGAACCTGGTGTACCGCCGGATCGACCCCGCCGACCGGCGCCGCGTACTGGCTCAGCTCACCCCGCGCGGACTGCAGCGCAGACAGCAGATGGACCGTCGGATACGGGGCGCGCTCGGGGATGTGGAACCGCTGGCCGAAGACGGCGGGGAACAGCTTGGCACCCTCTTGGAGCGGCTCGTCGACGCGCTCGACGACACCGACGCCGCGGTCACGAAAGGTCGTACGGAGCGGACAGCTGGGCGAGCACGTTGAAGTCCAGGCCGTCCGCCTCCGCCAGATAGATGCGCTGGCGCACATGCCGGTCGCGCAGCCCCAGCAGCCCGCGCGGGCCCTCGTACGAGACCGTGTCCGCGGCCGCCCCGATCGCCAGGACGTCCAGGCTCCGGGCCCGTTCGACGAGCGCCGCAAGGAGCAGGACGCCCTCGTAGCAGGACTCGCCGAGGCTCCCCGGGGCCGGGGCCTCGATGCCGAACCGGCCGGCGTACCGGCCGTGGAAGTCCAGGGTGTCCTGGTTCGCCAGTGACGCGAAGAAGCCCGCCGTGCTGAACAGATCCGCGGTGGCCTCAGGACCGCTCGCCATCAGCATGTTCTCGTCCATCAGCGTGCTCAGCCGCAGACACCGCTGGTCGAGCCCGGACGCGGCGAAGGCCCGGTTGAAGCGCACCGCGTCACTGCCGACCAGGAGCATCAGCACGGCGTCGGCGTCGGCCCGCTCGATCCGCCGCAGCACGGCCCCGAAGTCCTCGGTGCCCAGCGGAAGATACGCCTCGCCGCAGACCGCACCGTCATGGCACCGGCGCGCATACCGCCGTGCGGCCCGCGCCGTGTGCCGCGGCCACACATAGTTGTTGCCGACGACGAACCAGCTCCGGACGCCCCGGGCCTCGGCCATCAGCCGCATGGCGGGCAGCAGCTGCCATGCCGGCGTCTCACTGGTCATGAAGACGCCCTCGGTGCGCTCGCCGCCCTCGTACAGGGCCGTGTAGACGTACGGGACCCGGTGCGCGACCCGCGGCGCCACCGCCCGCCGGACCGACGAGATGTGCCAGCCCGTGACGCCCTGCACCGCGCCCGTCGCCACCAGGGCCTCCACGTCCCGCGCGACCCGCCGCGGTTCCGCGCCGCCGTCCACCTCGAGGAGCCGCAGCTCCCTGCCGAGGACCCCGCCCGCCCTGTTGACCTCCTCGGCGGCGAGCCGCGCGCACGAGACACAGGTGGGGCCGAAGATCCCTGCGGGCCCCTGCATGGGGTACACGAGCGCGACATTCAGGGTCGAGTCGTCGCCCGTGAACCACTCAGGGGTCTCGAGGCGGGGCGGCGGCCGGTGCATGGCCACATGATTGCCGGGCGGCCGCCGCCGTCCAAGAGACGGCCGGGATCGAGACCTGTTCGTAGGGGATGCGTACGGGATCGACACCCGTGCGTACGGGTGAACTCGGCCGTGTGCGGCGGGCGGCGCCCTTGATTGCGTGCCGCGGAGGGAAGGCATCTGAGCGCACCCGCACCCGCACTCGCAAGGAGACCGCGTGACCGAACTCTCCCCGTCCGCGCCCGACCTGTCGCCCAAGGACCCCGACTGGTGGCGCCAGGCCGTCATCTACCAGATCTATCCGCGCAGCTTCGCCGATGCCGACGGTGACGGCCTGGGCGACATCCGGGGCATCACGCAGCGGCTGACGCATCTGAGCACTCTGGGTGTCGACGCCCTGTGGCTCAGCCCCTTCTATCCGTCCGAACTGGCCGACGGCGGTTACGACGTCGCCGACCCCCGGGACGTCGACCCGCGCCTCGGCACGCTCGACGACTTCGGCGCGATGGTCGCCGAGGCCCACCGCCTGGGCCTGAAAGTGCTGGTCGACATCGTCCCGAACCACACCTCCGACCAGCACGTCTGGTTCCGCGAGGCGCTGCGCTCCGGGCGCGGCTCGGCCGCCCGCGACCGCTACGTGTTCCGCGACGGCCGCGGCGCGCACGGCGAACTCCCGCCCTCCGACTGGCAGTCGGTCTTCGGTGGCAGCGCGTGGCGGCGGGTACCGGACGGGCAGTGGTATCTGCACCTGTTCGCCCCCGAGCAGCCCGACCTCAACTGGGACAACGAAGAGGTCCGCGCCGACTTCCGCACCACACTGCGTTTCTGGTCCGACCGGGGTGTCGACGGATTCCGCATCGACGTCGCGCACGGTCTGGCCAAGGACCTCACCGAGCCGCTGCGGGACCTCGGCCACCGTCTGCCGGGCGAGGAAGCCCTGGTCACGATAGCGGACGGCACCCATCCGTTCTACGACCGCGACGAGGTCCACGAGATCTACCGCGACTGGCGCAAGGTCCTCGACGCCTACACACCGCCGCGGATGGCGGTGGCCGAGGCCTGGGTGCCCAACCACCGGCGGGTGCTGTACGCACGCCCGGACGAACTCGGGCAGGCGTTCAACTTCGAGTACCTGAAGACGGGCTGGTCGGCGGGCGAACTGCGCGAGGTCATCACCGTCTCGCTCGACACCGCACGCGCCGCGGGTGCCTCCGCCACCTGGGTGCTGTCCAACCACGACGTGGTGCGCCACGCCTCGCGGCTCGTACTCCCCGAGGGCACCGACCCGGACGCCTGGCTGCTCTCCGGCGGCCGCGCCCCAGCGATCGACCACGTCCGAGGACTGCGCCGGGCCCGCGCGGCGACCCTGCTGATGCTGGCCCTGCCCGGCTCCTCGTACGTCTACCAGGGTGAGGAACTGGGCCTGCCGGAGGTCGCGGATCTGCCCGCCGAAGTCCTCCAGGACCCGATCTGGGAGCAGACCGGCCACGTCCGCAAGGGCCGCGACGGCTGCCGCGTCCCGCTCCCGTGGACCCGCACCGGTCCGTCGTACGGCTTCGGCCCGGCTGGGGCCTGGCTGCCGCAGCCGGAGAGCTTCGCCGCGTACTCCGTCGAGACCCAGGACGAGGCCGAGGGCTCCACGCTGGAGCTTTACCGCGCGGCCCTGCGCCTGCGCCGCAAGCTGCTTGTGCCCGGCGACGAGTCGCTGACCTGGGCTGAGAGCGCCCCCGGCGTGCTGCACTTCGCCCGCTCCGGCGGCTGGGGCTGCGTCACCAACCTGTCCGGCGAGCCGGTCGCCCTGCCCCCGGGAGAGCTGCTCCTGACCAGCGCGCCGCTCGAGGACGGGCGCCTCGGGCCGGACACCACGGCCTGGCTCGGCTCGAAGCTCTGACGGGAACGATCGACAGCCGGCAGCCCTCGGCCTAATGGGCTGGGGGCGGCGGCGGCAGTTCCGTCGCCGGGGCCTCGCCGGGCCAGACGAGCAGGACCGGGCAGGGCGCGTGGTCCACCACGAAGCGGGTGGTGGGCCCGAGGCTGTGCGGGCCGAGCCGGGTGCGGTCGCCGTCGCGCGCGCAGATCAGCAGGCCCGCGCCCGTGGCGGCGCGGACGACCTCCCGCTCGGTGCGGCCGTGGACGAGGAGCCGGCGGGCGGGGCGGCCGAGCGACTCCTCGGCCGCGTCGAGGAGCTGTCGCGCGGCGGACTCGGAGAGCTCCTCGATCCGCTCCCCGGGGTCGCTGCCCCAGCCCTCGGCCGGGTGGTGTCCCCGGAGGTGGCCGCGGCCGAGAAGTCCGGCGAACGCGCCGTGGGCCGTCTCGGCGACCGCGTCGTCGCGGACGTGGAGCAGCACGATCTCCTCGTCCGCGGCCGCCCGGGCGAGCGCGGCGCCGACACAGGCGGGCCACGTGCCCTCGGTGATCCAGACGATGACGCTCATGGGACGCCTCCTGGGTCCGGCTGAGGTCCCTGCTCGGTCAGGTGCCGATGGTGTGCAGCATTCCCCACAACGCCACGGTCGAGGCAAGAAGCGTGGCCGGTACGGTCACCAGGCCGAGCCGTGTGAAGTGGCCGAGGTCCGCCTGGGTGTCGTGTTCGTGCAGGATGCGCCGCCACAGCAGCGTGGCAAGCGAGCCCACGTAGGTGAGGTTGGGGCCGAGGTTCACGCCGATCAGCACGGCCAGCACCGGCCCCGGACCGCCCGGCGCGACCAGCGGCAGCAGGGCCAGGACCGCGGGCAGGTTGTTGATCACGTTGGCGAGCACCGCGGCCACGGTGGCCAGGACCAGCAGCACCGGCAGCGAGTCCCCGTCCGGCAGCAGACGTCCGAGTCCGGCGCCCAGGCCGTTGTCCACGACGGCCTTCACCACGACGCCCAGGGCCAGTACGAACAGGCAGAACAGCGGGGACGCCGCGCCGACGAGATCCCGTACACCCATACGGCGCCGGCTCAGCGCCCGCCCGGCCAGCACGAGCACCCCGCCGAGCGCCGCCCACGCGGGTTCGAGACCGGCGAAGGAGGTCACGACGAAGCCGCCCAGCGTCAGCGCCAGCACCACGAGCGTGAAGAGGGGAACCCCCGGCCCCTGCTGAGGCGTGCCGGATGCGGTGATGCCCGCGCCCAGATCGGCGCGGAAGAACCGGCGGAAGGCCGCGTACTCCACGGCGATCGCGGCCAGCCAGGGCAGCGCCATCAGCGCCGCGAACCGGGTGAAGGTCAGGCCGCTCGCGGTGAACGCCAGCAGGTTGGTCAGATTCGAGACCGGCAGCAGCAGCGACGCGGAGTTCGCCAGGTGCGCGGTGGCGTACACGTGCGGCCGGGCCCGGGCGCCCGCGCGGGCCGCGGTGGCGAAGACGACGGGCGTGAGCAGCACCACGGTCGCGTCGAGGCTGAGCACCGCCGTGATCGCCGAGGCCAGCACGAAGACCCCGCCCAGCAGCTTTCCGGAACTGTCCCCGCACCACCGGGCGACCGCGGCCCCGGCGGCATCGAACAGTCCTTCGTCCGCGCACAGCTGTGCCAGCACGAGCACCAGGGCGAGGAACCCGACGACCGGGAGCAGGCTCCGCGTCTGCTCCCAGGCCCCGTGCGGCGACACCGCCCCCACGGCCACGGCCAGCCCGGCCGCGGGCACGGCGGCCGCGGCCTCCGGCCAGCCCCGCGGACGTACGACGGCGAAGGCCAGCACACCCAGCAGCAGAGCGACCGAGACGATCTCGGAGACGACCGCGGTACTCAGAACATCCCTCCAGCGGCGGGGAACCCGGCCGGCACCCTGCGAGCAGCAACGCTCAAGGGTCTCACCGGCCCCGGGGTCCGGCTCGCGGGGCCGGCGAGACCGCAGCGCCGGGAGAAGCGGCGCGTGACTTTGTCCCGAACATGACGAGCTGGCTCGGGCAGCACCGTGACCTGGATCGCATTCCGGCCCGCTCTGCTGACGGGCGTGCGAAAGTGTTTCGTAACCGAGGAATTTCACCTCCTTGTCCCGGCTGTGAATCCCGTGTCAGTGTCCCGGTCCAGCAGGCAGCTCGTCCGCGGTGAAGGCATCCGAAAGCCTTTCGTGCGAACCACCCATCTGCCTGGCGCATGAATACGGCATGCCGAAGAGAAGAGAGGCAGAGCATGCACGGATTCCCGGTACTCGGAAATCACAGCGGCCCAACTCCGAGAATTCGACGCGGGATAGCGTCCGCGGTCACCGTGGCGGCGGCCCTGAGCCTCGCCGCGTGCGGGACTTCGGGGCCGTCCGGATCGTCCGCGGGCTCGTCGTCGAAGGGCCTGACGATGTGGGCGCTGACGGACCAGACGATCCTCAAGGAGTCCGTGGACGCCTACAACAAGGACCACCCGGACGAGAAGATCACCCTGCGGCTGTTCGCCAACGACGACTACAAGCAGAAGCTGCGCGTGGCGTTCGGCGCGAACCAGGCCCCGGACCTCTTCTTCAGCTGGGGCGGCGGCGCACTGAACGACTACGTCAAGGCGGGCAAGGTCGACGCCCTCACCGACGCCCAGGTGAAGACGGACCGGTTCACGCCCAGCGTGATGCAGAGCGCCACCTTCGACGGCAAGGTCTACGGCGTCCCCGCCAACGGCCTCGCCCCGGTCGTCCTCTACTACAACAAGAAGGTCCTGAAGGACGCGGGCGTCAAGCCGCCGAAGACGTACGACGAGCTGCTGACGGCCGTGAAGAAGCTGAAGGGCGACGGCGTCACCCCGCTCTCCCTCGCGGCGAACTCGAAGTGGCCGACGCTGATGTACTTGGAGTACCTGCTCGACCGCGAGGGCGGTTCGCAGGTGTTCACCAAGATCGCCGCCGGTGACGCCTCGGCGTGGAAGGACCCGGCCGTCACCAAGGCCGACCAGGACCTCCAGGACCTCGCCAAGGCCGGTGCCTTCGGCGACAACGCCTCGTCGGTGAACTACGACCAGGGCGCCTCCACGGCCCTGCTCTACACCGGCAAGGCGGGCATGGAGCTGATGGGCACCTGGGAGTACGCGAACCTGGTCAAGGCCGCGCCGGACTTCGTGAAGAAGGACCTGGGCTACGTGGCCTTCCCGGCACTGCCCGACGGGAAGGGCGACGCGAAGAGCATCGTCGGCAACCCCTCGAACTTCCTGTCGCTGAACGCGGCGAGCTCGCACAAGTCCGCGGCGCTCACGTACCTGAAGGACTACGTCCTGAACGACTCGCAGGTCGACGCCTATCTCGCGGCCGGCAGCGTGCCGCCGGTCAACGGCCTCGACGCGAAGCTGGCGGCGACCAAGTCGTCCGACAAGGAGTGGCTGACGTTCGTCTACGGCCTGGTGCAGAACTCCCCGGGCTTCCAGCTCTCCTGGGACCAGGCCCTGCCGTCGGACCAGGCCGATCCGCTGCTGACGAACGTTGACAAATCGTTCCTGCGGGAGATCAAGCCCGAGCAGTTCGGCACGAACATGAGCGAGGCGGCGCAGTAATGACCGCCCTGGTTCCTACGCCGGGTCCGGTCGCGCCCCGCAAGGCGCGGCCGGGCGCGGCGCGCCGGGGCCGCCGCCGCTACAGCGGCCTGCTCATGGCCGCGCCCGCGCTGGTCCTGTTCGGCCTGTTCGGCCTCGTTCCCCTGGTCGGCGTGGTGGTGCTCAGCCTCGCGCGCTGGGACGGCCTGGGCTCCCTCGGCTGGGCCGGGTTCGCCAACTGGAGCGGCGTCCTGACCGACGGCGCCACCTGGCAGGCGCTGTGGCTCACCCTCAAGGTGATGGTGGTCAGCTGGCTGGTCCAGACCCCCCTCGCCCTGGCGCTCGGTGTCTTCCAGGCTCCGCGGGGACGCCTGCGCGCGTTCTTCGCCGTGCTGTGGTTCCTGCCCCTGCTGCTCTCCGCCGTGGCGATCGGCCTGACCTGGCAGGCCCTGCTCGACCCGTCCTTCGGTATCGGCGCGACGCCCGGACTGCACTGGCTGGCCCGGCCGCTGCTCGGCTCGCCCGAGCTCGCCCTCTACACGGTGATCTCCGTGATCGCCTGGCAGTTCGTGCCGTTCCATGCGCTGCTCTACCAGGCCGGGATGCGGCAGATCCCCGTATCGCTGTACGAGGCCGCCGCCATCGACGGCGCCGGGCCCGTGACCCGCTTCCTGCGGATCACCCTGCCGCAGCTGAAGTACACGTTCGTCACGTCGAGCACGCTCATGCTGGTGGGCTCGCTGACCTACTTCGACCTGATCTTCGTCCTGTCGGGCGGCACGGGCGGTCCCGGCACCGCGACCCGCGTGCTGCCGCTCGCCATGTACATCACGGGTTTCCAGGCCCACGACATGGGCCGGGCCAGCGCGATCGCCACGCTCCTTGTGGTGTTCGGCCTCGGGCTGTCGCTGATCACCACCCGCCTGTCCGGCTTCACCCGGATGGACAGCCAGCAGGAGGGCATGTGAGCACCGTCGTGACCGAGGTACGGACGGATCCCGGACCGGAAGCCGCCGTGCGGGCACCGGCGCCGGTGCCGCCCGCCTGGCCGCGCGCGGCCGCCAGGGCCCTGCGCCGCGCCGTCACCGGCGGCGCCGCGATCGTGTGGACCGCGCTCGTCGTCGTACCCGTGTACTGGCTGGTCGTGACCAGCCTCCGCGGCCGTACGGACTTCACCACCGCCAGCCCGCTGGTGCCGCCCGGCCACCCGACCCTGGACAACTACAAGACCGTCCTGGACGGCGGCTTCGCGACCTACCTGCTCAACAGCGCCGCGGTCACCGTGGTGGCGGTCGCGCTCACCGTGGTCGCCGCCCTGATGGCCGCGTTCTCGATCGTCCGGTACAGCAATCCCTGGTCCCGCCTGTCCTTCCGGCTGTACCTGCTGGGCCTCGCCATCCCGCTGCAGGCGGTGATCATCCCGGTGTACCTGCTGATCATCCGCATGCACATGTACGACAGCCTGCTCGCGATCGTGCTGCCCTCGGCGGCGTTCGCGCTGCCGGTCACGGTGATGATCCTGGTCAGCTTCCTGCGCGACGTACCCCGTTCGCTGTTCGAGGCGATGGTCGTCGACGGCGCCGGCGACTGGCGCATGCTGTTCTCGCTGGCCGCGCCGATGGCCCGCCCCGCCCTGGTGACGGTCGCGGTGTACGACGGCCTCCAGGTCTGGAACGGTTTCCTCTTCCCCCTGATCCTCACCCAGAGCGGCGACAAGGCCGTACTGCCCCTCGCCCTGACGCTCTACCGCGGCCAGTTCGGCATCGACGTCCCCGCGACGATGGCCGCGGTGGTGCTCTCCACCCTTCCGATGCTGGTGGTGTTCGTCCTGGCCAGGCGGCAGTTGGTCGCCGGACTGACCGCCGGATTCTCCAAGTAGTACACGCCGCAAGGGAGTCGGCCGACGCGCCACGGGGGCGCCGGCCTCCCTCGGCATGCCCGAGCACACCCCACGAGGAGTCGTGAATGACGACCACCACGCCGGACCACTCCGATCTCTCCCCGGCGGACGACGACCGCCCCTGGGCCGACCCGGCCCTTCCGGCCGCCGAGCGTGCCGAGGCGCTGCTCGCCAGGCTCACCCTGGAAGAGAAGGTCGCGCAGCTGAGCAGCACCTGGGACGACATCGAGCCCGACGGCCCCGAGGTGGCTCCGGGTAGCAACCACTTCGGCAGGGTCGGCGATCTGGACCAGGTCGCGCGGTACGGCCTCGGCCAGCTCACCCGCCCCTACGGCACCGTGCCCCGGCCCGCCCTCGAGCACGCCGGCCTGCTGGCCGAGCGCCAGCGGCAGATCACGGCGCAGAGCAGGTTCGGCATCCCGGCCATGGCGCACGACGAGTGCCTGACCGGCTTCACCGCCTACGGGGCCACGATCTACCCCACATCCCTCGGCATGGCGGCCACCTTCGACCCGGCCCTGATCCGCCGGGTCGGCGCGGCCATCGGCGCCGACATGGCCGCGGCCGGGGTCCACCAGGGCCTCGCCCCGGTCGTCGACGTCATCCGCGACTACCGCTGGGGCCGCTGCGAGGAGACCTACGGCGAGGACCCGTACCTGGTCGGCGAGATGGGCGAGGCGTACGTCCTGGGCGTGCAGAGCGCCGGGGTGTACGCCACGCTCAAGCACTTCGCCGGCTACTCCGTCTCCATGGGCGGCCGCAACCACGCCCCGGCCCGCATCGGCCGCCGCGAGCTCTTCGACGTGATCCTGCCGCCCTTCGAACGGGCGGTAGCCGCCGGAGTGGGGTCCGTCATGAACTCGTACGCCGAGATCGACGGCGAGGCCCCCGCCGCGAGCTGGTGGCTGCTGACCGGCGTACTGCGCGAGCAGTGGGGCTTCGAGGGCACCGTCGTCTCCGACTACTGGTCGCTGCCGTTCCTGGTGAACGCCCACCGGGTGGCGGCCGATCTGCCCGGCGCCGGGGCGCTCGCCCTCAAGGCGGGCCTGGACGTCGAACTGCCGGACCAGCGCGGCTTCGGCGAGGCGCTGGTCGACGCCGTACGACGCGGAGACGCGACCGAGGCCGACGTCGACCGGGCGGTGCGCCGGGTGCTGCGGCAGAAGGCCGAGCTCGGGCTTCTCGACCCCGACTGGGACCCGGAGCCGCCCGCCCTGCGCGCGGGCGGACTCGACCTGGACAAGCCCGGGAACCGCGAACTCGCCCACGCGGTGGCGCAGTCGAGCGCCGTCCTGCTGTCGAACGACGGGGGCCTGCCCCTCCCGTCCGCCGCCCGGATCGCCCTGATCGGCCCGTGCGCCGACGACGTGCGCACGATGTTCGGCTGCTACAGCTTCCCCAACCACGTCCTCTCCGAGCGCGACGACCTCGGCAACGGGGTCGAGGCCGTGTCGCTGCGTGCCGCGCTGGAGGCCGAACTCCCGGGCGTGGAGTGGGAGTACGTGAAGGGCTGCCCGATCCGGGACGAGGAGCGCGACGGCATTCCGGCCGCCGTGGAGGCGAGCGCCGCAGCCGACCTCACCGTCCTGGTCGTCGGCGACAAGGCCGGCATGTTCGGCATCGGCACGTCCGGCGAGGGCTGCGACGTCGAGGACCTGCGCCTGCCGGGCGTGCAGGAGGAGCTGATCGAGGCGGTGCTCGCGACCGGCAAGCCGGTCGTGATCGTCGTCAACAGCGGGCGCCCGTACGCCGTGGGGCGGTTCGCGTCCGCCGCGGCGGCCATGGTGCAGGTCTTCCTGCCGGGGGAGGAGGGCGGCCGCGCGGTCGCCGAACTCCTCTCAGGTAGGGCGAACTTCAGCGGCAAGCTGCCGGTACAGATCCCGAACGCGCCCGCCGGGCAGCCGTACACGTACCTCCACCCGCCGCTGGGCGACCGGCAGAACTGGCTGTCCAACCTGGATCCCACGCCCGCGTTCCGCTTCGGGCACGGGCTGTCGTACACGACGTTCGCGATCGACGGACTGACGGTCGGCCACCAACCGGTGCCGACCGAGGGACAGTTCACGGTCTCGGCGCGCGTGCGGAATACCGGGTCCGTAGCCGGCGCCGAGACGGTCCAGCTGTACTTCACCGACCCGGTCGCCCAGGTCACCCGGCCGGTGCGGGCGCTGCTGGCGTTCGCCAAGGTCGGCCTTGAACCCGGTGAGGAGGCGACGGTCCGCTTCGACGTCCACACCGACCGCCTGGCCTTCACCGGTCTGGACGGCCACCGGATCGTCGAGCCCGGCGAGATCCTGCTGTACGCCGGTTCCTCCAGCGGTGACACACCGGCCGAGACGAAGGTGCAACTGGTGGGTGAGCAGCGGGACCTGGAGGTCGTACGGCAGCACGGTGTGCCGGTGAGCGTCGTCAGGGGCTGAGCGGCGTAGCGGACAGGGCGGGCGGCCCCCTTCCAGGGGATCGTCCGCCCTGTCGTGCTGCTCAGACTCGGGTGCGGGGCGCGGACGTCGAGGTCCGCAGTACGAGTTCCGTGGCCAGTTCCATGCGCGGGGAGGCGGGCGGGCGGCCCTCGGCGACCTGCAGCAGCACCCGCGTGGCCTCGCGCCCCAGCTCCTCGAACGGCTGGCGCACCGCGCTCAGCGGCGGGCTGGCCATGGCCGCCACCAGGGTGTCGTCGAAGGACATGACCGCCAGATCGTCCGGAACGCGCAGCCCCAGCTGCCGGGCGGCCTCCAGAACGCCGAGCGCCTGCGCGTCGCTGGCCGCGAAGAGCGCCGTGGGCGGCTGCTCGGTACGCAGGATCTGCAGGCTGGCGGCGAGCGCCTCGTCGTAGTCGAAGTCGGTCGAGCGCACGATCGCCGGGTCGTAGCCGACGCCCGCCTCCTCCAGCGCGGCCCGGTAACCATGCAGGCGCGCCGAGCCGGCCAGCGAGTGTGAGCGGCCCGCGACCATGCCGATCCGGGTGTGGCCGAGGCCGAGGAGGTGCTGCACCGCGTCCCTGGCCCCGCTCCAGTTCGTCACCCCGATGCTCGGTATGTCCGACGACGGCGCGCTCAGCGGATCCACCAGCACCACCGGCAGCTGCTCCTCGACGATGCGTCGCTGGTCGTCCTCCGACAGCATCGAGATCACGATGATCAGCCCGGCGGCGCCGAGCGCCGCGCACTCCTGAAGCCACTGGGAGATCGAACGCCTGCTGGTCGTCCCGGTCACCACGTCGACGCCGAGTTCGCCCGCCGCGTCCACGATCCCGCGGACGACCTCCAGCGTGTACGGGCCCGACAGGTCCCGGAACACCGCGATGATCTGCCGCGGCACCGGCGCCTCCCGGTCCCACGGGCGGACGTACCCGTGCCGCGCCAGCAGCTCCTCGACCCGGGCCCGGGTCGTAGCGCCCACGTCGCGGCGCCGGTGCACCACCTTGGACACGGTACTGAGCGACACACCCGCCTCCTGGGCGATGCTCGTCAGCAGGCCGTACTGCGCGTCCAGCTGTCCCTTGTCCTGAACGGTCACTGCCTTGCCTTCTCGCCGGTCCTCGACCGGACCTCCGCCGTAAGCCACCGGACATACCGTCGCAAGCCAACAGCAGCGGGCGCCGGCAGACAAGAGTCCGGCGCCCGCTGGTGTGCCTCCTACACCCTGCTCCACTGCTGGGTGGCGTTGCCGAGGCCCGTCCACAGCTGGACCTTCGAACCGTTGGAAGTGCCCCAGTTCGTCACGTCGATGACGAGGCCGTTGGAGCGGTTGACGATCGTTCCGTCCACGCGGAACGACCACTTCTGGCTGGACTTCCCGTTGCAGGCCCAGAGGATGAGCCTGGTCCCGGCGGTGGTGCCGTCACCGTCCGCGGCGAGGCACTTTCCGGAGACCCGGAGCTCGCCCGCGCTGGTCTGCGTGATGGTCTGGTTCGCGTTCCCGACGCAGTCCCAGATCTGCACCTGCACACCTGTCTGGCCGTTCGGCACGTCGAGGCAGCGGCCGGAGTAGCTGCCTTTCAGGCTGAAGGCCGAGTCCGTCGGGAGCGGGTCCTGGACCAGCTGCCAGTCCTGCGAGCCGTCGGTGGCCGATGCCGCCAGGGTGACGGCGCCGCCCGCGGTCGCGCCCGTCATGTAGAGGCTGGTGTTCCGGACCGAGCGGAGGTTGTAGTACCCGCTGGTCGAGGAGGAGACCAGGGTCCACCGCTTGTCGGTGGCGTCGTCGTCGACCCACTGGGCCAGCTTCTGCCCGGCCGTCGCGCTGCCGGTCCAGATGGCGACCGCGCGGCCGCCGGCCTTGCCCAGCAGGGTCACGTCGGAGCCCTTGGCCGTCAGGTGCCAGCGCTGGGTGCCGGCGGTGGAGTCCGCGCCGAGGACGACGTCGGGGGTGTCGCCGGTGAGGCTCGCGTCCTGCGTCTTCCCGGCCGCGGTACTGAGGACCTGGCCGGTCAGCCGGTTGACGAGCTTGTAGTAGGCGGCGTCGGAGTGCCCGAGGTCGACCTCGCCGTACTTCACCGGTCCGACGCTGCCGCCGCTCCAGGAGGCCTGGAGGATGAGGACGCGTCCGGTGCCGTCGACGTACTGGAGGTCGCGGCTGTAGCCGGCGGCGACCGGCGTCTTGTACTGCTTCCAGGTGCCGGTGCTCAGCCCGGACTCGTTGACCCAGACGTCACCGCTGCCGGACGCGTTGTACACGATCCGCCCGTCCGGCATCGGCAGGAGCACCGGGCTGCCGCCCGTGGACAGCGTGTTCCCGCCCGAGGGCACGGGCAGCGAGGTGATCGCCGCGTCCGTGCCGGAGAAGAACTTCAGCGGGTCGTCGGCGATGCGGTACCGGACGTTGGTGCCGCCGCCCCAGTACTCGTACGTCATCATCCACTTGCCGTCGGTCGTCGGGGCGACCGTCGTCATGCCGGGGCGGCCGCCGCCGATCTCCGTCTTGCCGTTGCCCATGTTCACCGTGGAGCCGGGGACGTCGACGACCGGGCTGCTCCAGGACGCGCTGGTGCCGTCCCAGGTCCGGTGCATCAGGACCTGGCCGCCGGAGTCGGTCGCGGTGTCGTTGTCCGGGTCGAGGGTCGGGGCGCCGGTGGTGGTGGTGTAGCCGGTGTAGTCGTTCTCGTCGGAGTAGTACGCGATGAGCTGCCCGTCGTGGGCGAGCAGGTGCGGTTCCCAGACGGGATCGACCTGCTTGTTGGTGTTGGCGGTCGAGGTGCGGCCGATGCTGCCCGCGCTGCCGCCCTGCCAGCTGCCGGCGGCGATGATGTTCTCGAAGCTCCAGGTCGCGCCGTCGTCCGTGCTGGCGTACAGGGCGAGCGCCACGTCCTTGCGGTCGCCGTCACTCGTCGGCGTCCAGGAGGAGTTCGCGGCTTTCTGCTCCTCGTAGTAGTAGTCGTCGCCCGAGACGATGCTCGCGAGCAGCAGCGTGCCGGCGCTCAGGTTTCCGACGGCCTGCGGGAGCACGTAGAGATACGGGTTCGTCCAGTTGCTCGTGTACTTCGCGTACGCGGAGTCACTGGACAGATAGGCGGGAGCTTTGACATCGGCGAGCTTCGCCCAGGTCGTTCCGTCGTCGTCGCTCTTGTACAGGGGCATCGTCTGCCCCACCGGAGCGCTCTCACTGTCCTCGAACGCTGCCACGATCCGGCCGCTCGGCAGCTGGGCCGATTTCGGGTAGAGCACGCAGGGGCTCTTGTTGCACGCGGCGGAATTCTGCGCCACGTAGAGGTTGGCCGGGCTCGGCTGATACGCCGACGCACTCGCCGCAGCCGCGATGGTGAATGCCATGGCGATGCCTGTGGCTGTCGCTGCCGCGAGAGCCTTCCGTATCAATGTCTGTCTTTTCAACGCGGGTTCCTCTGAGTTCGTCAGCGCGAATTGCCGTGGGACGAAATACGAGACCGGCGGCGCCCCGGTTACTCAGGGATGTGAATTCCGCTCAATGGGACGTGATCCGGATGGAGGACAGTATTAGGACGCGGCACCGCTATGTCACCGGCGCGTTTCCGAAAGAGTTTCGTAGGCCGACCGCCATCGAGTGTTGACGCGGCTGCAGCCGTCGAGAGTGGCCCGAGAAGTGGACGGTGCTCCGGACGAGGGTGGTGCCCCCCCCGGTGGCACCCCGGTGCCGAGGCAACCCGGCAGGGTCTGCAACGCGAGCGCGCGGTCGCTCCGTTCGGCGCCGCGTAACTTCTGGTCAGTTAATTGTAAAGAAACTTGACAGATAATTGGTCTAGTCCAAATATGGTCGCTGTTCGCCTCCGGTCGGCGGCGGACGCACCGCTGCCGACCGGGCCCCGGCGAACCTCGCGCACGTCTGTCTTTTCGCTCTGCCCGCTGTTCCCACCTGCTCATTTCGCCACGGGAGCGTCAATGAGACGAACTGGATCCCTGCACACACTGCTGTCCGGCGTGACCGTAACCGCCGTGTCAGCCGCACTGATTGCCCTCGGGGGAGGCGGCGCGCACGCCTCGTCGCAGCTGCCCTCGTACGAAGCCAAGCCGATGCCCGCACACGTGGCGGCGCCGTACTTCGAGGCGTGGACCGGGGAGAGCCCGGCCGCGCTCGCCGCCGAGTCGGGCAACAAGTACCTCACGATGGCCTTTCTGCAGACGCCCGAGGCGGGCTCGTGCGCCACGTACTGGAACGGCGACTCGACCCAGCCGATCGCCAAGGCGAGCTTCGGCAGCGACATCGCCGCGATCCAGGCCCGCGGCGGCAACGTCATCCCGTCCTTCGGGGGTTGGAGCGCCGACACCACGGGCACCGAGCTGGCCGACAGCTGCACCGACGTCGACGCCATCGCCTCGGTGTACGAAAGCCTCGTCAAGACCTACGGCATCACGCGCATCGACCTCGACGTGGAGGGCGACTCCATCAACAACACCGCCGGGATCGACCGCCGCAACAAGGCCATCGCCAAGGCCGAGCGCTGGGCCGAACGCACGGGCCACAGCCTGCAGTTCTCCTACACCCTGCCGACCAGCACCACCGGTCTGGAGGCCAACGGTCTGGCGGTGCTGCAGAACGCCGTCGACAACGGCGCCCGGGTGGACGTCGTCAACCTCATGACCTTCGACTACTACGACGGCGCCACCCACGACATGGCGGCCGACACCAAGACCGCCGCCACCGGCCTGTACGGCCAACTGGCCGCCCTCTACCCGAAGAAGAGCCCGGCGAAGCTGTGGGGCACGATCGGCATCATCGAGATGCCGGGCATCGACGACTACGGCCCCGAGGAGACCTTCACCACGCAGGACGCGATTACGGTCGAGAAGTGGGCGGCCGCCAAGGGGATCGACACCCTCTCCTTCTGGGCGCTCCAGCGCGACAACGGCGGCTGCGTCGGCACCGGGGGCTCCGACTCCTGTTCCGGGATCGCCCAGGACACCTGGTACTTCAGCCACACCTTCGAGCCCTTTACGCAGAGCATCGCCGCCCGCTGACGCGAACTGCTGGACTCCGGCGCGGCCGGGTTCCAGGGCGTCGAAGGTCGCGTTCTGTGCGCCCAGCTGGTCGGCGACCGCGGTCGCGACGAGCTCCTTCTTGGATCCGAAGTGCGCGTAGAAGGCGCCGTTGGTCAGCCCCGCGTCCGCCGTCCGCCTGCCGGCACCAGCGCCCACGGCCTCCCCGCCCTTTCCAGGCGGGGAGGCCTCGACGGTACGGCCGTCAGCCCCCGTGCGCCGTGATGGCGTAGCCCTCGGGACCGGCGAAGGTGAACGTGCGCCCGAAGGGACTGTCCTTGAGCGGGCTGATGACGGGCACTCCGGCGGCGACGAGCTGATCGTGCAGCTCCTGGGCGTCGGTGGTGCGGAACCACAGGGCCACCCCGAGACCGGGCCGGGCGGCGGCGTCGAGGTCCACGCCGGGCAGCGGCTCGCGGACGGCGAACGGGATCGGTTCGGTGGCGAACACCACCGCTCCGGGAGGCGACGCCGGTGCCCGGCGCAGTCCGAGGTGCTTCTCGCAGAAGGCGGCGGCCGCCTCGACGTCACGTACCTGCAGAGCGATGAAGTCAGGGCCGTCCACGGTGGCAGTCATAGCTGGTCCTCGATTCCTTGATGTCAGGACTTTGACATGCGTGACCGTATGCACGGCCGCTGGATATGTCAAAATCCTGACATGGAAGACCGGAAGCTCGTGGAACCGCCCCATCCCGCTCAGGACGTCACCGAGCACGTGGGATACCGCCTCAAACGCTCCGCCGCGGCGCTGCGCGGCGCCATGGACAGAGCGCTGCGCGAGCACGGCCTCACGGTGCCGCAGTACGCATGCCTCGAACTCCTCGACCAGCAGCCGGGCCTGTCCAACGCCGAACTCGCCCGTGGCGCGTTCGTCACACGGCAGTCCATGAACGTCGTACTCCGCGGTCTCCAGGACGCGGACCTGATCTCACGGCCCGCCACCACCGACCACGGCCGCGCCCTTCCCGCCCACCTCACAGCGGACGGCCGCCGCCGTCTCGACGCGGCCCGGTCCGTCGTCTACGCCATCGAACGGCAGATGATCGACGCGATCCCGCAGCGGCGCCTGGCCGCTCTCCTCGCCGACCTCGACCGTATGTCGGCGGCCCTCGGCGGATGACCCGCCTGCCCGCCGCCGAACCCGGCGCGCACCGTACCGCTGCGGGGCGTCCCGCCACGGTGACGGATCCGCCTCACAAGCCGTGCGTGGTGCGGAAGAACCGGTCGATCTCCCGGCGGCCGGGAGCGGGTTGGGACAGCGGCTCGGAGCCGGGGGCTCGCAGCCCGTCCAGGAGGACGCCCGTGTACCGGTCGGCCAGGTCGGAGACGGGTTCGTCGTCCGCCGCGTCGGCCGTGTGCCGCGGCGGGATGGAGTTGAGCATCAGGACGATGTCGTAGGCGTTGACGTCGTCGCGCAGAACTCCCGCCTGCTGGGTCCGGGTCACCAGATCGTCCAGGGCGGCGAGGAGCTGGGTGCGGACGGCGGCCAGTTCGGGCCCGGCCTCGGTGGCCCGCCTGCGCGACACCGGGAAGAGCTGGCTGCTGCGCAGGCCGGTCATATGGCGTACGACCCGGGTGAAGGCGGCCCAGGTGACCGGTTCCTCGGCGAGCGCGTGCCGCACCTCGGCCAGGCTCTCCCGCATCACCTTGATCGCGATGTGCTCGACCAGGACGGCCTTGTTCGGGAAGTGCCGGTAGATCGTGCCCATGCCCAGGCCGGAGCGCTTGGCGACCTCCGCGATCGACGCCTGGTAGCCGAGGTCGGCGAAGACCTCCTGGGCGACGTCGAGGATCTGCTCGACGTTCTGGCGGGCGTCGGCGCGAAGGGGCCGGTCTGCTGGGGGCGTGGTCGGGCTCATCAGCCCCGATGCTAACCTCCGACGAGGTAACCGGAAATTCAATTTCCGGTTAGCGAAGCTGTGCCGCACCCTCGAGGAGGCCCCAAATGACCGTCCCGGCAGACCCCCACACCGATTTCCCCGCCGGCTTCCGCGGCCGGGTGCTGCGCCCCGGCGACGCCCGGTACGACGCCGCACGCGCCCTCTACCAGGGCCGCGCCGCCGACGAAGGCCCCGCGCTGATCGCGCAGTGCACCGACGAGCACGACGTCGCGACCGTCCTGCGCTATGCCTCCGCCCGCGCTGTCCCGGTCGCCGTGCGCGGCGGTGGACATGGCTCCGACGGGTACGCGATGCCCGGCGGCGCGCTGGTCGTCGACCTCTCGGCGATGAAGGCGATCACCGTCGACCCGGAGACCCGGGTGGTACGGGCCCAGCCGGGCGTCCTGCTGGGCGAGTTGGACGCCGCCGCCCAGCGGCACGGCCTGGCCGTACCCGCCGGCACGGTCAGCAGCACCGGGGTCGCCGGCCTGACCCTGGGCGGGGGCATCGGCCACCTGATGCGCCGCTTCGGCGCGACCGTCGACAACCTGCTGGCCTGCGAGATGGTCACCGTGGACGGCCGCAAGGTCCGCGCCGACGAGGCCGAGAACCCCGAGCTGTTCTGGGCGCTGCGCGGCGGTGGCGGCAACTTCGGGGTCGTCACCGCCTTCGAGTACCGCGCGCACCCGGTCGGCCCGGACGTCGTGGCCGGGCAGCTGATCTTCCCGTTCGACCAGGCCGCCGACGTCCTCGGAAGGCTCCCGGCGTACATGGCCACAGCCCCGCGCGAGCTGGGCCTACTGGCCGCCGTCGCCCCCGCCCCCGCGCTGCCCACGCTGCCCGAGGAGGCGCACGGCAAGCCGGTGCTGGTCCTCGTCCCGGTCTACAGCGGCGAGCCGGCAGGTGCCGATGAGGTCGTAGAGCCGCTCACCGCGCTCGGCCGGCCCCTGGCCGACCTGGTCACGAAGATGCCGTGGCTGCAGGCCAACAGCATGCTGGACGCCGTAGCCCCCTACGGCAAGCGCATGAACCTGCGCGGCGGCTACCTGCCGGCCCTGTCCGCCGACGCCGTCGGCGCCCTCCTGGCGAACGCCGCCGCCGCGCCGCGCACCCCCGGCGCCGCCAGCACGATCAACCTCTGGTGCATGGGCGGCGCGATCTCAGAGGACACCGCCGAGGACGCCATGGCCTTCTCCCGCGCGGGCGCCGCCTGGCTGTGGGAGGCCGTCAGCATGTGGGACACCCCCGAGCACGACACGCAGTACGCACAGTGGGCGACGACCCTCACCGAAGCGATGCGGCCTCACTCGCTGACCAGCGGCTACACGAACCTCACCGACGACCTGGGCGAGGCGTGGTGCCGCGGAGTGCACGGCGGCGAGGCCAAGCACCGGCGGCTGCGGGCGGTCAAGGCCGCCTGGGACCCGGACAACCTGCTGCGCTTCAACAAGAACATCGCTCCCGCGGAACCGGAGTCTTCGACCGCCGAATGAGCCGACCGCATCGGCGAGTTCATGATGCGAGAGGAAGCTTCCCGCCGTCCCCCCTTCTCCGACGGGAGGGGGGACGGCTGCAGCGGCGCATGCCGGCTCCCCGCCTGCGGAGGGACGGAGGCCGGGACATGTACGGCGCGCCCGCCGGGATCCGTCAGCTGTCCCGTTCGATCCACTCGCTGCCGCCCAGCGGGTAGTCGTAGCCGGGACGACCCACATCGGCGCTGGTGCGGAACGGGGTGCCGTCGTTGTCGATGCGGACGGTGCCGTGGCGGCTGCCGCTGGACCAGTCCAGGGCGAGGTCCCAGCGGACGTCGTGCGCCGTGGTGTGGGCCGTGACGTAGAAGACCTCCGGGTCGGACTCGCTGACCTTGTACGGGAAGTCGCGCTGGCCGCCCTTGACGGTGACCGTGGGGCTGCCGTTGTCGAGAGCGATGTCGAAGGACTTGGTCTCGACGCCGCCGCCGCAGCCGACTCCCATGGCGTAGTCGTTCCAGGCGAGTGGCGCGCCCTTGGTGAGGACGCGCACGTGCAGTGCCTCCAGGACGACGGTGTCCTCGCCGGTGCCCTGGACGGTGAGGGCGATCTCCTGTGAGCCCGAGGACACCGCCCCGTACGCGGCGGCCCAGCGCGGCGCGTCCTGCTCGCTGGCGGGCGGGCCCACCTGTGCCGGTTCGCTGTCGACGAGGAAGTGCTGGCTGCACGGGTTGTCGTAGACGTAGGGGCGGGTGCCGACAGTGAGCGGGACGGTGTTGCCATCGGTGCGCCGGGCCCCGCCCTGCTCGCCGCCCGTCGAGGCACCGGCCTTGGCCCCCTCGGACTCGGTGGTGGCAGAGACCGATGGGGACGGCTCGTGTCCCTTCGCGCTCGGGGACGGGGAATCGGACGGCTTCCCGGTGCCTGCCGTGCGGCCGATGGTGGCGGGGGCGCCGACCGCCTGCTGGTCGCCGGTGTCGTTCCCGCCGCCGAACGGGCGCACGGCGAGCACGACGCCCCCCAGCACGGCCGCCACCGCGACGGAGGCGATCAGCACGGTACGGCGGCGAAGGGGACGAAGGGGGCGATGTTGCGGTGTGAGCTCGCGCGGCACGTCGACGACGACCGGCTCACCGTTCTCGCCTTCACCCGCGCCCTGTCCGGGCGGTGCCGCTGAGCCGGGATCCACCGACCCCACCGCTTCCGCTTCCGGCGCATCAGCCGGACCGGCCGGACTCGCCGAACCGGCTTCCTGGGCCGCCCCTGTCGCCGCGACCTGATCCGCCCTGCTTCCCCGTGCCGCGTCCGCCAGGATCCAGCGCCGGTGCAACTCCACCAGCTCCTGTGGCGTTGCCCGGCAGACCCTTGCGAGGCGCTCCACCGGTGCGTACTCGACCGGCACCGCGGTGCCGTTGCAGTAGCGGTGCAGCGTCGACGTACTCATGTGCAGCCGCTTGGCAAGCGCCCCGTAACTCAGTCCCGAGCGGTCCTTGAGCTCCCGCAGCAGCTGCGCGAACGCCTCCGCCCGCCCGGCTTCCGTCGCCCCTGACACCCGTTCCCCCATCCCTCCGTGTTCCAGCCGCGCATTCCAGGGTTACTGCGTTCTGCCTGGTCAGACGCGTTTCGGTGTTCCAGCGTCCCCAACTGCCCGCTGTGCGTGGCGGTTGGGACGGATCACCTCACAAGCTTCGGTCATCCAAGCACCAGCGTCACCCGAACACCGAAGGGGCACAGCCACATGTCCAACCTCCGCGCCTCCCGCACCCGTCTCGTCGGCGCCGCCGCGACCGTCGTTCTCGCCGCGCTCTCCCTGACCGCGTGCAAGGACGGAACAGGCATCGACGACGAGGGTGCCTCGACGGCCACCACCCGGACCACGCCCCCCTCTTCCGCCGGCGCTTCCTCTTCCGGCGCTGCTTCTTCCGGCTCCGGCTCCTCCTCGGGCGCCAAGTCCGGCACCGCCACCACGGAGCCCGCCACCGGCGCCTCCACGTCGAAGGCGCCCGTCTCCTCCGGCAAGCCGGTCACCTGCGAGGGGTCCAACACCAAGACGGTCGCGGCCCCGCTGAACCGTCCCGTGAACCACATGCTGCTCACGGTGACCAACACGGGGAGCAGGAGCTGCTACCTCTACGGCTACCCGGCCGTCCGCTTCGGCGAGGCCCAGGCCGTGCCTCCGGTCATCGAGGATTCGCAGCCGCAGGCGGTCGTCACGCTCAAGCCGGGCGAGTCCGGCTACGCCTCCGTGAACCTGGCCGCCGCCGACGGCAGCGGCGCGAACGGCCACACCGTGAAGTCCCTGACCGTCTACTTCCACGGCCGCTCCGGCAACGAGAGCGTCGGCACGGGCGCTCAGCCGGCGCTGCCCGCGGAGGGCGTCTACGTCGACGACTCGCTCAAGGTCACGTACTGGCAGCAGTCGATGGACGACGCCGTCAGCTGGTGACGCCTGAGCGCGCGGCCGGGTCGCCGCGGCATCGACGCCGCGGCGACCCGGCGCCGTCGCTCCTCCGTCTGCTCCCCTGGGGGTGCGCGTCGTAGAGACAGCGCTTACGGCCAAACTTGGTCGCGTGGCTTTCGTGAGGGAGAAAGCGGTGCGACTGGAAGGTGACGAGCGAAACCCACCCCGACCTTTGACCGACATCTAGAAAATCGACTAAAAATTGAGACATATGCCATCGCGGTTTTTTTCGCGAATAACCAGCAGAGTCACGTTCTCCGTATGGCGTCAACCACGGGCGAGACTCTGGGCCGTAGCGGGTGTCGCGGCCCTCGGACTCCTCATTGCGCTGGAGTTCGCCGCGCGTCGCTACGGCCTGCCAGGGCCGATCACCAACCAGGTGCGAGAGGTGGTATTCCCTCCCAAATCTGGATTCCTGCTGTACGCCGGTATGGCGTTGATGATGGTGGTGCTCACCTGGCGGCAACGGTTCATCGCGCTTGGCGCCGCGATCGGTATCGACGTCGCCTTCTTTGTGGTCCGGTGGGCGTTCGACGCCGAGGTGAACGACGGCCACCCCTTCGGCAACGGCGCGTTGTGGGTGATTCTGGGCCATGCGGTCATCGCCGTCACTCGTCGTACCGGCCGGGAACGTGTCCTGCTGCTGAAGGGCGTCGGACTGGGCCTGCTGCTGGTGGCCGGCCGCAAGACCGGCGACATCTGGCTCCTCATCACCTCGACGACCCGCCCAACGGTGCTCGACCAGTACGTGGCAACCGCCGATCACGCGCTGGGCGACCCGTCGTGGCTGGTAGGCCGGATTGTCACGGCCACCGGCCGGATCGGCTTCAATTTTCTCGACATCGTCTACGGTCAGCTCGCGGTGGCCGCGGTCGTCGTCGCGCTGTACCAACTGCGCAATGTGGCGGCAGAGCGCCGCTTCCCGCGCCACCACCTGGTGCGCACCTTTCTGGTGATAGGCCTCCTCGGGCCGGCCGTCTACATGATCTTCCCGGTGGTCGGACCGGTCTTCGCCTACGGCACCGGCACCGACCACTGGGCGGCGGTCAGCCTGTGGTCGGCGGAAACGCCGCCCAGCGGGCACTGGGCGGTGGCCGACCTGTGGCCGGACACACCGCCACCGATCGCCATCCCGCACCCCATGCCGTTCGACGACATCACCCCACGGAACTGCATGCCCAGCCTGCACACGGCGTGGGCCACCGCGATCTTCATCCATTCCCGGAAGGGCCCACGGATTCTGCGCTGGGCAGGCACGTTCTGGCTGATTGCCACGCTCGCCGCGACGCTGGGATTCGGCTACCACTACGGCGCGGATCTCATTGCCGGCGTGGTGTTCACGCTCACGATCGAGGCAGCTCTGCGCTCGTTCGACCGAGGCTGGGATCGTTCGGGGATCCAGCTGGTCGCTTATGGCGCAACGGTCTTCGCCGCGTTCTTGGTGTCCTATCGCTATCTGCCGTTGGAGATGGCCAAGCATCCGTATGTGTCCGGACCACTTCTGCTACTGGCGACGGCCTCAGTGGTCTACGGCTACGTGCGGACCACCGCGCTGTGGGAACCGAAGGCCGCACCAGCACTGCAACCGGAACCGCGACCCGAACTGATCTGAAGCTGCTGGTGTACCCGGCGCGCCGAGGCCGGGACCTCGAACGCCCGGACCGGCCAGGGCCGGGGCTCAGCGCACCGGGAAGCCGAAGGAGTAGCCCTGCTCCTTGAGCCAGGGGAGGATCCGGCGCAGGGCCTCGACGGTCTGGGAGCGGTCGCCTCCCGCGTCGTGGAAGAGGAGCGTCGGCCCGTTGGACAGCTCCCGCTCGACGGTGGCGACGATGGCGTCCGTGCCCGGCCGCTCGAAGTCTTTGGAGTCCACGTTCCAGCCCAGCGGGCGCATGCCCCGGGAGGCGGCGAGCTTGCGGCTGTAGGGGGTGAAGGCCCCGCCGGGCGCCCGGTAGTACATCGGCCGTACGCCCCCGGACGCCTCGGTGATCATGCGTTCGGCGCCGAGTATCTCCTGCGACTGGTAGGCCTCGGACTTCTTGTCCATGGTGGTGTCGTGCGACACCGAGTGGTCGCACAGTCGGTGCCCGGCCGCGACCACCTGCTTCACGAGGTCCGGGTGGGCCTGCGCCTGCGTTCCCACCATGCAGAACGTGGCCTTCACCCCGTACTCCCGCAGCACGTCGAGCACTTGAGGCGTCCACACGGGGTCGGGGCCGTCGTCGATGGTGATGTTGACGCCGCGCGCCCCCTTGTCCGAGGCGTGCGCGATGGTCACCGCGACCGGCTTGACGTCACTGCCCGGCGTGGCCGACGCGGTCGCCTTCGGCGACGAGCCGCCCACGGCACCGGCCTGCGCCGTCCACATCGAGGCACCGGCCGCGAGCAGCGTCACCCCGAGCGCCGCCCCGAGCACCTTGCCGTACCAGCCCCGCCCGCCGTTGTGCCGTGCCATGTCCGCCCCGCTTTCGCGCAGTTCCTCGCTGATCCTCGATCACCTTGTGACCACCTGGCAGGACGAGGGACGGCGGCCCCGGGATGCGTCCGTTACCGATCACGGACAATCTCGGGGGAGTTCGCGGACAACTCGGCGAGCAGCGGCCGGAACCGGGCCGGTTGGCCCGATCCCGCGTCTCACCGGCACCGGCGCGTGCCCACCGCGGTGGCCCGCCGGAGTGACGCCCCTCAGCCTCGACTCCGAAGCCCGTGCCGGGCGCCTCGCCGGCCGGCTCGGCCGTACGGATGCCCTGAGTTCTGGATCAATTCAGCGTCGTGGCGCCAGGCCGGGGGCGTACGCCGCCACGCGCTCGGGCGGGGCGGCGGTCGTCCCCAGCGGCCAGCAGGACGAGGACCACCGGGCGCTCGCGGACCCCGTGCCGTCCCAGCACCAGCACCGCCGCCCCGATCAGCGCGAAGAGCGTCAGGCCGTACGAGAGGTAGCAGGTCAGGCCGTACAGCAGTCCGGAAAGCGCCGCCCACCACACAGACCGTCCGGTCACCGCGAGCGCCGGCAGTGCCACGGACCAGGCGGCGACCGCCGTGAAGTACCCGTCGGCGGAGGTACCCATCCACACGGCGGCGGGGGCAAGCGCCAGAAAGGGTGCCGCCCGCCGCGCCAGGCTCTCGTCGGCCAGCGCCCGCACCGCGACCAGTGCAGCCACGCAGGCCGTCGCGCCGACGGTGATGCACCAGGCGCCCGCCCAGCCGCCGCCCCGCAGCCCGGCCCGGTTCAGGAGGACGAAGGTGAGGGTGGCGGCCGGGGGTGACCGGCGATGTGGGCGGGCCAGTTGTCGGGGGCGCCGCTGAGGATGTGGTGGGTGAAGTCGCGCAGGGTGGCCGGGATGTCGTGGAAGCGGCCGACGACCGTCAGGTACTCGTTGCGCGTGGTGAGCCGCCCGGCCCGCGGGTCGACGCCGGTGTCCGCCCCCGGCCGGAACAGGTGAGGTTGCGGTAATCGTCCCCGGATCCAACCATGGGCTCAGGTGGAGCGCGACAGAGCCCTTGGGAGGGGCACGTCCCGGGGAGACATGAGAGCCATGACGTTTCTTGCGGTCAGGTCCGCCGCCCGTCGCCGGACCAGGCGCACGCGACCGGCGTACGTGCGATCGACATGACCGACGAGGACAGGCCGCTGCGCTGTCTGGTCACCGGTGCCACCGGTTACCTGGGCGGCAGGCTGGTGCCGGAGTTGCTGGCCTCCGGGCATTCCGTGCGTTGTCTGGCCCGCTCGCCCGGCAAGCTGCGGGACCATCCGTGGGCCGGGCAGGCGGAGGCCGTGCGCGGGGACGTGACGGACGAGGTGTCCGTGCGCTCGGCGATGGAGGGAATGGACGTCGCGTACTACCTGGTGCACGCGCTGGGCACGGGGCGGGGTTTCGAAGAGAGAGACCGGCGCGCGGCCAGGATCTTCGCCGAGCAGGCGCGCGCCGCCGGGGTCCGGCGGATCGTCTACCTCGGCGGGCTGACCCCGTCCGGAGTGCCCGAGTACGAGCTGTCGCCCCACCTGCGGTCCCGCACCGAAGTGGGCCGCATCCTCCTGGCCTCGGGGGTGCCGACCGCCGTACTGCGGGCAGCGGTGATCATCGGTTCGGGTTCGGCCTCGTTCGAGATGCTGCGGTATCTGACCGAGCGACTGCCCGTCATGGTGACTCCGAGCTGGGTGCGCACCCGCATCCAGCCGATCGCCGTCCGTGACGTGCTCCGCCTCCTCGTGGGGTGCGCGCGGCTGCCGTACGACGTGAACCGAGCCTTCGACATCGGCGGGCCGGATGTCGTCACGTACCAGGAGATGATGCGGCGGTACGCAGCCATCGCGGAGCTGCCGAAGCGGGTCATCCTGCCCGTTCCGCTGCTCACCCCCCGGTTGTCCAGCCTCTGGGTCGGTCTGGTCACCCCCGTGCCGGGCGCTCTCGCGCGCCCGCTGGTCGAGTCGCTGAAGCACGAGGTGGTCTGCGCCGAGCGGGACATCGTCCGCTACGTGCCGGACCCGCCGGAGGGACCGGTCACCCTCGACCGGGCGATCCGGCTGGCTCTGAGGCGCGTACAGGACGCGGACGTGGCCACCAGGTGGTCCTCGGCGTCGACTCCCCGCGCCCCCAGCGACCCGCTGCCGACCGACCCCGACTGGGCGGGCGGAAGCCTCTACACGGATCACCGCGAGCGCACGGTCGCGGCATCGCCGCAGGCACTGTGGCGGGTGGTGGAGGCGATCGGCGGCGAGAACGGCTGGTACTCCTCGCCGCTGGCCTGGTCCCTGCGGGGCTGGCTGGACACCCTGGTGGGCGGTGTCGGTCTGCGCCGGGGCCGCCGGGACGCGACCCGGCTGAGGGTCGGCGACAGCCTGGACTTCTGGCGCGTGGAGGAGATCGAGCCGGGCCGGCTGCTCCGTCTGCGGGCGGAGATGCGGCTGCCGGGCCTGGCGTGGCTGGAGATGGCCGTCGACCGGGATCCACAGGGGCGCACGGTGTACCGGCAGCGGGCCCTGTTCCATCCGCACGGCCTGGCCGGGCACGCCTACTGGTGGGGCGTGGCCCCCTTCCACGCCGCGGTCTTCGGCGGCATGGCCCGCAACATCGCCACCACGGCTGAATCGGCCGCCCAGGAACCAGCCCGTACCCACTGAGGGGGCTCAAGGATCCGTGCGCGTCTCCGTCGCCCTGTTCACCGCGGACCTGCGGGTGCACGACAACCCGGTCCTGCAGGCCGCCCTGGGAGACGCGGAACGCGTGGTCCCGCTCTTCGTCGTCGACACCGGCATCCGCCGCACCGGCTTCGTCGTACCCAACCGCGCGGCGTTCCTCGCCGACAGCCTGGCCGACCTCGATGCGGCCCTGCGGGCTCGGGGCGGCCGACTGGTGGTGCGCGTCGGCGACGTGGTCGAGGAGACCTGCCGGGTGGCGGCGGAGACCGGGGCTGCTGCGGTGCACATCGCGGGCGGGGTGAGCCGCTACGCGGCACGGCGCGAGGACCGGCTGCGCGCGGAGCTGGCCGGCGGCCGACGCGAACTACGCGTCCACGGCGCCTCGTTGACGGCCGTACCGCCGGGGGCGCTGACACCGGCGGACAAGGACCACTTCGCGGTCTTCACCCCGTACTTCCGCCGATGGGAGAGCTTCTCCGTACGCGGCGTCCTGCCGGCACCGGACGCCGTACAGGTACCGGACGTAGGCTCGGCCGGCCTTCCTCGCACGGAGTCCCTCGCGTCGGGCCCCACGTCGCCGGGCCTGCCCGCCGGCGGTGAATCCGAGGCCCGCCGCAGGCTGCGGTCATGGCTGTCCGGCCCGCTGTCCGCATACGACGACCAGCACGACGACCTGGCCGCCGACGCGACCTCCCGGCTCTCCCCCTACCTGCACTTCGGCTGTCTCTCACCCACCGAACTGCTGCACCGGGCCCGTGCACAGGACAACCCCGGGGCGCATGCCTTCGTCCGCCAACTCGCCTGGCGGGACTTCCACCACCAGGTCCTGGCGGCCCGCCCCGACGCGGCCGACCACGACTACCGCCCCCGGCGCGACCGCTGGCGCCGCGCCACGAAGGAGATCGAAGCCTGGCAGGACGGCCGCACGGGCTACCCCATCGTCGACGCGGCCCTGCGGCAGCTCCGCCACGAGGGCTGGATGCCGGGCCGGGCGCGCCTGCTCGCGGCAAGCTTTCTCGCCAAGACGCTGTACGTGGACTGGCGGGTGGGAGCCCGCCACTTCCTGGACCTCCTCGTGGACGGTGACATAGCGAACAACCAGCTCAACTGGCAGTGGGTGGCCGGGACCGGCACCGACACCCGCCCGAACCGGATCCTCAACCCCCTCGTCCAGGCACGCCGGTTCGATCCCGACGGGGAGTACGTACGCCGCTGGCTCCCCGAGCTCCGGAACCTCGACGCCAGGACGATCCACCGTGTCCCACACCTCGACGAAGCCACCCGTGCGGGCCTGGACTACCCCGCCCCGATCGTGGATCTCACGGAGGCCGCAGCCCGCTTCAAGAAGGGGCGGGGGGCCGACTGACCGGACGAGAACCGACCCTGGGTCGCTGAACTCCACGAGCCGGCAGATCCCATCAAACAGCGGTGGCGTTGCCGGCGCCGCCCAGCTCCTTCGGGATGGCCAGAGTGGTCTGCAGAAGTCCGTCCTCGGACTGGACGCGGCCGCCGTTGGGCCGGGCCGTCAGGTCCGTACCGGGGTCTGTACCGACTCCCCTCCCGCCGCGCGCCGCGAGAGCTAGGATCCGGGCCATGGCCATGACCATGAGCGACGTGGACCGGTTCGAGGCATCAAGGCCCCGCCTGGAGGCCATCGCCTACCGCCTTCTCGGCTCCGCGAGCGAGGCCGAGGACGCCGCGCAGGAGACGTTCCTGCGCTGGCAGGCCGCCGACGTCGACCACATCGAGGTCCCCGAGGCCTGGCTGACGAAGGTTCTCACCAACCTGTGCCTCAACCAGCTCACTTCGGCCCGCGCGCGGCGCGAGACCTATGTGGGCCAGTGGCTGCCCGAGCCGCTGCTCGCCGGGGACCCGATGCTCGGCCCGGCCGACACCGCCGAACAGCGCGAATCGGTCTCGTACGCGGTACTCGCCCTACTGGAGCGCCTCTCCCCGAACGAGCGGGCGGCGTACGTGCTGCGGGAGGCCTTCGACTACCCGCACCGGGAGATCGCCGAGATCCTCGACATCACCGAGGCCGCCAGCCAGCAGATCTTCCACCGCGCCAAGAAGCACGTCGCGGACGGCAAGGCCCGCACCGAGATCGACGAGGCCGCCGCCCGGCGGATCGTCGACGAGTTCCTCGCGGCCGCCACCAGCGGCCGGACCGAGCCACTCGTGCGGCTGCTCACCCAGGACGCCATCTCGATCGGCGACGGAGGCGGGAAGGTCCCGGCCCGCGCCAAGGCGTTCGAAGGCGCCCTCGCCGTCGCGAAGTTCATGCGGGGCCTGTTCAAGCCCAGCAAGGCCAAGCGCGACCTGGTCGGCGGCTCGCCCGAGGTCTACGTCACGACCGCCAACGGCGACCTCGCCATCGTGGCGGTCGTCGACGGCCGGGTCGTCGGCGTCATGTGCCTGGAGGTCACCGCCGAGGGCATCGCTGCGTTCCGCAACCAGGTCAACCCCGACAAGCTCGAACGCGCGACCCGGCGATGGGCGGCCACCGACCACGACGAACCCCTGCTCAACGCCTTCTGACTCTGATGTGACGTGCTTCACAGTGCGTTCCTGTCAGGAAACGGCGGGCTGCCCGGTTCAAGGGCCGGAATCCGCTGAAGACAGGAGCGAGAAATGCAGCACCGCATCATCGTCCTCGGAGCCGGCTACACCGGAGCCATCGCCGCCGGGCGCCTCGCCAAGCGGCTGCACCGGGAAGACGTCGCCATCACCCTCGTCAACGCCGAGTCCGACTTCGTCGAGCGCGTCCGGATGCACCAGCTCGCGGTCGGCCAGGACCTCAAGCCCCGTCCCTTCAGTGAGATGTTCGCGGGCACCGGCGTCGAACTGAAGCTCGCGAAGGCCACCGGTGTCGACGTCGACCGCAAGACCGTCGCCGTCATCGACGCGAACGGCGCCGAGGAGCTGGAGTACGACACCCTCGTGTACGCCCTCGGCAGCGGTTGGAACGACCAGGGCGTCCCCGGCACCGCCGAGCATGCCCACGAGATCGCCAGTCGCCCCGGAGCGCTCCGGCTGAGCGAGCGCCTGGCCCGCCTGGACGCCGGACAGCCCGTGGTCGTGGTCGGCGGCGGCCTCACCGGCCTGGAGGCCGCGACCGAGATCGCCGAGGCCCGCCCGGACCTCGACGTCGCCCTCGCCGCCCGCGGCGGTCTCGGCGACTGGCTCTCGCCCAAGGGCCGCCGGCACCTGCGGGAGGTCTTCGACAAGCTCGGCATCACTGTCCACGAGCACGCCGCCGTCACCGGCGTCGAGGCCGACCGCATCGCCACCGCCGACGGCACGTCCATCCCGGCCGCGGTCACTGTGTGGACCACCGGCTTCGCCGTCCACCCGATCGCGAACGCCACCACCCTGGAGGTCACCGACACCGGCCAGATCGTGGTCGACGGGACCATGCGCTCGGTCTCGCACCCGGACGTGTACGCCATCGGCGACGCGGCCATGGTGATGGGCCCCGGCGACAAGCCGTTGCGCATGTCGTGCGCCTCGGGCGTGCCCACCGCGTGGCAGGCCGCCGACGCCATCGCTGCGCGCCTGACCGGCGGGAAGCTCCCGAACGCGCCGCTCCGCTACTTCCAGCAGTGCATCTCGCTGGGACGCAGGGAAGGCCTGATCCAGTTCGTCACCGCCGACGACCGCGCCGTCCGGGCGGCCCTGACAGGACGGCTCGCCGCCGTCTACAAGGAGCTGATCTGCAAGAGCGCGGCCTGGGGCGTCGCCAACCCGACGGCCGGGATGCCGACCCGGCGCCGCCGCGTGGTGCGGGAGCCGGCCCAGGCGGGCTCGGCGGTCAAGGCATCGGCCTGACTCGCACACCGGAGCGGGCGCCCTCGATGAGAGGGCGCCCGCTCCGCTGTGGGTCTTCGCGGCGACGACCGCCGGGCCGACGTGTTCACCACGTACGCGGCGACTGATCACCATGAACAGCAAAAAGGCCCCGGTCTCTGACCTGGGCCTTCTCCATGGAGCGGGTGACGAGAATCGAACTCGCGCTCTCAGCTTGGGAAGCGACGGCGCTTGCAGGGGCGGATGCCTTCTGACCTGGGCGTACGTGCTCTGGTGTGGCGCCCGGGAGCGCAGGATCGCACCGTTGTTGAGCGTGGTTCACGCCACGCCGGGTTCGCCAGGACAGGGAACCAGGCGGCTCCTCGGCTGCCCGCCGCGGCTTCGAAGTGGCTGTGTCAGTGCCTCCCCCTACGGTGTGCGCATGACTCCTGAGATGTGGGACCGGTTAGGTCCCTTCCGTGACACGGCGATTGCGCGGGACATCCGGCCGACGACGTAGAGCGATGGCTGGCCACCGCCCGCCCCTGTGCGACGCTGACGCGGGGCGGGGACGGGCCGGTCGTGGGCCGATTCGGTGGTCGGCTCCTGCTTCCGGCCGATACCCCGGACCCCGCCCACCCCTTCGTCGCCTCCATCGACCTCGCGGCCCTGCCCGCCGACGCAACGGACCTGCCCCTGCCTCCCGACGGCCGACTGCTGCTCTTCGCCTTCCCCGAGACCGAAGGCGATGACGAGACCTGTTGCCTCTGACACCCGTTCCCCGCAGTCCCTGCATCCCATTCGCCCGTTCCAGGGTGACTGTGTTCTCGCTGGTCAGAGTGCATTTCGGCGTTCCAGCGTCCCCAATACCCCGTTGTGCGTGGCGGTTGGGACGGATCACCTCACAAGCTTCGGTCATCCGATCACCACCGCCACCCGAGCACCGAAGGGGCACAGCAACATGTCCGATCTCCGTACCTCCCGCACCCGTCTCGCAGCCGCCGCCGTGACCGCCGTTCTCGCCGCGCTCTCCCTGACCGCCTGCAACGACGGAACGGGCGCCCACGACGGGGGCGCAGCGGCGACCACCTCCACGAGCCCTTCGTCCGGTGCGGCCTCGTCGGACGCGGACTCCAACTCCACGGCTTCGACCGGCTCCACGGGCTCGACGGGCTCCTCCGGCGGCAAGTCCACCGCCGGGTCCACCACCGCCGGTTCGAAGCCCGCCGCCGGTGCCTCCGCGCCGAAGGCGCCCGGCTCGTCAGGCAAGCCGGTCACCTGTGAGGGGTCCAACACCAAGACAGTGGCGGCCCCGCTGAACCGCCCCGTGAACCACATGCTGCTCACGGTGACCAACACCGGCAGCAAAGCCTGCTTCCTCTACGGCTACCCGAGCGTCCAGTTCACCGACGCCCAGTCCGAGCCTCCGGTCATCGAGGACTCGCAGCCGCAGGCAGTCGTCACGCTCGAGCCGGGCCAGTCCGGATACGCGGCCATCAGCCTGTCCGCCGCCGACGGCAGTGGCACGAACGGCCGCACCGCGAAGTCCCTGACCGTCTACTTCTACGGTCGCTCCATGAGCGGGAGCGTCGGCGCCGCCGCCCACCCGTCGCTGCCCGCCAAGGGCGCCTACATCGACGACTCGATCAAGGTCACGTACTGGCAGCAGTCGATGAGCGACGCCACCAACTGGTGACGCCTGACCGCCCGTTCGACGAACAGCACCTCACGGACCCGGAAGGCAGGCAACCCACCATGCGCAGCAGCATCCGCAGGATCTCCCGCTTCGTAACCGCCTACTTCGGTGCGGCCTTCCAGGTCATCGTCCTGGGCACCACGGGCCACGCGGCGGCGGAGGCGGGGGTCCTCCGCCGCGGCCACGCGGTCTGAACTCTCCATCGCCGACGGTGAGTTGCGCACGCGTCACAGCGGGCGACCGCCGGCCCTCCGGATGTCCTGGTTCTGTCACGCGACAGCCATCACGTGGTCTCACCAGTAACCACATGCGGCACTGCGTGCTCTCCTCTGACAGCACCGGAGCGGACCACACCCCATGAACCATCAGACAGGAGCACCTCGTGGCAATGGACACACCCCGACGAAACGCCCTGATGGCCTGTGCGGCCCTGGTCATCGGTGCGCTCACCCTCACGGCCTGCGGCGGCGGCGCCACAGCGGACGGCTCCAGCCGGCAGTCGAAGGCCCAACTGACCCTGACCGCCGACTCGGTCACCACGAAGACCGCTCAGGCGGGGACCGCCTCGACCACGGCGGCCGGTCTCGACTACGTCGCGATGGGCAGTTCGTTCGCCGCCGGACCGAGCATCCCGCCGCTGCAGACGAGCAGTGGGGCGGCGGCGTGCGCGCGGTCGGGCAACAACTACGCGAGCATCGTGGCCCGCGACATCGGGGCGAACCTGACGGACGTCACCTGCAGTGGCGCCACGACGGCGAACATCCTCACCACCAACCAGGGTTCGCAGCCGCCGCAGATCAACGCCGTGAACAGCGGGACCGACCTGGTCACGATCACCATCGGCGGCAACGACGTCAACTACCTGGGGAGCATGGTCACGTACTCCTGCCAGAACAGCGGCGGCACGAACTGCGGCACCGTGGACCAGGCCGCGATCAACACCGCCCTCGGCGTGGTGGGCCGGCGGATCGAGAACGTCGTGAACTCCGTCCACGCCAGGGCCCCGCAGGCCCGCGTCCTCCTGGTGAGCTACTCCACCCTCCTGCCCGACACCGGTGGTTGCACCGGTGTACCGCTCACCGCCGACCAGCGGGTGTTCGAGCGCACCGTAGCCGTCCGCCTGGCGCAGGCGTACATCGACGCGGCGAACGACACCGGGGCGACCCTGGTCCGCTTCGCCACCGCCAGCCACGGCCACGACGCCTGCGCGGCCGACCCGTGGGTGGAGAAGTACAAGCCGGCCTCGGGACGGACCACATACCACCCGAACGAGGCCGGCATGAAGACCGCGGCCTCCCTGGTGGAGTCCGCGCTGGGGTGAAGTTCGCGCCGGGGACCGACACCCTGCGCCCGGGCTTCACCCGGTGCGCGAGCGAGGGCGGCACCTGCACCTTCACCGGCACCCGCGCGGTGGCCTACGGCGCCGGATCGTACACCTAAAACGCAAACCCCAGGCCGCTGACCTGGGGTTTCAAATGGAGCGGGTGACGAGAATCGAACTCGCGCTCTCAGCTTGGGAAGACCAAGCCCGCTCGTTGCAACGTCGCAGCTCAGAGTCACAATCTGGCCTCTGGCCTGGGCGCACGCCCGACCAGCCGCCTCCGGCGGGTGAGCGGCGTAGCCGAGGCACGCACGGGAAGGGCCCGTCAAGGAGTGACCGCAAGCGTTCGCAGGGCTGCCGCCGAAGCCACCAGGCCCTGCCGCTCCAGCCTTGCGATCACGTCGTCCACTGTGCCTGGCGGCTTTCGCCAGCTGTCCGCGATCCTCTGCACCGCGCCGTAGACGACCTGCGGGGCCAGATCGATCTGTGCCTCCAGGAAGGCGTCCGGATACAGCTTCGACGTCCCAGGGGGCCAGGGCATCGGTAGGGAAGTCCTTCAGATTGAAGGTGACGACGACCTGTGCCTTGGCCCGGATTGCCGCGGCCAGGACATGCCGGTCGTCCGGGTCCGGTAGCTCCACGGCATCGATCAGTGGTTCGTGTCCCTTGACCAGGCAGTCCCGGATGGCAGCGTTCATCAAGGCGCGGACACGGTCGAGCTTCTCGGGCGGGATGTCCGGCCGGTTCTTGAGGATGTTGCGGAATGTCTCGTCGAGGATCTGATCGGTCCACTTGGCTTGGACGAGGCCGCCCTGCGCGATTCGGATGAGGACGTCGCGCAGGGTACTGGGGTAGAGGACGTTGGCGTCGTAGATGGCGACGAAGGCCATGTGCTAGATCATTCCCATTTCCTGGCCGAGCTGGGTGAGCTCGTCGGCGGCTTCGCGGCGACGCTGGTCGTCCATGCGCTTGTACTGAAGGAGCGATGACGCGGTGATCCGCCGATGCGTGCCGACGGTTCGGTATTCGATCTCTCCGGCCTCGAGCAGGCCGATCAGGAATGGCCGCGACACGTTGAGCATGTCCGCTGCCTGCTGTGTGGTGAGCTCGGCGTCGGACGGGACGACCGAGACGGCGCGGCCGGCCCCCAGGTGGGCCAGCATGCCGGCGAGCAGTTCCACGGCCTCGCGGGGTAGGGCGAGGGGCTCGCGCTCTCCGTCCTCGACCGTCACGGTGATCTCTGCGAGGTCCTGGTGTGCCGCCAGGTAGCTGCGGACCTGTGCGAGCGCGTGAGCTGCGGCCGCGGTCTTCTCAGGTGGCAGCTTCACGGGTCGGATGTCTGTCTTGGTCATGGTGCGCCCCTGTCGGTGCGGGAGGCAGGCGTCGAGTCTGCCTGTGCCCCATTATTCGAAATAATCGAAATAAACGCAACAAGTGAAACATGGGACGTGGCCCGGTGCGCCAAGAGGCGTGCCGGGCCACGCAGTTGAGGAGGGGGAAGGCGGTGGCCCAATGTGCCGAGGGGGACCCCGCGCCCTCTGCGTGCCCTACTCTCAAGCCGTGTCGGGGGCGCTAGGGGCGACAAAAGGTCTGGACAACAAGTAAGCCCCAGGCCGCTGGCCTGGGGCTTCAAGAAGAGCGGGTGACGAGAATCGAACTCGCGCTCTCAGCTTGGGAAGCGACGGCGCTTGGACAGTCGCATGGCGGCTGACCTGCGGGGATGGGATACGCCTGCGCCGTTGCACGGGCCGGTTGGTACCGCTGGTGACCCTGGTCGTCCGCTCTTATGGGCACGCGGTGGGCACGGCGTCGAAGGACGCCAGCCGAAGCGCTTGCGCGAACGGGTTCTGCGCTTGGCGCCGCTGTCTCCGTCGACATGCCCGGGGACCCTTGGCGAGTGCACAGCCCTTCCGGCGGGGTGCTCCTCCCGGAGGCGAGGGCGGCGTCGGTCCGGCAGCAGCGGACCGGCGACTTTCCGAGCCGTGCTCTCCTCCGGCCGCAAGACGGCGTTCCGGATACGGCACGCGCCCGCGTGTTCAGGCGGAGTCGGAGCCGGCACGGCCCGCCGATTCGCTGGCGGCACGACGGTACTCGGCGTTGATCCGCTGCGCTTCTTCGAGCTGGTCCTCGAGGATGACGATGCGGCACGCGGCCTCGATCGGAGTCCCCTTGTCGACGAGCTCCCGGGCGCGCGCGGCGATCCGCAGTTGGTAGCGGGAGTACCGGCGATGTCCTCCCTCCGAGCGGAGCGGAGTGATCAGACGAGCCTCACCGATGGCCCGGAGGAAGGCCGGGGTGGCGCCGAGCATCTCGGCTGCCCGGCCCATCGTGTACGCGGGGTAGTCGTCGTCGTCCAGACGATCATTCAGGGGGTTGTCCGATGTCATGTCACCTCGTTGTGCAACGCGTCGAGGGGCCCTGGTGCGTACGGCACCAGGGCCCCGGAGGAAATTGAACACCATCTGTCGGCCCTACTGCTGTGCCGACCTTCTGTTTCCGCTAGCCGACCCGTAGAGGGGGGTGCGGGGGGATCGCAGCTGCTTGACCGGGGACCACCATCCATTCCGGGGTCTTGCGGTACCCGGGCCGAGTGCTTCTCGGGCCGGGCGATCCTGATGGCGTCTGCTCCTCCGTTCCTCTCTGAATCAACCACTGAGTGAACCGGTACTGCTGTTGGCAGCTCCTCGACGTGCGAGCCGCCCAGTGCGGCTCCCAGTCCCGTCACCCGTTCTGAGAACGCTCTGGCTTCGAGGCTCGAGAGCCGCACTGACCTGCGTACTTCGTACTCAGCCACCCGCCAGTTCGTGTCTGGCGGGTCTCGTCGACCGTGTCTACGAGAAGAAGCATACCCATGTCAGGAACGAAAATCTACTCATGCAAAAGCAGATTTCACCCTTCTGGTGAAGGAAGAAGCCTGCCGCGATCGGGCCTCACCGGTTGGCGGAAGCCGCCTCCTGCCGAGCGCGCAACTGCTGCGGCCCCACGGGCGGTTCCTGATACAGGTGGGCCGAATAAGCTGTGCTGTCATGTCGAACCCTGATGAGCTGCTCGTCGCCATCTCCGCCGCGGTGGAGTCCGAGCGAAGCAATCAGATGTCGCTGACCGTGGTCGTCGGCGGCGCCGTCATCACCGGCCGGCTGGCTCCGGAGGCCGTGTGGAGGGAGCGGGTGGCGGAGGTCCTGAAGGACTCGGACCGTCTCGGCCCGTTCTCGGACGTCTTTGCGCGCGGTCCGCGAGGGAACCGGCCCGGTCGCGGCGAGGCGCCCACGCATCTGCACTTTCATCTCGCTCGGATCCTGCAGGGCAGCCTCGGCATCCCGGAGACGGGCGGCATGTACCGAGTCGCGATCAAGGACGTCAGCGCATGGACCGTAGGAGATCTCATCCGCTTCGACCGGTGAGACGCTGCCTCCGCCCGTTGCCTGGCCGGCGCTTTCCGAGCGGTCGGCGACACAGCGGTGGGGGCCCTGCCGACGCGCGTCGGCAGGGCCCAGAAGGCGCCCCCAAGCAGCTCGAACCATAATCAGACCGCCAAGTACAAAACCTAGACTCTGTGTGTGGGGGGGAGGGT